>JAKBES010000200.1 GCA_021833665.1 Acidobacteriota bacterium
TGCTGGTGTTCCACGCGTGCCTGCTGGGCATCCGAACCACCGGCGCGGGCTACTGGCCCCTCCTCCTGTTCCCCGGCGCCATCGTCCTCCACGCCCTTCGCCACAGGCCCCGCCTGGTGCTCATCGTGGGAGGCACGCTGGCCCTGTTCCTGGCGGGGCTGGTCGTGGTAGGCCTGGCCTACAGGTTCACGGACCTTCACGGCCGGCTGGGCATCTGGACCGACGCGCTCAACCAGAACCACTGGCTCGTGGGCAATGGGCTGGGGAGCTTCGGCGAACGGTTCCAGGCGGTGCTGACCGATCTCCCGTCCCGCGCCGTCGCCTGGTTCATCTATCCCGAGAACGAGTACCTCCAGCTCTACTTCGAGGCGGGCCTGCCCGGCGCCGCCGCCGCCCTCTTCGCGGCCCTCTATGTGTTAGTGCTCGGCTGGAAGGCGCTCATGGCCGAAGGCCACGCCTTTCTCCTCGTGCCGCCCCTGTGGGGGGAAGCTCTCCACGCCGTGACGGATTTTCACTTCCATCTCTGGCCCGTGGTGGCTGCCTACCTCGTTCTCATCGCCCTCATCCGCACGTCCCTGGCCCGCAACGGGAGGACGAACGGACGCGCGAACGGCCACGGCAAACGCCGCAGCGCTGACCATGAATCCCAGGCCCCCTCTTCATCGCGGACGGAGGCCGCCCTCTACCCATGAAGCGGTGGATGCCTCCCCTGGTGCTGTTGTTCCTGGCATGCGCCGCCGTCATCGCCCAGCTGCCGGGCACGGCGCCGGACCCGACCCCTTTCCAGCGCGGGTCCTACGCCGTCCTCGCCCAGGCCGAGTCGGCCCTGGCCGCGGGCCACCCGGCCCAATCCCTGAAGGCGCTGCGCGTGGGCTACGACAGGGCCCAGTACGAAGGCCAGACCGCCGTGGCCGAACGCATCCGGCGGCGCATGGGCCTCGCGGGCAAAGCCCTTCTTCCCACCAACCCCGAGGCCGCCTGGCCCTTCCTCGAAGCCTATGCCCTCCTCGGGGACGACTTCACGAGAGACGCGGCGGCCGTGGAAGGCTTCTGTCTAAGCGATCCCAAAACCGCGCGGCCGCGGTTCGTCTACCACCTCACCCGGCCCGACGGCCGCTCGTACTGGGGCAACCGGCCCGAGGCCGAATGGCGCGGGCTCTGGCCCCTCTGGAACGGGTGGAAAGCCCTCACCGGCAAGGCCCAGGTGAGCGGGGCCTATCTGGAGGCCAAGCCCGACTGGCCGCAGAGCAGCTTCACCTGGCTCCTCAGCCTGCCCATGCGCACCACCAACCGTCCCCCTATGCCCGCCTTCGCCACCCTGGAAAGCCCGCGGAATCCCTCCGGCCCCTGCTGGTTCCAGGACAACGGGCCCCTCCAGCCCGCCCTCCTGCAAAGCTCCGGCCGCTGGCAGACCCCTCCCATCATGACCAAACCTGGGCAGTTTCTGAGCCGCGTCCTCCTCTTCACCCAAGACCTTCCGCCCCGCAAGGGCCTCGCCATGACTCTGATCCACGAGTACAAGCCGCTGTAACCCAGGTCTTCCGTGGCGAAGGCCCTCATTCACTTCTTTCCCTTTTCGAATTTCGCTTTCCGAATCGCCCTACCTATACGCCCCGGCCTGGGCGTTGAACATCCTGGCATACATGCCGCCAAGGGCCATGAGCTCGTCGTGGCCGCCGCTCTCGGCCACCTGGCCGTGGTGCAGGACGAAAATGCGGTCGGCCATTTTCACGGTGGAGAACCGGTGGCTGATGAGGAGGACGGTGCGGCCCGCGGCCATCTGGCGGAACGCGTGAAAGACTTCCTGTTCGGCCACGGCGTCCATGGCGCTGGTGGGTTCGTCCAGGACGACGATCTCCGAGTCCCTGAAGAACGCCCTCGCCAGGGCCATCTTCTGCCATTCTCCGACGCTCAGCTCCTGGCCGTCCTCGAACCATGTCCCCAGGGTCGTGTCGTAGCCGCGTGGCAAGCGTTCGATGGCCGAGGCGGCCCCGGCCCGCGCGGCCGAGTCGGCGATGGCCACGGCGTCGGGCTTGCGGTCCACGGCGCCGAGCCAGATGTTCTCGGAGGCGGGCAGAAAGTAGTGCGCGAAATCCTGGAAGATGACGGTGGTGCGGCGCCGCAGCTCCTCGGTTCGGAAGCGGCGCAGGGTGGTCCCGTCCAGGAGCACCTCGCCCTGCGAGGGGTCGTGCAGGCGGCACAGGAGTTTCATCAGGGTGGTTTTCCCCGAGCCGTTTTCGCCCACGAGGGCTACCACCTGCCCGGGGAGGACGTCCAGGTCAACTCCGCGCAGCACCTCTTTCTCGCCAGAGGGGTAGGTGAAGTGCACCCCGCGGAAGGAGATGCCCTCCCTAAGCGGTGAGGGCACCGGCACGGGATCGGGCGGGTCCGTCACCTGGGGCTTGATGTCCATGAAGTCCGTGAAGTTGGCCAGGAAGAGGTTGTCCTCGTAGAGGCTGGCGAGGCCGCCCAGGAGCCCCTGCAGGGCCGAAAGCCCGCGCTGGAAGGCCTGGAAGTACATGACCATGCCTCCCACGGTGATGGCCCCGGCGATGGCTTTCCACGCGATGAAGGCGAAGGTGCCGTAGATCACCGCCGACCCTACGCCCTGAGCCCCCACGTCGGCCACCGACCTTCTCGTGAAGAGGGCCTGGCGCTCCTTGCGCAGGGTGGTGCGCAGCTCCTTGTACCTGCTCCGGAACAGGCCCCCCAAACCGAACAGGCGCACTTCCTTGGCGTGGGTCACGTCCGTGAGGAGCCAGTGGTAGTACCACACCTTGCGCTCCGTCTCCGTCCGCGCCTTCTGCCACGCGTAGACTTTCCCCGAGAAGCGCAGGCGGATCAGCACGCCGGGCGCGGCGGCCAGAAAGAGAACGGCGGACACGAGCGGGTTGAGGGAGAGCAGCAGGCCCCCCATGACCAGCAGCGTCACGCCGCTTTGGGCCGTCACGGCCAGGCCGTTGACGATGGACAAGGGGCGTCCGGGCGCGTCCTGCTGGGCCCGGTGCAGGGTGTCGTAGTACCGCGGGTCCTCATAGTAGGCCAGGTCCACGTTCACGGACTGGGCGTGGAGGATGTCCGCCACCGCGTCCGTCACCGCCTGCGCCTGGTAGTCCGACACCAGGCTCGACACAGAGTTGAGCAGGACGGTGGCCACGGCCACGGCTCCCGCCATGGCGATGAACCACGCCGCGCCGCGAAAGGCCCCTTCACGGCCCGGCGCGGCAATGCCCGCCACCACCTCGTCCACGATGCGCTTCATGAGGTAGAGGCCCAGCAGCGGCAGCGTGCCCTGCAGCAAGGCCAGCCCCCATGAGGCCAGCGTCAGCCGCGGCGCCGAGTTCCACACGATGCGCACCGCCTTGCCCAGCCGCAGGGCGGTGCGTATGCGTTTACCTATGCTCCTCCGGTCGTCCATTCATCCGCCTTTGTAGATGCGTATCCTAGCGGATTCGGGCTTTCCTAGAAAGGGGGGACGGGAGCAAGGCGCGAGGTGTAAGACTTGATCAAGGGACTGACAAAAGGCGCGCGTCTCTATCGTAGGGGCGGGGTCCCATCCCCGCCCGTGGTGGAAGTGGCACGGCGGTGGTGGCTGCTCGCGTCCTGCCCAAGGGCGTCCCCTTGTTTCTCCTATCGGCCACCCGCCGTGGTTGTAGGAGGCCTCTCCCGATGCCGATCTTTAGCGACGGCTCCCACACCGGCCCGCCCTGCCCGTCCCTATAGCAGCAGTCGCCGACCCCGAAGCTTCGAAGGCCATCCTTCACGCCTTCTCTTCGCGTCTCGCGTCTCACGTCTCACGTCTCGCGTCTTGCGTTTCGCCTTTTCTCCCTTAGCCCATCCCTTACAGGGCAAGCATTTGGCTTGTATTCAAGGCAAAAGGCACGTATGATACTCTGCAATGCCTCCTGGTCACTTCGGGTCCCACCGGTGGCCTTGAGCGGGGGGCACTTATAAGGCCCGTGGCAGGTCTGCCCCCATGGGCTATGGCGGAGCTACGCTGACCGTGGCCCTATCCAAAACGGTAATTCATTAAAGGCCTCCACCAGATCGCTCCCAAGCCACCCGCGAATCTCCAAAGGCGCTCATTCACGCCTTTTCCTTCGCATCTAGCGTCTTGTCCTTCCTTTCCGCAATTCGCCATTCTCAATTTGCAATGTGTTTCTTCTCTCTTTCCCCTTGCATCCCTGACACGCGGCCACTAGAATTTCAAAGAGGTGAGCCATGGACACCGAAGAACTCCTAAAGGCTATCAAGCAAGACAACGAACAGACCCGGCTGCATTTTGATGTCGTGGCCGAGAGCGTGAAATCGGACATTCGCCTGCTTGCTGAGGGCCATGGCGTCCTCGTCGAAAAGGTTGACGGCCTGGGAACCCGCATGGACCGCCTGGAAACCAAGGTGGACCGCCTGGAAATCAAGGTGGATGCCCTAGACACACGCATGGGACACATGGAAACCCGGATGGACCACCTGGAGACCAAGCTGGACGGCTTCATCGTGGAGACCCGCACTAATTTCGAAGAAGTGCGCGCGGCCATCAAGTTCTCCTACGCCGAACTCGACCGGCGCGTCTCGCACCTCGAATCCACCATAGCGAGCATCGACGCACGCGTCTCCCGCCTCGAATCGCGCCCATAGCGCCCGACCAACCGCCGTACCGGCACCCCCGCTCCTCGGCCGATGGAATCGGCCGCTCCACCCACCCACCGTGGGAGCGATCGCCGATCGCGAACATCTGAATATAATGCAAGCAAATTCGCCGTCAGCGACGGCTCCCACAAAACTGGCACAGCTAAGCTCTGTGGGAGCGATCGCCGATCGCGAACCTTCGAAGGCCGTCATTCATGCCTTCACATTCCCCATTCGCCATTTCCTTTCCCATCCTTTTCAATGGTCACGAAACGGGCCCGTGCTAAAATGCACAAAGATTGGTCCGTCGCCGAATCGCAGGGAGGTTGACCATGTTGTTCCACGTAACGATAGAGAAGGCCGAGGATGGGTGGATGGTGGTCGAGGTCCCAGCTCTTCCGGGTTGTGTTTCTCAAGGCCGGGATGAAAAAGAGGCCCTCGAAAACATCAAAGAAGCCATCACCGCCTGGCTCTGGGCGGAGGATCAAAAAGCCCTCGCCTCCCATCCCATCAAAATCGGTGAACAGCCCATCGTCGTAGCGGTATAAGCGTGGGCAGCCTGGGCAACATTTCAGGGAAAGAGGCCGCAAAGGCCTTCGAGAAAGCAGGATGGACCCCCATGGGCCAGGTGGGGAGCCACCTCATCCTCATCAAGGAGGGTGTACGGGCCAACCTCTCCATTCCTCAGCATAGAGAGCTTTCAGTCGGAACGCTTCGAGCTCTGATCCGAAACGCGGGGCTATCCGTGGAAGAGTTTCTCGAGTTGTTGTAGGGTTCCCCGTCCAGCAGAAATCGCTACATACCCCTCATCCCCCCGTGCCCCAGGCGCTCCATGGCTGTGATCGCGAGGAGCGCGACGCGCAACACGGCGATTGTGGCGCAGGCGCCCTCGCCTGCGGTCCCTCACAACCAGGCGGGCGAGGCGCCCGCCCCACGAAAGCAGCGGCCGCTCGCTGGCGTGCGAAAGGCCTTGTCCGTGTTCGCCTAGGGACCTATCTTCTTTCCACAAGGGGAGAGACTCCCATGCGGCTTGGGTGGTGTCGGGATAGTCCCGCCGCTTCGCCTGGGGCAACAAAGCAGGGCTGAGGTCATGCCGCCAGGAGTAAGGGACTTGATAGCCGAATTGGAGAAGGCCGGGTTCGTGGATCGCGGCGGCAAGGGAAGTCATCGAAACTTCGTTCACCCGAGTGCCCGGAAGCCGGTGACCATATCCGGTAAACTTGGAGATGACGCAAAGCAATATCAGGTCCGAGCGGTACGGCTGGCCCTGGAAGAGGTGAAAAAATGAAAGACAGCGCCAAGTACGCGAAAATCGTCGAATGGTCTGAAGAAGATCAGTGCTATGTCGGGAGCGCGCCTGGGCTGGTTCTCGGCGGTTGCCACGGGGAGGACGAAAAGAAGGTTTTCGATGAGCTGTGTCAGATCGTTGAAGAAGCCATAATGCTGTACCGGAAGGACAAGAAACCGTTGCCGCCCCCGACCTCTGGCCGCGATCTCGCAAACCGCATGCAAGATGTTGCCTAGCCGATCGCGAACCTTCAAAGGCCACCGCACCCCGTGGCGCAGGCGCCCGAATGGTTGTCATCGCGAGGAGCGCAACGCGCGACGCGGCGATCTCGCTCTTCCCTTCCGTGTCCCAGCCGCCCTCGCCTGCGAATCCTCCCACCCTGGCGGGCGAGGCGCCCGCCCCACGATATTCTGTAGGAGCGACCTTCAGGTCGCGATAGGATGAAAAAGATCGCCGCCTAAAGGCGGCTCCTACACGGTCCCTCTGTCGCATCTCGCATCTTGCTTCTCACTCTTTCTTTCCAATTCGCCGTCAGCGACGGCTCCCACAAAATTGGCACAGCTAAGCCCTGTGGGAGCGATCGCCGATCGCGAACCTTCGAAGGCCTTCATTCACGCCTTTTCCTTTGCATCTCGCATCTCGCCTTCTTTCCTAGTCGCCATTGACTATTAACCCGTTCACTCTCCCTCGTGCCCATTGCCAAGCAACGCCAGAGACCCTAAGATGATGAAGAGGACGAGGAGACCACCATGGGCGAGCGCTCCAACGACCTAAATCGGTTGATCGAAAAAGTCGTGGAGGTGGCTTCGCCGGAGAAGATCGTCCTCTTCGGGTCACGAGCCCAGGGCCGGTCCCGCAAGGATTCTGATGTGGATCTCCTCGTCGTGGCCGAAACGGGCGGAGACGCCAAACGCGCTGCCTTCCGCATCCGCACAAAACTCTCTTGGTCCTCGGGGCTAGACCTCATCGTGCGTTCCCCGCGCCAGCTCGCCGAAAGGCTGCGGATGGGAGACCCGTTTTTCGCCGAAATCATGCGAACCGG
>JAKBES010000201.1 GCA_021833665.1 Acidobacteriota bacterium
CTCCTACCCCGAGGCGCTGCTGAGCTGGGACTTCTTCCACCTTCCCCAGCACCGCCGCGAGGGCCAAACCCTCATCGACTTCCGAAACGCCGCCGTCATCCGGGCCACCAAGCTGCTCCGCCCCTTCACGCCCCTCTTCATCGCCCTGACGGCCTCCACGCCGCTCGATTGGGAGGAGGTGGACGGGGAGCCCGCGGTGGTGCTCACGCAAAACGACAGCAACCGCCTCCTCACCTTCCCCAACCCGCCCGAGCTGGACGTCCCCTACCTCTACGCCAGCCATCAGGACTACCTCCGGATCTCCTACGACCTGGTGCGGCGTGGAGTGCGCTTCGGCGCCAACAACTGGACGCCCGTTCGCGCCCGGTCCGACGTGGACCCCGTCAATAGGAACATCTGGGCCACCGCCGAGCAGCTTTCCCGCCTCTACCAAAAGGGGCTTTACCGCGCCGGGGAGGACGCCAGCCTGGAGGCGGCCGAGAGGGCCCTTCTGGTGGAGAACCTCTGCGCCAGGGTCGACTTGCCCATGAGCCGCATCGAGGTGCGCACCGACGAGGGGGGGGACACGCTGGCCCTCTCGGCGGCCAAAATCGCCTTCAAGGAGCTCCTCATGCTCCGCATCTACGCTGACCCGGCCTTCGGCGCGGCGTACGCCTACGACGGCGAGGATATCGCACGGGCCCGCCTCAACGAGGACGCGGCCGCGCGCCGGGGCCTGGAGGCGGCCATCGAAGAGCCCTTCTCGGGCGGGACCGTGGGGGTCCGCGAGTTTCTCAAGGCCACCTTGGATGACCTCATGCCCCTCGCTCAGGCCCTGGGACGGGCCGCCCTCCTGGAGCCCATCGCCCTCATGGCGCAGGGCGCGCCCAATCCCGCCGGCGAGACGCGCGTCTGGTTCGGCCGACGGCTCGCGGGGGAGCGAAAAAGCCCTTCGGGGCGGACCGTCGTCCCTCGGGATCTGATGGTCCAGTGGCTCGACGAGCGCAGAGGCCTGCTGGAGGACGAACTCGCGGCATCCCTTTGCGACCTTTCCTTGCTGGGAGATGAGGCGGCCAAACTGGCGGAGCGGGCCTCGCGCTACAAGGAGGCGCTTCGGGGGCGCCGCGTCCAGGCTCCCCCGCGAGCCGAGATGGCGGCCGTGACCTCCGGTGACCCCGTCGCTGAAACCCTCGCCCTCAGCCAGGCCCTGTGCCGCATCCCCTCCGTCACGAACTGCGCCCGCGAGCGCCTGGACGAGGTGTGGCGCTGCGGCCGCTTCATCGCGGAGACGCTCAAAGGGGCCGGCGCCCTCGTGCGGCTCTTTGCGGGAGGAAAGTACCCCGCGGTGCTGGCGGGGTTCCCCGGAGCCCTTCTCGCTTCCGTGACCCTGGGCGGCCACTTCGACGTGGTGGAACCGGACCCCAACGACAGCCAGTTTGAGCCTCGGGTTGAGGGCGACTACCTGTGGGCCCGCGGCGCCGCCGACATGAAGACCGTCGTGGCCACGGACATGGTGTGGATGATCGGGCGTCTCAAGGCCGGACCGCCCTATCCGCCCGTGAACCTGCTCTTCGTGGGGAACGAGGAGAACGGCGAAGCGGAGCCCTACGGCACGCCCCACGTCCTTCGGGATCTCCAGCAGGCCCACGGGTGGGCTCCCGAGTTCATGACCTTGGGCGAGCGCACGGGAGAGAAAGGAGACGAACGCTACGGGGAGGTCTGCGTGGCCAACCGCGGCGTGATCCGGGCCCGGATCGTGGCCAGGGGCGAGCGCGAGCACACGGGCATGGGGGGTGCCGCGCGGGATATGACCGAGCGGCTCATCCAAGCTCGCCAGGACCTGCACCAGCTCCTGAGGAGCCACCTCACCCTGGAGGCCGGAGACGGGTGGGTCACGGGCCTGAGGTTCCCCTTCCTGGCCTGCGGAGAGGACGGAGTCTACAACATCACCCCCGCGGAAGGGGTCCTCGGCCTCGAGGTGAGGCCCATTCCAGAAGATCCCGCCGAGGACCTCCTTGCGGCCCTGCGGCTCTATTGCGGAGGCAACGGGCTCGACCTCGTCATGGACGTCACCGAAGGCGGCGTGGCCTGTCCTTCGGGCAACCCCCACCTGAAGCGCCTCCTCGACGCGGTCCGGCACGTCTCGGGAGCGGAACCCAAGGTGGGGAGGAAGCTCGCGGGCACGTCGGCCCGCTTCGCCCCGCAAGGCAATGCCGTGGTCTGGGGCCAAAGCGGTATCGGGCCCCACACCCGCCACGAGCGCCATTTCATCCCCAGCATCGGGCCGTATCTCGCGGTGTTGAACGAGTTCGGCAGGAACTTGGTGGCAGGGAGCAGGTAGCAGGGGGGGGACGGCGCCCGAGATCACGGACGGGTGTTCTCCCTTCTCCCGACTCCCCGCTCCCAGCTCCCGAAAGGAGATCCCATGACCCACCGCATGGAAAAACTCGCCGAGATCTTCCAGGAGGCCGCGGAGGCCGAACGCCAGGCCCGCCTGCGCTACGAGGAGGCCGCCGGCCTGTGCGACGACCCCGTGCTCAAAGACCTGCTCCTGTCCATGGCGCAGGATGAGGCCCGCCACGAGCAGGAGGTCATCGCCCGGTTCAGGCAGTTAAGCCAGCAGCTGGGCGGTTTGAACTAACCTTGCCCCTCAAGGCAATCGCGAACAGCCCATGGCCAAAAGCCAACAGGCAATAGCCAAAAGCTAAGAGCCGATCTTCACCCCTTGACTTAAAAAATTTTCCCCGGATAATGAGTGCTTATGGAGTGCTAATGGAACCTCGTGTGACCCTAAAGATACCGCGTCCCCTCTACCGGCGGCTGTCCCAGCTCATTGAGGGCACGGGATTCGCCTCCGTCACGGAGTTCGCCGTCTACATCCTTCGGGACATCGTGGCCCATCAGAAGGGCGATATAGAGAGCGCCCTTTCGGCCCAGGAGGTCGAGGCCATACGCAAGCGGCTCAAGAGCATGGGGTATCTGTAGGTGGAGCGAGGCGGGACGCAATGAAGCAAGACGCGAGACGCGAGACGCGAGACGCGAGACGCAATTAGGCAAAAGGCGAGGGGCAAAACGCAAGAAAAGAAGTCGGGGACCGCGATCCTTTTGCTCAATCGCTTCATTGCTTAATTGCGTATTCGCTCAATCGCTTAATCGCTTAATCGCCTGGTTGCCTGAACGCCTGAAGAGCAGCAGGGCCACTCCCAAGGAGTACTGTATGCGCGCTGACCGCGTTTTCATCTTCGGCATGGACTGCATGGCACCGCAGCTCGTGTTCGAGCAATGGCGCCACGAGCTGCCCAACCTGGCCCGGCTGGCCGGCGGCGGGGCATGGGGCGAGCTTCGCTCCACGGATCCGCCCATCACGGTTCCCGCGTGGACGGCCATGATGACGAGCAAGGACCCGGGCACGCTGGGCTTCTACGGCTTCCGCAACCGCAAATCCTACGACTACGACGAGCTGTATTTCGCCAACGCCTCCTACGTGAAGGAGAAGACCCTCTGGCAGCTCCTGAGCAGGAACCGGAAGACCTCCGTGGTCCTCGGGGTGCCCCAGACCTACCCGCCCAAGCCCTTGAACGGAACGCTGGTGGGGTGCTTCCTCACGCCGGATAAGGGCACCTCCTACACCTACCCGGACGAGGTGAAATACGAGCTGGACCGTCTCGCCGAGGGCGACTACATCATCGATGTGAAGGACTTCAGGACGGAGGACAAGGACGCCCTCCTGGAGCACATCTACACCATGACGCGCCGCCGGTTCATGGTGGTCCGAGACTGGGTGAAGACCAAGGACTGGGACTTCTTCATGTTCGTGGAGATGGGTGTGGACCGCATCCACCACGCCTTCTGGCGGTACCACGACGTGAACCACCGCCTCTACGAGAAGGGGCACAAGCTCGAATTCGCCATCCGCGATTACTACAAGTACGTGGACGAGCAGATCGGAACGGTCCTGGCTCTGATCCCCAAGGACACGCAGATCTGGGTCGTCTCGGACCACGGCGCCAGGACCATGGCCGGGGCCGTGTGCGTGAACGAGTTCTTCATGCGCGAGGGCCTGCTCACGCTCAAGGACAAGCCCGCCAAGCCCACCAAGCTCAAGACCTCCAACATCGATTGGTCCAAGACCGTCTGCTGGGGCGAGGGCGGCTACTACTCGCGCATCTTCATGAACGTGAAGGGGCGGGAACCCCAGGGCATCATCGAGCCGGGCGACTACGAGAAAAAGCGGGACATGATCAAAGCCAAGTTGGAGGCCCTGGGCGACGAGAAGGGTAACCCCATCGGCACGGTGGCCCACAAGCCCGAAGACCTCTACCGCACGGTGAACAACGTGGCGCCCGACCTCATCGTCTATTTCGGTGATCTGGCCTGGCGCAGCGCCGGGAGCGTCGGGATGGACGCCCTCCACGTCTTCGAGAACGACACGGGCCCCGACGACGCCAACCACGCCAAGGAGGGCATGTTCATCCTCAGCGGCCCTGGCGTCGTCCCGGGCAAGCGCGAAGGTACCCGCATCTACGACGTAGCCCCCACGGTGCTCAGCACCCTTGGCCTCCCCGTGCCCGAGGATATGATTGGGAAGGTCATTGAATGAAACGCGAGACGCGAGACGCGATGAAGCGAGACGCGAAAGACAAGGGCCCGCGCCTTGCCCAATCGCTTAATTGCCTAATCGCTTAATCGCTTCCACGACGTCACCCTTCGAAGGAGTGTTCTCATGAAAAAGGGCTTTATCCTCTGGTTCACGGGGCTTTCCGGTTCGGGCAAAAGCACCCTGTCGAAAATGGTGGAGGAGCGGCTCCTCGAACGGGGAGTGAAGGTCGAAGTCCTGGATGGGGACGAGGTGCGCACGAACCTGTCCAAGGGCCTGGGCTTCTCCAAGGAGGACCGGGATACCAACATCCGACGCATCGGCTACGTGGCCAAGCTTCTGGCGCGCAACGGCGTCTGCGCCATCACGGCGGCCATCTCGCCGTACCAAGAGATTCGCGACGAAGTGCGACGGTCCGTGGACGGCCATGCCGGATTCGTGGAAGCCTACTGCGAGTGCCCCATCGAGAAGCTCGCGGCGCGCGACGTGAAGGGCCTCTACAAAAAGGCCATGGCGGGGGAGATCAAGCACTTCACGGGCATCGACGACCCCTACGAGCCGCCCGTGGACCCGGAGGCCATCGTCCACACGGGGGACGAGGGGCCCGAGCAGTCCTGCGCCCGCATCATCAAGACGGTGGAGATGCTGGGCCTGGTCCCTCCCGTCCCCGGTGATGACTACGGCGTCGACGAAGAGAAAGCCGTCGCCGCGCGGCTTAGGGATTTAGGGTATTTGGGGTAGGCGATTAAGCGAGACGCGATTGCGCGAAGCGCTGGTTTTTCTCTTTGCGTCTAGCGTCTAGCGTTTCGCGTCTCGCCATCCAACGAAGGGCTCCTTCGATGATCGACCTCCACACCCACTCCACGTGCTCGGACGGGACGCTCAGTCCCCATGAGCTGGTGCGCGCGGCGCGGGAGGCCGGCGTCACCCACCTGGCCCTCACGGACCACGACACGGTGTCAGGTCTTGCGCAGGCGAGCGAAGAGGCGGAACACCTGGGCATGGCGTTCCTCGGCGGCCTGGAGATCTCCGCCGAATACCAGCCCGGCACCATGCACATCCTGGGCTACGGCATAAAGGCCGCGGACGGCGATTTGCACGAGAGCCTGGAGTACGTGCAGCGCGCGAGGCGCGACCGCAACCCCAAGATCGTGGCCAACCTCAACCGCCTGGGCGTGGCGGTGACGATGGAGGACGTGACGGCCGAGGCGGGAGGCACGGTGGTGGGCCGGCCCCATTTCGCGGCGGCTCTGGTCCGCAAGGGCTACGTCCGGAGCACGCAGGAGGCCTTCGACCGCTACCTGGCCAAGGGACAGCCCGCTTACGAGCAGAAGGTCCGCCTGAGCCCCGAGGAGAGCATCCGCGCCATCCGCTCTGCGGGAGGGGTGGCGGTGCTCGCCCACCCCCTCCAGCTCAAGGCCGAAGACGATGCCCGCCTGGAATCCATCGTCGCGGGTCTTGCCGGCGAGGGACTTCAGGGCCTGGAATGCTACTACCGCAACCACACCGAGGCGGACACGGCCCGCTTCCTCGCCCTCGCCCGAAGGCATGGGCTTGTTCCCACCGGCGGCTCCGACTTCCACGGGTCCAACCGTCCCCGCATCAAGCTCGGCACCGGCGAAGGAACGTTGAGCGTGCCCCAGACGTGTTGGGATAAGTTGGTATCCGTGATGAGGAAATGAGGAGATGCCGAAATGAGGAACACACGCGCCGCGCCTTGCTCGGTTTCCCTTCCTCATCTCCTCATCCCCTAATCTCCTCATCTCGTTTAGCTCTGGAGGCTCCATGGCCTTTTTCGGGAAATTGCTCTCGAAGAAAAAACCCCGCGCGGTCCTCATCGGTCTGGACGGGGTGCCCTACACGCTGCTGCAGACGCTCATCGCCAAGGGCGTGACGCCTAACCTCGGGCGCCTGGCCGCGGCGGGCCCCTCGTACTTCAAGCAGATGGACGCGACCCTGCCCGAGATCTCCTCCGTCTCCTGGTCTTCGTTCATGACGGGGGTGAATCCCGCGAGGCACGGCATTTACGGGTTCATGGATCTGAAGCCCGGCACCTACCAGATGTACTTCCCCAGCTACCCCCACCTCAAGGCCGAGACCATCTGGGACAGGCTGGGCAAGCGGGGCAAGCGCTCCGTGGTCATCAACCTCCCCGGGACGTATCCCGCGCGGCCCCACGACGGGGTCCTCATCTCAGGCTTCGTGGCTATTGATTTGAAGAAGGCCGTGCATCCTCTATCCATCCTTCCCGCGCTGGAGTCCATGGGGTACCGCATCGACGTGGACACCAGCAAGGGCGCCGACGCGGACGCCCTCTACAAGGACCTTTCCGAAACCCTGGCGGCGCGCGAGAAGGCCTTTGATCACTTCTGGGCC
>JAKBES010000202.1 GCA_021833665.1 Acidobacteriota bacterium
TCTCACCCAAGGCGGCGGCGATGCACTCCTCCAGCGTCAAGGACGCCTCCGGGGCCGAGGGCGCGCGCTCGGAGACCGTCTGTGCTCCGAGGGCGAGTCCCACCGTTAACATCAGTCCTATCATCCGGGCTCGCATACCGCGCTCCTTCGCAGTCATCACCGATCTCATGAAGATCCCGCATCTCACGTTCAACCTCCCACACCCCACATTCCAGCTTCCTCTTATCCAGCGGTTTTCTTGAACCGTCCCGAGGCCAGGGACAGGAGGACCACGCCCAGGACCGCCAGGGCAGCCATCTGGGGCCAAAGAACTTCCATGCCGACGCCCTTGAGGAAGACCCCCCGGACGATGATCAGAAAATACCGCAAGGGATTGACGTAGGTGAGCCACTGCACCACGAGGGGCATGTTGGCGATGGGGTAGATGAACCCCGAGAGGAGGATGGCGGGCTGCATGAAGAAGAAGGCCGTCATCATGGCCTGCTGCTGGGTCCTGCTGATGGTGGAGATGAGAAGGCCCACCCCCAGGGTGCTCATGAGGTAAAGGCCCGTGGAGGCGAACAGCACCACGGGGTTCCCCTGAAAGGGCACGCGAAACCAGAACACGGCGATGAGGCTGATGAGGATCACGTCGAAGAAGCCGATGAGAGCGAAGGGTATGGTTTTGCCCAGGATGAACTCCGCCCTGCCGATGGGGGTCACCATGATCTGCTCCATGGTACCGATCTCCCGCTCCCGGACGATGGCCATGCTGGAGAGGATGATGGAGACGACCATGAGGAGGAGGGCGATGACACCGGGGACGAAATAATCCCGGCTGTCCAGGTTGGGGTTGTACCACGCGCGGGAGGCCAGGGTCACGGGCTGGACGGCCAGGGCAGCGCCGCCGCTCCGGTCCAGCCGCTTGATGAGAAGATCCTGGCCGTACGCCGAGGCGATTCGGGACGTGTATCCCAGAACGATGCTCGCGGTATTGGAATCGGTGCCATCCAGGATGAGCTGGAGCTGGCCCGTGCGGCCCCCCTCCACGTCGTCCTGAAATCCCCTGTCGATTCGGAAGACGGCCTTCGCGGAGCCCTTGTCCAACACGGCCGCCACCTGCGCCTCGCTCCCCAGCCGCTTCACGATGTGGAAATACCCCGACCCGTCGAAGGCATCCATGAGGCGGCGGCTCTGGGGGGTGTTATCCAGATCGAAGAGGGCCACCCGGATGCCGCGCACGTCGGTGGTGACGGCGTACCCGAAGATGATCACCTGAAAAATGGGCACCACGATGAGCACCGCCCGCATCCTCGGGTCTCTGAGGACCTGGATGAACTCCTTGCGGAGCATGGCGCGCAGACGCTCGGCTATCAAGGTCTCACCTCCGCGAAACGTGATGAGGGAATGAGGGGACCCATGCGTTCTGGAGACCCCAGTCCCACAGGCGGGCAGTCAGCGCGCTCCTCACGCCAGCCTCTTTTTGAAGGCCTTCAGCGCGAGACCCACCATGACGGCGCTGAAGGCGAGAAGAAAGAGGCCCTCTCCGTACAGGTCCGAAGGCCCCACGCCCTTCAGATACAGCCCTCTGAGGAGGGCGACGAAATAGCGGGCGGGAACGAGGTAAGTCACCGCCTGGAGGACCTTGGGCATGTTGCTGATGTCGAACATGAACCCCGACAGGAGGAAGGCGGGAAGGAAGGTCACCATGAAGGCCACTTGGCTGGCCAGGAGCTGGTTTTTGGCCACGATGCTGATGAGCATGCCCATGGAGAGGGCGCCCACCAGGTAGATCATGGACATGGCCGCCAGCGCCAGGAGGCTGCCGCGCAGAGGCACGTGAAAGAGGAAGCGCCCCGCAAGGACCGAGAGGACCATGTCCAGCGCTCCCACGGCCACGTAAGGCGCCAGCTTGCCCAGCACGAGTTCGGAGGCGCGGATGGGCGTGGAGAGAAGCTGTTCCATGGTGCCCGTCTCCCATTCTCTCGCCACGGTTAGGGACGTGAGGAGGGCGGCGATGAGCATCATGATGACGGCGATGAGCCCGGGGACGATGAAGTCCATGGATTCCATGTCCGTGTTGTACCAGACGCGGGGGCGCACCTCCAGGGGAAGGGCGGGGGGCCTCATCCCTTGCCGAAGGGCCCGCTTGACCAGGGCGCCTTGAGAAAAACCTTGAACGATGGATTCCGCGTAGTTTAAAGCGATGGTGGCCGTGTTCGCGTCGCTTCCGTCGGCGATGACCTGAACCTCCACGGGTCTTCCCGCAGCCACCCGCCGTCCGAAGTCCAGCGGTATGACCAGGGCCACGAGGGCCTTGCCCCGGTCCAGAGCCTCCCCGATGGCGCCGTATCCGTCCACCTCGGACAGGAGAGAGAAATAGGGCGATCCCGTGAAGCGGGCCGCCAGCTCGCGGCTCTGGGGCGTCTGGCTCTGATCCCAGATGAGGAGCGGCACGTGGTCCACGTCCAGGGTGAGGGCATAGCCGAAGAGGAGGAGGAGGACCAGGGGCAGGGCGATGCTGACCCCGAGGGCTCTGGGATCCCGGAGGATGTGGAGCGACTCCTTGCTCGCGACGGCCCAGGTTCGGCGGAGATTCATCGCGCCACCTCCCGCTGTGTTCCTTCGGACCTGTCACGTGCTTCGATGAGGGAAACGAACACATCCTCCAGGCTGGGGGTGATGCGTTCGGCGGGTTCCAATTGCAGCGGCCCCAGAGCGCCTCGAAGTCCCGGTTCCAGGGCTGAGGCATCGGGGGTGACCACGTGGAGGTAGCGGCCGAACACGGCCGCGTCTCGCACGCCGGGAAGGGCCGAGACGCGCGCCAGGCCTTCCTGGGGAGACGCGCAAGCCACGCGGAGCACCTGATCCTTCATGGCATGGGTCTTAAGCTCTCCCGGCGTGCCCAGGGCCACAAGTTCGCCTCGGTAGATGAGCCCGAGGCGATCACAATACTCGGCCTCTTCCATGTAGTGCGTGGTCACGAAGATGGTGACCCCCCCGGCGGCGGTTTCGTAAATGAGGTCCCAGAACGCGCGGCGGCTTATGGGGTCCACCCCGGACGTGGGCTCGTCCAAGAAAAGGACGGGGGGTTCGTGGAGCAGGGCGCAGCCGAGGGAGAGGCGCTGCTTCCATCCCCCCGGGAGCAGGCCGGTCCTGAGGTGCCGTCGTTCCACCAGGCCCGACATGGCCAGCACCCACTCCTTCCGGGGGACCTTCTTCTCTTGCCGTATGCGGTAGATGCCCGAGTAAAAGTCGATATTCTCCTCCACGGTCAGGTCTTCGTAGAGCGAGAATTTCTGGCTCATGTAGCCGATGTTGCGTTTGACGGCCTCGGGCTGGGTTTTCACGTCGAGGCCGGCCACGGTGGCCGTGCCCGAGGTGGGCGAGAGGAGCCCGCAGAGCATCCGGATGGTGGTGGATTTCCCGGCGCCGTTGGGGCCGAGAAAGCCGAAGATCTCCCCGGGAGCCACCACCAGGCTGATGGCGTTCACGGCCACGAAATCGCCGAAACGCTTGGTCAGGTCTTGAACCACCACGCCTTGGCTCGTCGTCATGGGCGGGTATCCTGAAGACAGGGGAAAGGGGACGGGGAACAGGGGACCAGAAACAGCGGACGGGAGACAGGAGCGTGCCACCCTCGCCGTCCGGTCACGCGGCACCCCCCGCATTCTCTATCGCGCCACCAAGCGCCGAAGTGAATACGTCTTCGAGGGACGGTTCGGCGACACGAACCTCCTGGCAGGACAGGCCCGCCTCGCGAAGGGCGGCCTCCACCAACCGCCGTCCCTCCTCCGGGTGCTCCACCACCACGTGGAGCTTGTCGCCGAAGAGGGCCACGGAGAGGACGCCCGCGGCGCGCAAGGCGGGCGCCGCCTGGCGAGCCTTGGTGCAGCGCACTTCCAGGAGGGTGCCCTTCATGAGCCGCTTCACGCCGGCCGGAGTGTCGCAGGCCAGGAGCTTCCCTTGATGCATGAGGCCCACGCGCCCGCAGCGCTCCGCCTCGTCCAGGTAGGCCGTGGAAACGAAGATGGTGACCTTCTCTTTGAGGAGGTCGTAGAGAATTCGCCAAAAATCTCTCCGCGACACAGGGTCCACGCCGTTGGTGGGCTCGTCCAGAAAGAGGACGCGCGGGGTGTGGATGAGGGCGCAGCACAAGCCCAGCTTCTGCTTCATCCCGCCCGAGAGGTTGCCCGCCTGGCGCCTCTTGAAGGGAGCCAGGCCGCTGAATGCAAGGAGCCGGTCCACCCGCTCCCCGCGATCCGCCCGCGGGACGCCGTAAAGGTCCCCGTAGAACCCCATGTTTTCCATGACGGTGAGGTCCTGGTAGAGGCCGAAGCGCTGGCTCATGTAGCCGATATGATCCTTCATGGCTTCGGGGTCCTTCACCACGTCGAACCCCGCGACCTGGGCCTGCCCGGACGTGGGATCCAGAATGCCCGTGAGGAGGCGCATGGTCGTGGTCTTGCCGGCGCCGTCGGGCCCCACCAGGCCGAAAATTTCTCCCTCGGCGATGGAGAGCGTGAGCCCGTCCACCGCGCGGTTCGCGCCGAAAGTTCGGGTCAAGTTAAGGGCCCGTATGGCGTCCATGCGTCCTGCTAACTTCCCGTCTCGACCAATCCGTCGGCCGGCATGCCCGGTTTGAGGTCCATGCCGGGGTTGGGAACCGTGATCTTGATGCGGTAGACCAGCTTCACGCGTTCCTTTTCCGTCTGGACCATCTTGGGCGTGAATTCGGCCTCTTGCGAAATGAAGGTAACTCGCCCTTCGAAGCGCTTGCCCGGGTAGGAGTCGGTGGTGACGGCCGCCTTCTGTCCCACCTTGACCCTGCCCAAGTCCCGCTCGTCGATGTACGCTCTCAGGTAGACGTTGTTCAGATTTCCGAGGGTCACCACGGGCGTTCCGGGGACCACGTACTCTCCAGGTTCCACGTTCTTGGAGAGGACCACGCCCGCTTCGGGAGCCATGAGCGCGGCGTAGCCCAACTGCGTCTGGGCCTGGGCCACGGCCTCGGCGGCCTGGGCCAGGCGGGCCCGGGCCTGGTCGATGTCCTCCCGGCGCGGCCCGTTGAGCACCAGGTCGTACTGTTGCTGGGCCTGGTTCACGCGGGCCTCGGCGGCGAGGAAGGTGGCGTGGGAGGCGTCGAACTCGCGAGGGGAAATGACGTCCTTCTTCAACAGCTCCGTGTTGCGCTTGTCGTCGGCCCGGGCGCGGCCGAGGTCCGCCTTGGCCTGGTCAAGCTGGGCCCTGGCGGCGCCGATCTCCTCATGCCTGGAGCCGGCCAGGAGCTTGTCCAGGGCCGCCTTGGCGGCGTCGGCCTCGGCCTGGCGCAGGGCCACCTGTTGCCTGAAATCCGTGTCGTCCAGCCTGGCGAGAAGCTGGCCCGCCTGGACGATCTGCCCCTCGTCCGCGGGGCGCTCGGCGACCCTTCCGGGTACCTTGAAGCTCGCTTCGACCTGGGTGACCTCTACGTTGCCCGAGGTCTTCAAAACCCCTTCCCGCGAGCCGGCGCACCCCATCACCAAGGCGGCGGCCAGGGCCCCCGCGCTCCAACGGCCGTAAGCTATCATGCCCGGTCCTCCTTCTTTCGGATCTTTCGCGCGGCGGGCTCGTGGGCGCTCCGCGCGGTCTTTCTCGAGCCGTGCCGCGTTCTCGGTTCAGCGGAGGCCTCGGGCCTTACGAGAAGGCCGCGGAGGACCAGGTCCGCCACGGCGCGGCCAGGGGCCTCTGGCCAGGGTGGCAGGGTGGTTCCTGCCGTCTTGGCGATGCGCCCGCTCATGGGCTTGGCCACGATGTGGAGCATGGTTCCCACCACCAGAAGAATGTGAAGGGTGGCGGGGTGAACCTTCCGGAAGCAGCCCTTGGCGGAAGTGCTGCAGATGATGGACTGTTCCAGGGCGATGATCCGCCCCAGCGCTTTGATCATGGGTTCGGTCAGGTCCTTCCCGCCCGTGGCCATTTCGCGCAGGATGATGCGCGGCATGTAGGGCCGGGCCCGTCCCACGGATGCGAAGGCCTCCGCGATGGCCGCAAGCCGGCCCTCGGGCGTCGAGGCCTTGGAGACCCCCTCCTCGACGGCCGACCACATGGATGCCACGGCCTCCGAAATGACCATGTCATAGAGAGCCGCCTTGCCGCCCACGTGGTAGTAGAGCATGGCCTTGTTCACGCCGGCCCTGCGGGCGATGGCGTCCACTCGCGCGCCGGAGAACCCCCTTGCGGCGAACTCCGCGGCCGCGGCGCGGAGAATGGCACTCCGCGGTCCTTTGGGGAAGTGCGCGTCGGGGGCGTCGGCCATGAACATCTCCGTGGGTCAACCACGCGGTTTAACCAACTGGTTGGTAATATAGGCCGCGCCAAGGCGGCTGTCAAGGGGTCCCGGAAGGGGGATTTGAGTGCAGAAAGCGGAGCGCGGAAAGCCGATGGGACGAATTCGGATTTGGGATTTGAGAATGATACGCCGATTCGGGCATGCCTGGTTTCACTGCTTGCTGCTCGCTCCTTCCTCCGTTTACGGGGGCAGGATATTCGGAAAACGGAACGCGGAAGGCGGATTCCGGAAGGGACGAGATGGACCACCGGGGGGACCAAGAACACCAAGGGAGCGATGGGGCGGTGGAATATGAGAGGACAAAGGACACCTCGCCGCGCACGTGGCGGCTTTGTCGGTCACCTCAACACCCGCTCGCGCCTCGCGCGCCCTTGACGGGCGCGGCGAGGTGGGCTAGGGTTTAGGCAACGGGCCCTGCCCGGGGAGGACGCCGTGGGCCATGCCATCCACAGCCTTGTCACGAACCGCGCGGCCTACGGCTACTACGTCCCACCCCTGTCGCCTTAGGGCTTATCCCCAAATAATGGACTTTTCGTTGGGACCTCCCTATATTGGAACTGGGAGGATAAGTCATGGCGAAAGCTAGTCCGTGGGAAGTTTCAGATGCTTTCTGGAAC
>JAKBES010000203.1 GCA_021833665.1 Acidobacteriota bacterium
GGCGTCCACGGCGCTCCAGTCCAGGGCGGCGGCCCGGTCGAGGATGGCCAGCTCCCCCTCCTCCAGCGGCAGGACGGGCCCGTGGGCGAAGAGCGAGCCGTTGAACCAGCGGATCGTGTCCATGCCGAAATCGCCGCCCTTGGCCATGGCCTCGAAGAGGTCCGAGACGAGCTTCTGGAAGCGGGGCGGATCGTCCCGGGTCTTGTGGAGGAGGCGCGAGAAGAGCGCCTCGGGCAGAAGGCCGATGTCCTCGGCGAAGAGGCAGAAGACAAGGCGGTCGAGGAAGCGCGCCACCTGGGCCGGCTGCTCGCCGCGGGCGCGCAGGCGCTGGGCGATCTCGCCGATGTGGGCGGCGGCCTCGGTGGTGATGGCGGCGCTGGTGGCGCCGGGGCGGAGCTTCTCCGGGTCGAAGAAGAGGGCGTGCAGGATCTCCCGGCTGCGGGGCATGTCCAGCTCCACGAGGCGCAGCGCGTGGACCTCGGTGCGCGTCCCCGTGAAGTTGGTGTGGATCTCCAGGCGGTCCATGTCGCACACCACGAGCAGGGGCGGGTTTTCCAGCGCCTCCCGGTACTGGAGAAGCTGGCCGTAGGCCTTGGCGAGGTTGGCGTGGCGGCCCTTGTACTCCCAGCCGAAGAAGCCCCGCTTCCAGACGTCCGCCCAGCCGTCGCCGCCGTCGGTCTTGGCCGCGCCGCGCTCGAAGGTGAAGGACTCGCCCGTCTTGTCCACCTCCGCCGGCTTGGGGTGGCCCACTAGCTCGCACAGGTCCAGAAAGTGCTGCTGGCACGCCGAGCGCTCCGACAGCGCCGCGTCCCGCCACTTGTGGATGAACTCGATGGGTGTCATGAAGCCCCCCGGCGATGGCTTCAGCATACCACACCACGGGCGGGGGACGTGACTTGTACGGGGGAGGGGCGGTAAGACAAGAAGGGGTTTCAACACGGAAACCATTGACATGTGAAGGATTGGGGACCATACATACCATCAACTAGCTCGTTGCCTGGAAAGGAGGTTTGTATTGTTGGTCTCGCTCGCACCACGGTCATTCTCACGGTTGCGCTGCTTGCTCTTGCGCTGAGCCTGGGCACATACGCTCAAACTGAGCTGCCTTGGTACTGGTGGAACGCAAGCCCTACCATCCCACAGACTTATGGGAAGTGTTCCTCCCTGCGCGCAGTGCCACTTGACTTCGACGCCTTTCAGGTAGGGTGCTACGACCTCTACACCGGATTACCCCTGAATTGCCACGAGGACTGGACAGAGTTCTTTTCCACAGATGGCCTGCAAGATCCCGCCACGATTCTCTATTACGAAGGCGGTCACGCCCACCCGCGCTCGGGCGACGTCGCCATGACGACGGGCGGTCTCTATTCGGATCTCTCGGGTGTTGCGGATACGAACACCTTCACCGGCGACACCGGCGGACAAATATGGACAGGTTACAAGTACCATCCACAGTGCTCCGGAGTGGTTCAAATCACAGCCCGGTGCATCGCTCCCCCCAACTACCACATTGTTCCTGACGACTGCTGGCACGTGGACCCCTCCGACCCCAGCGGCCGCACGGGCTACTCTCAAATGGGGGTCCGGCTTCACGTGGACGGGCTTGTCGAACTCCCTTCGGATCCCTCTCTCGTGGTTGTCCGCAATGCCGGGGATCATCCTGTGGGTGATTACGTGAAACCAGCGATGAGCAAGAAACTGGTCCAACTCGCCCAGGAATACCGGAATTGGTACCACAGCACGACCGGTGTATGGGTAAGACTCTCTTACAACGATATGAGCCTTCCTTGGGGAGGCATTTTCGACTTTCAAGACAACTGGGACTGCCCGCATGAGCTCCACCGGGTGGGTACCTCCGCCGACGTGAACCACTACTGCCCCGTGGATGGGGGTGGTGCGTCAGTTCGCGTTCAGGAGAACAAACTGAACACCCTTGCAAGAGCTTTGGGGCTTATTCGCTATGAGAAGCAAGAAATCCACTATGAACTCGTTGGGGGCTGACCCATGAGAGGAAAATTCTTTGGCCGTGCCGTTTGCTTGGGCGGACTTGTGATGCCTCTGTTCGCGGTGCCTCTTCGGGCGCAGCCCGTGCCGCCAGTATTTCAGGGGGTGGCGGTACAAGCGGCGATCACAGCCGACCCTACCTCAGGCTTGTATACGTATGCGTACACGGTAACCAACCCATCCACAAATACCGCGGAGCTCTCTGACTTTGAAATTGTTGTCGGTGGAGCAGAGTCCTCCATCACCCTCGGCTCGTCCCCAGGCTGGGGACCGGCCGACATCGTCTCGAATCCCCCTCAACCACCTTTCGTTCTCGTGCCCAATCAGCCCTTCGTGGACTGGGCGATGTGGGATGATATGCCCAACCCGCCAGTGCCGGGTACGAGCGCGGGACCGTTCAGCTTCCAATCACCTCGGCCACCCACCATTCATGAAGCGTGGATCAACCCATGGATCCAACCGTACCTCGATGCATTGGCTACCTACGAAGGGGGGGAGTTGCTCCCCAGCGAATCGGATCCGATCAATCTCAGCTATATCCGAAAAGTTCAGACCCTTGGTCCCCTGGGTGTGGATCCAGGCTCGTTTGCTCACTGGAACGAATTCAATAGCGATGTTGCCACCGCCGGCCAGCTTGGATGGATTTCGGATGCGGCCTTGCTCTCGACGATTCAATCCAACCTTTCCGCCGCCCGTCAAGCGGCGGTAGCGCAGGACCAAGCCATGGTGAACGCGAAGCTCCAGGCGGTGATCGATGCGATTCAGGCCGCGGCGCCCTCGCAGCGCACGAGCGAGGGCTACGCGCTCGTGTACTACAACGCCCTCTACCTGCAACAGAATCTTCCTTGGCCCTGCGAGCCCAAGCTCACTCTGACACCGGCGTCGGCGACGCATGCGATTGGCCAGACGCATACCGCGACGGCCACGTTGGTGAATGTCGCCAACGGCCAGCCCATCGCGAACAACTACGTCGACATTGAGGTGACCGACGGCCCACAGCGCGGCCAGGGAACCCACGGAACGACGGCGGGCGACGGGACCTTCAGCTTTACGTATACAGGTACCAAGGTCGGTGTGGACACCTTGCGGGCGAACACGGGAATGTTGTACGCCCGGCAGGGCGCAGCCACGAAAGGAAAGGGCACACCTAACGGTAAGAGCCACGGACGACAAGGCGAGTCGCTCACCGATTGCACAGCCAACGGTGTCTTCTCGGAACCCATCACGGTCTCCTGGACGGGTGGACCGGATCTCACCGTGCCCATCTTCATTCCTCCGCTGCTCATCTCCGCCCCGGGCCAGACCTTTTACATTACCGAGACGACGATGAACATAGGGATTCTCCCCGCCGGCCCGAGCATCACGCGGTATTACCTCTCGAGTTCGAGTCCGGTCGACCCGGCAACCGCGACGGTCGTCGGGGAACGCGCCATCCCTGCCCTTGCCCCTGGCGAGAAGAGCTCGGTGGAAACGGTGCCCTACGTCATTCCCCCGAATCTGCCCGCAGGCAATTATTACCTCGACGCCTGCGCGGACGCGGACAACCAGGTCTTCGAGACGAACGAAAGCAACAATTGCGCGTCGAGCCAGCTTCAAGTGGCGACCGGCGTGATGCCTCCTAACCGACCTCCCGATTGCAGCCAGGCCTCGGCGAGCCCGGCCCTGCTCTGGCCCCCCAACCACAAGCTGGTTCCCATCGCGATCACGGGTGTCACCGATCCGGACGGCGATCCGGTGATCATCCAGATCACCGGCATCACGCAGGACGAGCCCACCAACGGCTTGGGCGACGGAGATACGTGCCCCGACGGCCTTGGAGAAGGTTCTGCCCAGGCGCAGGTGCGCGCCGAGCGCTCGGGGACGGGCAACGGCCGTGTGTATGCCATCTCGTTCACCGCCGGCGACGGGAAGGGTGGCACCTGCAACGGCACCGTGAGAGTTGGCGTTCCGCACGATCAGAAGGATACGCCCATTGACGACGGGCAATCTTACGATTCCACCAGATGTCCGTGAAGAGCTGCTCACCGCAGCCCTGGACGGGCGAACCCCCAGGACGCCCTGGGGGGCTCGCTTTCTCCGAAACCTGCCAGCGCCATGGGGGACAGAGGGTCCGTTTTGCCTTTCTGACATCCTTTTGCTAAGATGGCCCCATCCAATCATCGGGTCCAAGGGGGCGGCGGCGGAGCGTGAGGCCGCGCCGGCGCGGTGCATGGGGAGGGGGTGATCGCCGGACGAACCAACGAACAAAGGGGAGCAGTTCATCCGTGCGGCCGGAGGGGGCGTCCGCGGCCGGCCGCGCAGGAGGTGGGGAGCGGGCGCGTACATGGAAGGGAAGGTCGCATGGCTAACGGTGAACAGGAGCTGGTTGTCATCGGGTCGAGGTTCTCGACGCAGCGGATGATCGAGCAGGGCGGCGTGTCGGTGGCGGTGGCCAGGGCGCACGCGAAGGATCTGGCGGACAAGTTTCCGCCGGCCAAGGTGGACGAGCTGGAGAAGCTCCTGGAGGAGATCCGCGCCGCCTTCGGGACGCAGGCCAACGCCAAGGAGGCCTTCAGCACGGGCAACGTCCCCGTGAACCAGAGGATCGACGAGGCCAAGCGGTGGATCAGCGAGGTCATGAGCGCCGCCGACAACGCCTTCGAGGAGGAGCCGGAGATCGGGGACCAGTTTCACAAGGCGGGCAAGCTCGGCCGGAGCGTCCCCAAGATCACCGGGCGCCTCCAGGGGCTGGCCGCCCTCGCCCAGCGCCACAAGGCAGCCCTCGCGGCCTGGGGCGTGAACGACGCGCTCCTGGCGCAGGGGCCCCAACTCCTGGCGGCGCTCTCCGCGGCCGACGCGGCCCAGGAGCTGGCCGTGAGGGACATGCCCGTGGCCACGCGCCAGCTCAATCTCCGGAAGGGGAAGGCCTTCCTCCTCCTCAAGAAGCTCGCCCGCTCCGGCCGGACCGCCTTCCGCGACGACGCGCCCACCCGGGACAAGCTCGCGCTGGACATCCTCAAGCGCACGGGACGAGGGGCCGACGCCGGCGAGCAGGCGCCTCCCGCTCCGCCGTCCGCGCCCCCCGCCCCCACCGCCTGAGCCCGAGTTCCTCCCGCCGGCGCGTCCCAACCCCCGGGCTCCGCGCCGGCCCGCCGGGGGCCTCCCTCTGCGGAGACCCCCGGCCCTGGCCTTTCGACCTCGCACGAACGCGCTCCCGCGACCGAATTAAAAGCGGCCCCGGCCGCACCGCGGCCCTCTCGAACGGGGAACGGACCCTTCACGACCGGGGGAGGAGCCCCGCTCAAGCGGGGAAATCACCCTTCTCCACTTGGGAGCGGACCTACCTCAAGTAGCGAACGCACCCTTCTCACCTGGGAAATGGACCCTGCTCAACTGGGGGAAGCACCCTTCTCAAGCAGAGAGCGCACTCTTCTCCACCGGGGACTGGGCCCCGCCCGACCGGGAAGGGGACCTTCCTCGACCAGGGGTTATCGGTTACTCCATCCCGGAATGCACCCAGCTCAATCCAGGCGGCGGCCCTTCTCGATCGGAGAGCGGGGGCCCCTCGACCCGGGGGCCGGCTCTTCTCGGCCCGGGAAGGGATCAGGCGCCGCCGCCGAGACCGCCGCGCCCGCGGCGGCGGAATGTTCACTCCCCTCGGGGGGGCGTCTCTCCCACCCCGGGCAATGGAGGGCGCCGGGGCGTCCCGTGTTCCCATGGGCGGAGGTAGAGGCCCCTGGCAAGGCTGGGTCGCAGGGCGTTATCTTCAGTGCAGGAGAGCCGCAAACCATGAACTCCCCCACACCACTCGGTGCCGCCCGGGCGGTCGTGTCCTTCGTTCTGGTCTTCTTGGGCCTGGCCCTTCCATGGCTGATCCCGCCGCGCCTGGAGGGACATGTGGAGATATGGCGGGGCTGCTTCCTGGCCTGGCTGCTGGCGGCGGCGGCACTGGCCGTCGCCACGCTGCGCGCCGCGAAAGCGGAGAAGGAGCCGCGCCCCTGCCGCCTCCTCGCCTCGCTCCTCCTGCCTCCCGCGCTGGCCCTGGCCATCGGGGCTCCCCTCCTGCTCCTCCTCTCGTTCAGCCCCCGGCCGGCCCTGCTCGCCGCGGTTCTGTGCGCGCTGCTCGTGGCGCAGGTGCTGATCCTTCACGAGGTCGCCGCGGATACCCAGTGAAGGCTTGCCGGGGTAGACCGAACGGCATTTCGAAAGCTGGCGGCGCCCTCGCGAAGTCGGCTAGACTGCCGCCGGCGTCCGAGGTCGTGGGAAGTGGAGACGCGGGGTGGCGATGCCCTGCGAGGGGAGGGGCGCATGCGCGGGAGGAGAGGATCGTCCGGGAGCGTGTTGTTGTGCGTGGCGCTGGCCGTGGTTTCGCAGGGCGTGGCGGGGCAGGACCTGGCGCGCTCCGATGCCCCCATCAGCGTGGCGGCCCCGCGGTGGGTGGCGGCGAGGGCCGTCGTCCCCCTCACGGGGATGAGCGTGCCGCTGGGGGGCCGGAACCAGGTGGCCCTCACGGTCACCCGGCCCTCGGGCCAGGCCGTCTCCCTCTCGGCGCCCGTGTCGGGGACGGGCGCCTTCGCCGCCTCCTTCAAGGACACCTCGGCCACGGGGCTTTACCGCGTCCGGGCCGTGGCGCCCGACGGGAAGGCCAGCGCCGAGGCCTTCTTCTCGGTGCTGGCGCCCACGGGCATGGGGGATCTGGCGGCCCAGAAGGGCGCCTCGCTCCTGTCCGCCATGGCGGCGGGGCTGCCCGTTCTGGAGGGACGGGTGGCGGTGCTTCCGCCCTCCCCGGCCCGGGAGGAGGCCAGGAGCCGCCTGAAGGCGCTGGGGGCCAAGCTCCAGACGGGCCCCGGTGAGATGAGCCGATTCCAGGCGGCGCTGAA
>JAKBES010000204.1 GCA_021833665.1 Acidobacteriota bacterium
AGCCCGGCGCCGGGCACGGTGGCCGCGCGGCCCGATGTGCCTCTGAAAAACCGCTGAAACAGGTGCGGCCTCTCCTCCTCCGGCACGGGCGGCCCCGTGTCCTCTACGGCCGCGAGGACCGATCCCGCCTCGCGGGCGCATCGGAGGGTGACCGTTCCCCCCTTGGCGGAAAACTTGACGGCGTTGTCCACGAGATTGATGAACAGCCGCTCCAAGGCGCCGCGGTCTCCCCGGATCACGCAGGGGCCGAGATCCAGGGCCATCTCCAGCTTCCGCTGCCGGACGCCCGGCTCGAACCTTTCCGCCACGGACGTTAGGAATTCTGGCAGGTCCACCTCCTCGAAGGACGACGGCGCGCCCGGGAGGGCGGCATCCGTTCGCGCAAGGGTGAGGAGCGATTCGGCGGTTCTCTCCAGGCGCTGGAGGTCTTCGAGCGCCTCTTGGAGGGCTCCCTGGTGATCCTCCCCGTTTCGCCCCGTCAGCAGGGCGGTTTGAAGCGTTGATTTCACGAGGGTGATGGGGGTCCGCAGTTCGTGGGCCGCCTCGGCCGTGAACCGCTTCTCCAGTTCAACGAGGCCCCACAACCGGTCCAGGAGGCCGTTGATCTCCCGCGCCAGGGGCCGAAGCTCCTTGGGTGCCCGGTTCTCGGCGAGGCGCTCGGTGCCGGCCGGGCCTGGAACGTCGCGAACGCGGCCGATCATGTCCATGACGGGATGGAGTCCCATTCTGATGGCCGCCCACAGCAGGAGCGCTGTGAGCGCCAGAAGGGCAAACCCCACGGCCGCCGCTTTTTCCCTGAACTCCAATGTCGATGCCTCCAGGCCGGCGAGGGGCTTGGCGAGGACCACCTCGACCAGCGGGCCCGTGGCCACGGCGGTGTCGCTCGCCTTTCTGAGCCGGCGCGCCGAATCGAGCACTCGAAACGGCTCGCCGTGCAGCGGGACGCTGAGCACGTATTCCACGTCCGCCTGCGAGACGGGACGAAGCCCGCTGGCCTGGAACCACCCATCGGGCGATTCCCAGAGGACACCGCCTCGCTCGTCCAGCAGGCACGCCCGCGTGCCGGGGGCGAGAACCCGGCGGCTGGAATCGGGATCCACCCTGAGGTTCCCTGCGGGATCGAGCCCGGCGCCGCCCAGCATGGCCTGGTCCTGGATGCGCAGCCTCTCGTCGAAGGCCGCGGCGTCCCCGCGCTCCGTTCCGCGGATCAGCCACGCGCCGAAAAGCATCAAGATGGCCGCCTCCACCGGCAGGGTCAGAAGAATGAGGCGGCCGAAGAGAGTAGGCGGGCGGCGGGTCACGGGCCGGGCTCCTCGGAGAGCCGGTAGCCCATGCCCCTGACCGTGTAGAGGAGGCGCGCTTCTCCGGGAGCCTCGAGCTTGGTCCGGATGGACCAGACGTAGTGCTCGATGACGTTGGAGAATTTCTCCCAGTTGTAGTCGTAGAGGTGCTCCAGGAGCTCGGCCCTTCCGACCACCGCGCCTGGCCTGTAGGCGAGGTATTCGAGCAGGCGGTACTCCAGAGCCGGAAGTTCGATGGCGCGGCCGTTTCTCGTGACCGCGTGCGTGCGCGTGTCCACGCACAGATTCGCGACGCGCAGCACCGGGGCGGGATGCTCCCGGCTGCGTCTCAGCAGCGCCTTGCACCGGGCGAGCAGCTCGCCCGTGTCGTACGGCTTTACGAGATAGTCGTCGCACCCGTAGTCCAGGCCCCGGATGATCTCCTCCTTCGTCCCCAGGGCCGTCAGGACGAGCACCGGCACGTGGCTTCCCGATTCCCTGAGGCGCTCCAACACCTCCAGGCCGTCCATGCCCGGCAGCATGCGGTCCAGAAGGAGGAGGTCGTAAGGCTCGCCCGACCGCAAGCGCTCCCAGGCCTCCAGGCCGTCGCCCAGGACGTCCGCCGCGAAGGTCGGAAGGGTCTCCAGTGCGCGCTTGATGTTGCGCGCAATTCGGGGTTCATCCTCGACGATCAATGCTCTCATGGATCATCCACCTGATGGCCTGGCCAGTCCCCGACTAGATTCTACTCCCTGCTCACCCAATCGCTAGAATCCGTGGATCCCTCCGCCGCTGCAAAGCGACGTGCGTGTAAACTGCGGTTCAGTTCGCGGGCTGATGTTTCCCGTTAGCCAGCGGCCTTTTTGGCGACGACTTCGTCTTGAAAGCGGATAGTTCCTTTTCGCCCGCACCAGGACCCGTATCGAATGGACGTGTCTACGGCGAGGCCCGCTCTGGAAAGCGAGGCCAGAATGAAGGCCTCATCATGGGCTACGGCCGATTCAGGCAGGGCGGGGTCGAGAGTTAGGTAACCGCGCCCGCCGTACCTGAGGTCGAGCCGGCTCGCCCCGCTGGCCATGAGCCGGCGGGATTCCTCATTCAACAGAAAATACGTCGTGAGGCAGGACTTGCCTGGCCTAAGCACCCGGGCAATCTCCGCAAGATAATGGTCAACGTCCCCTGGAAGCATGTGAGTGAAGACCGACGTGAGAAAGATGAAGTCGAACTGCTGATTCTCATACGGGAACCTAAAATCGGCCGCTGTCATGGTTCCTTGGGGGTTGTAGGTCTTGTTGTAGATGTTTGCCCATTCAAACTGGAAATGGGGAAACCTTGGCGTAATGGCTTGGCTGCACCATTCGATGCCCGGCCTGACCACGTCAAACCCGCGGTAGGCTCCCGGGGGTGAAAGGTAACGCGTGAGGGGAATAGCCAATCGTCCCACGCCGCACCCAGCATCAAGGACGCTGTCATCGGGCTTCAGGCCGCAAACATCGACGAAGAAGTTGAGGTAGCGCTCGCCGATCTTGCTGAAATCACCCCCTCCAACGAACATCAACCTGCGGGGAGGTTTACTCCAATCACGCCGTCCAAGAAGGATATCAACCCAATCCAGGACAACCTCCTTGCTACGCACCAGCCTTGCCTTCAAGACGGGCACACCGCCTTTGCTCACACTCATCCTAATCTCCTTCTCGCCACCGGCCCAAGCGCTTGCCGTGCTTGAGACGAGGCCTTCCATGCGGTCTTTCCACCCGCCACTGATGAAGTATTTCGCGGGGAACCTGAAGCGAAGATGAAGTTTGAACTGGAGAGAGACTCTCCTGCGGCGGCAGGGTGGATGCGGCGGGAGGTTATCCCGCTTTGGAATCCTCGCCTGGCCGCTCTCGGGAGGGGTCGCGCCGGGCGCCCTCGGGGACGGGCGCGGTCTGCACCATGCGCAGGGAGGACCACTCGCCGCGCGAGACGAAGGTGATGGCGGGGCGGTGGGGGAAGAGGCGGCGGTCGATGGCGCGGTCGTCCAGGCCCTCGCGGCGCAGGGCAGCCACGCGTCCGCCCAGCTCCTCCAGGAAGGCGCGCTTCTGGGCGAGGAGGCGGGCGCCGCCGTACAGGGGGCCCGCGTGGGCGTCGAAGAGGAGGCGTACGCCGAGGGTCTCGATCCGTTTGAGGGAATCGAGGGTCGCCGCGAGGTCCTCTTCCATGAACACCACCTTGGGCCGGGCGCTGAGGAAGAAATCCCCCGTGAAAAGCCAGCCGTGCTCGGCCTCGTAAAACAGCACGTGGCGGGGCGTGTGGCCCGGCGCCTTCAGGACCTGGAACTCGTGGTGCTCCGTGTGCACCGTTTCGGGCAAGGGGCTGGCGGGGAACGCGGGCCGCCGGCCCCAGGTGAGGCGGCGGTAGAGGGGCAGGCGGGGCTCCCGGGCCGCTTCTTGCAGCGAGACCTCGGGGCAGAAAATGGGCACGCCTCGCCCCGCGAGCCAGGAGGCGAGGCCGCAGTGGTCCTCGTGCAGGTGGGTGAGGACCACCAGCTCGATGGGCAGGCCGGCCAGGAAAGGTTCGATCTCCCGGCGGAGGGCAAGGGGGCCTGTGTCCACGAGCAGCCCGTCCACGCAAAAGAGGTGGTAGGGAATGGTGGTGTAAAGAAACCTGGCCCGGGTCTTTCCTACGGCTACGCCCTCGACGTTCCAGCCTTCAACCATGGGAGGATGATACCCCGTGCCCTCAGGACCTCAGGGCGGAAAGGGTTCCCGGGCTCAGAGCACTCGGGCCACCAGGAGCGTGATGTCGTCGGCCTGGGGAGCCGTTCCCGCGAAGCGGCTGACCTCCTCCAGGATACGGTCTCGAATGGCCGCTGCGGGCAGGCCGAGGAGGGAGGGGACGAGGGCCTCGAGGCGCTCCTCCTCGAAAAACTCCCCGCCTTCATTCATGGCCTCCGTGACCCCGTCGGAAAAGATCACCAGCACGTCACGGGGCTGGAGGGCCACCTGGCGCTGGCCGAAGGTCTGCTCGGGGAAGAAGCCGATGATGGCGCCCGTGGGGTCCAGCCTCAGGACTTCGGTTTCGCCGCCGGCGGTCCGGAAGAGCATGGGCGGATTGTGGCCCGCGTTGACGTAGACCAGCGTCTTGGCCGGAACGTCGATGACGCCGTAGAAGAGGGTGGAGAACCGCCCCTCGGACGCGCTCTCGCAGAGGCGGCGGTTCACGCCCGCCATGAAGGCCTTCAAATTCTCTCCGTGCACGTCCGCCTGTTCGCGCAGCGTGGCCTGGAGGCTCGCCATGAGGAGGGCCGCGGAGACGCCCTTCCCGGAGATGTCTCCCAGGGCCAGTCCGACGCGCGCGTCCCCGCGGCGGATGAAATCGTAATAATCGCCCCCCACGTAGCGGGCCGGTTTGCAGGCCGCGTCGTACTCCAGGCCCGGCACGGGGATGGGCCTCCTGGGCAGGAGGTTCTGCTGGACCTGCTGGGCGATCTCCACTTCCCGCCGGAGCTGGGCCTGCTCTTCGCTCTGGTGCAGCAGCCGGGCGTGGTCCAAGGTGTCCGCCATCTGCTGCGTCAGGGCCAGGAGCAGCTCCTCGTCCTCGCGAGAGTAAGGCTCCTCCGAGAGCTTCTCGCCCAGGGCCAGGAACCCCATGACCTCGCGTCCCGCGGACAGCGGAATCAGGAGCCGCGCCCGGAGGCCGTCCTGGAGGAGGGCCTTTTCCTCGGCGGAGCCCGTCTCATCAAGAAGCCCCGCATGGGACTGGGGGTCCTTGGGGTCGAGGTTCACCAGGCCCGGCGCCCCGTCCTCGCGGGAGAACATGGCGAGGACGGAGGAGGAGCCCGAAAGGAGGAGGGGCAGCGGCCTCGGATCCAGATCCGCGCCCGATTCCTTCGCCGTGAGGCGCCGCCGCCAGAAGGAGACGAAGGTACTGGCTCCCGCCTCCGAGGTGGCGCGCCGAACGGTTAGGCTTCGCTCGCGGGAAAAGGGGAGATTGGCGGCGATGCCGGCGCGGAGGAAGACGGCCGTGGCCGCGGGGTGCAGCGTCCCCGAGACCGAGTCCACGACGGCCGCCGCCAGGGCGTCGGGGTCGCCCACGAGGCGGCGCAGGTTCACCGTGAGGCTCGTGAGCACCTGGCGCGCGTCGTAGGCTTCCCGGAAGAAGCGCCGTTCGATGGGGTGGAGGACCCTGCCGTTCACCTTGCGAATCCCCAGGACGGACGCCACCGTGATGCCGGCGATGGCCACGGCCATGACGCCGCCTCCGTCTTCGCCGGCGATGCGTCCCACGGACGGTCCCGCGGCGTAGTAGAGGCCCATGAAGATGGCCGCGCCTTCGAGGGTGAGGAAGCCTTTGGAGAGGAGGGCGAACTTGAGGCCCCGGCGCAAGAAAACGCGGATGCCGAAGACGCGGTGTTTGAGCACGGCGTAGATGAAACACACGGGGAAGAGGACCTCCGCAAGGACGACGAAGATGTTCCACGCCAGGGGCGTGGAGCCGCCCACCGTCACCGTGTGCAGGAAGGTGAGGAGCCACGGGAAGAGCCCCAAAATGCCGCATAGCAGGATCACCAGGCGGCGGCGCTCATCGGGGGACCGGGACGTGGCGGTCTTCCGGACCAAGGCCGCGAGGCCCACCACCGCCAGCAGGCAGAAGATCAGGTCCAGGCCCCAGTCGGCCGCGCGTACGCTGTCCACGTACTGAATGTAGATGCTCGCGTCGGTCTCCTGGATGTACCACAGGATTCCGTTCCAGACGGCGAACACGAACCCGAACGCCACTCCCACCCGCTTCAGCCAAGGCAAACGTACGTCCAGGGGGCTGGGAGAGGGGAAGCGGAGGCAGAACCAGAGCAGGGCCGGCGTAAGGGACGCCTCCAGGATGAACCAGAGCCAAAGGCTCAGGTCCCGGAAGGGGGAAGGGAACAAGTACTGGCTGCCGCCCCAGTGGAGGGAGGTGAAGCAGAGAAAGAGAAGGCTCGCGGCATAGGCGCCCTCGTCCTCTGGCCGCGACAGGCCGATGAGGAGCGACGCCAGGATGCAGGCCAGGAGGATGATCAGGTTCGGGGCCATGTTCGCCAGGCGGGAAAGGATGTGCGCCGGACCCGGCTGGACAGGAGGCAGGGTGACGTCCACCTCGTGCTCCCGCCCCTCGGCGTTCCTGCGGAGCACCGTGATATGAAGGGGTTTGCCCGGCTGGAGCGCCCTCGCCGCCCTGCCGTTGTCGAAGCGGCCGTGAAAGAAGATCTTATCCGCGTCCGTGTACCAGGCGGCGACGATCTGGTCCTTCACGTGGAGGCCCCCGCTCGGCGGGAGCCCCTTCAGGTCTTTCGTGACCACGAGGGCGCCGTTCTTCCAGCTGGCCGAAACGCGGGGGTCCGCGGGGTTGAAGATGCAA
>JAKBES010000205.1 GCA_021833665.1 Acidobacteriota bacterium
TTTCATCCGCTACGCCGTAGACCACGGCATCCCCGTGGGTCCGGGCCGAGGTTCGGCGGCGGGCTCTTTCGTCTCCTACAGCATGGGCATCACGGACATCGACCCTCTTCGGTACGACCTCCTCTTCGAACGCTTCCTGAACCCCGAGCGGGTCTCCATGCCCGACATCGACATCGACTTCTGCATGCGGGGCCGGGCGGAGGTCATCTCCTACGTGACGGAGAAGTACGGCCGGGACAACGTGGCCCAGATCATCACCTTCGGCGAAATGAAGGCCCGGCTGGCCATCCGCGACGTGGGCCGGGCGCTGGGCGTTCCCCTGGACAAGGTGGACAAGGTCGCCAAGGCCGTTCCCGAGGACTTGGGGGTCACCATCGAGGAGGCCCTCAAGCAGTCCCTCTCTCTCAAGTCCATGTACGACGCGGATCCGGAGGTTCGCGGGGTGCTGGACGTGGCCCAGCGGCTGGAGGGCCTCACGCGCCACGCCTCCACCCACGCGGCGGGCGTCGTCATCGCCCCCAAGCCCATCACCGAGTTTTGCCCGCTGCACCGGGGCAGCGGGGGCAAGGAGGACATCACCACTCAGTACAGCAAGGACGAGATCGAGTCGCTGGGCCTGCTCAAGATGGACTTTCTGGGCCTCAAAACCCTCACCATCCTGAGCGACACCCTCGCTCTCATCCGGCGCTCGGGCCTGGAGCCTCCCGATCTGTCCACGCTTTCCTTGGACGACGCCAAAACCATGGACCTCTTCGTCCGCGGCGACACGGACGGCGTGTTCCAGTTCGAGTCGGGCGGCATGAAGGACATTCTCCGCCAGCTCAAGCCCGGGCGCTTCGAAGACCTCATCGCCCTCAACGCCCTTTACCGCCCCGGGCCCCTGGACGCCAAGATGATTCCCAAGTACATCGCCAGGGCCCACGGCCGCGAGGACGCCACCGTGCCACTCCAGGAGCTGGAGCCGATCCTCAAGGAGACCCTGGGCGTCATCGTGTATCAAGAGCAGGTGATGCTCATCGCCCACAAAATCGGCGGTTTCACCCTGGGGCAGGCGGACATCCTACGCAAGGCCATCGCCAAGAAGGACACGGCGTCCATGCAGGTCCAGAGAGAGCTGTTCCTGAAAGGGTGCGCGGAGCGCAAGGTGGACGCCAAGAAAGCCGCCGACCTATTTGACACCATGGAGGCCTTCGGCCGGTACGGGTTCAACAAGTCCCACTCGGCGGCCTACGCCCTCGTGGCGTTCCAGACCGCCTACCTCAAGGCCCACTTTCCCACCCACTTCATGGCGGCCACCCTCTCGGTCCTGGCGAACAACACGGACGAAGTCCTCAAGTACATGAACTCGTGCCGTGAAATGGGAATCCGACAGCTCCCGCCGGACGTGAACCGCAGCGAAGAAGGCTTCACCATCGAAGGGGACGCCATCCGCTACGGCCTGGGCGCCATCAAGAACGTGGGGCTGGCTTCCGTGGAGGCCATCCTCGATGCCCGGCGGCGCGTGGGGGCCTTCAAGGACCTGTTCCATTTCTGCCGGGAGGTGGACCGGTTCCACGTGAACCGCCGCGTCCTGGAAAACCTCGCCCAGTCGGGGGCCATGGACGCCTTCGGGGTGCCCAGGTGGGATTTGGTGGCGACACTGGACGGGGCCATGGGCGCCGCGGCCAAGGAGCAGGAGGACAAAGCCCGCGGCCAGGTGGCGCTCTTCGGAGGCGACGAGGTGGGAGAGGCTCCGGCCGTGTACCTTCACGGCGAACCCTGGCACGACATCGACAAATTCGGCAAAGAGAAGGAGAGCCTGGGCTTCTACCTCACGGGCCACCCCTTGATGGAGCAGGAGGAGCTCTTGAGGCGCTACGCCTCCCACACGCTGGCCGAGCTGGAACGATTACCCGACGCCACCGAAGTGACGGTGGGCGGCGTGGTGGCTTCGTGGCACCAGAAGAAGAGCAAGGCCAAGGGAGAGATGTACGGCATCCTTGCCCTTGAAGACTTGGAAGCCCGGGCCGAGGTCATGCTCTTCACCAAGGACGACGTTTTTAACAGGTACCACGGTGTGGTGGTGAAAGACGCGGCCCTCCTGGTGGTGGGCAAGGTGGCGCGGGACACGGCCGCCGCCGAAGGGCAGAAGGCCAAGGTCAAAATCATCGCCAGCATGGTGGTCCCCTTCTCCAGGGCCCACGAGGAGCTGGAGCAGAAGGCCACGGCGGTGGTCCTCAGGGTGCCCGCCCTCCTGTGCGAACATGAGTGGCTGGTGGAGTTGGAAGCCGTCCTCCGCCGTCACGCCGGGGGCCTTCCCGTCCTTCTCGACGTGGTGGGCGAAGGAAACGGCGTCACGCGGGTCATGCTGGGCGGCCACAGCCGGGTGCGGGCGGGGGATGCCTTCCTCGCCGATGCGGCGGGCCTGCTGGGCAAGGGCCGCGTTCAGTTCCAATTCCGCCAGGCCAACGGCGCCGGACGCGACAGGGAGAGGGCGAAGCGATGAAAGACCCCCGGGATTTTGAGCGGCCCATCCAGGAGCTCGAAGCGCAGATCGAAAACCTGGCCCTCTTCGGGGAAGACAAGAGCCGCGACAAGGAGATGGCCGCCCTCAGGAAGAAGCTGGAGAAACTGCGCCGCGAGGTGTTCGCCAAGCTCACGCCGTGGCAGACCGTGCAGGTTGCCCGGCACCCCAAGCGCCCCTATTCCTTGGACTACATCCAGGCCATGTTCACGGAATGGCAGGAGCTCAGGGGGGACCGGCGCTTCGCGGACGACCCCGCGATCGTGGCGGGATTCGCGCGCTTCCGCGGCCGCCCGGTGTGCGTCGTGGGGCACCAGAAGGGGAGAGACACCAAGCAGAAGATCTACCGAAACTTCGGCATGCCCAAGCCGGAGGGCTACCGCAAGGCCCTGCGGATCATGAAGATGGCGGAGAAGTTCCGGATGCCCATCTTCACGTTCATCGACACCCCCGGCGCCTATCCCGGCATGGACGCGGAGGAACGGGGCCAGGCGGAAGCCATCGCCGTAAACCTTGAAGCGATGGCGCGCCTGCGGACGCCCATCCTCATCACCGTTACGGGAGAAGGGGGAAGCGGCGGAGCCCTGGCGCTGGGCATCGGGGACCGCATCAACATGCTTCAGTTTTCGATCTACTCGGTCATCTCTCCGGAGGGGTGCGCGGCCATCCTGTGGAAGGACGCGGCCCAGGCCGAGACCGCCGCATCGGCCCTCAAACTCACGGCGCAGGACCTGCTCCGCCTTGGCCTCATCGACAGGGTGATCGAGGAGCCCCTCGGGGGCGCCCACGTGGATCCGGCCGCCGTCTTTCAGGCCCTGGAGAGCGTCCTCGCGGAAGAGCTCGACGAACTCTCGGGCCTGGAGCCCGAAGACCTGTTCGAACGCCGCTACCAGAAGTTCAGAGCCATGGGCGCCTACCTGGACGTGGAGCAAGGCGAGGCGGCCAAGGTAAAAGGCCCAGCGCCAAAACCCGCGTGAAGGTTCGGAGGACGCCCTTCCGACTTGACACCGGGGAGGGGCTGACCTATGGTACGCGCATGGATGCCCGGGGGGGCAAGGACGCAAGAGATGACGCTTTATCAGGTTCAAGTCGATAACCAGGCCAGGCCGGTATACGCCTCGTGGGAAGGCCAGACGCTCATGAGGCAGGCCCGCTGCATCGTACAAACCGAAGCGGGTGAGACCTACGGCCAGGTGCTGGAGGCTCGAAATTTCATCCGGCCGCTCGCGGGCTCAGGCCAGGTGCTGCGCCTCCTGCGGCTGGCGAACGATGACGACCTCAAGAAACGGCAGAAGCACAGGCAAGTGGAGCGGGAGGCCTTCATCTACTGCCGGGACCAGGCCAGGGTTCTCGGACTGGAGATGAAACTCGTGCAGGTTCACATGTACTTCGACGAAACCCGCCTTCTCTTCATTTACACCTCAGAGAGCCGTGTGGATTTCCGCGAACTCGTGCGGGACTTGGCCCACCGCTTCCACATGCGCATCGAGATGCGCCAGGTGGGAGTCCGAGACGAAGCCCGCCTCCTGGGCGGTTACGGCCACTGCGGCCGGCCCTTATGCTGTTGTTCCTACCTCCACCAGTTTTATCCCATCACCATCCGCATGGCGAAGGACCAGGGCCTGAGCCTGAATCCCGCCAAGATCTCGGGCCGCTGTGGGCGCCTCATGTGCTGCCTGCGGTACGAGTGCCCGTCCAAAAAGGGTTGTCAGAACCCCGCCCCAGCCGGCGAGTGACGTCGTCCAGGAGCCATAGATGCCTGACCGAAAGCTGATCCGGCCCAATCTCCGCGACTATAAGGGCTCTCCCAGGGAACCCCGCGAGGCGCGCGAAGTTAAGGAAGAGGAGCCCTCCGGAGGGACCGGCGGGGCCTTCATGCCCAGCCGAAGGAAGCAGGTCCCCCCCGAGCAAACCAACGCGGAGAACTTCTACTACCTCAAGCAGATGGGGGCCAAGACCCCGCTCGTGGTGGTGCTCACCGACGGTGAGGAGATCCACGGTTGGATCGAGTGGTACGACCGGGACTGCCTGAAAGTCCACCGCTTGAATGAGTCCAACTTGCTCGTTTACAAGCACTGCATCAAGTACATCTTCAAGGAGCGCGAGGCATGAGCCGTCCGAGAGTCGTGATGACGGTGGGCGATCCCGGAGGGATCGGTCCCGAGATCTTGTGGTCCATCCTGGAACCGGGCGACCTCCAAGACATGGCGGACATCACGGTCTTGGGGGCCGTCCGCACCGTCCCGTCCGTACCCAAGGGGGTCCAGTGGGAAGACGTGGACCTTCCCTCCCTGAGGTTTCACCGGCGGCCGCACCCCGACAACGGGCGCGTGTCCCTCCTTGCCCTTGAGGAGGCCTGCCGGCGCGTGGAGGGACGGGAATCGGACCTCCTGGTCACGGGCCCCGTTTCGAAGGAGGCCATCCGCCGCTGCGGCATCCCCTTCATGGGGCATACCGAGTACCTGGGGCAAAAGTTCGGAGTGAAACCCTACATGGTTTTCCTCACGGGCTCGGCCCCCGTGGCGCTCTTTTCCACCCATCTGACCTTCAAGGACGTGCCGGCGGCGCTTACGCGCGAGGCCCTCGAGGGGTTCATCCGCGGCCTGGCCCAGGCCTGGCACCGGCAGCTCAACGCGCGGGCGCGCTTTCGGGTGGCGGGCCTCAATCCCCACGCCGGCGAGGGCGGCCTCCTGGGGGTGGAGGAGCGGGAGGCCATCGAACCGGCCATCGAGTCGCTCATCGCCGAGGGCATCGAAGTGGAGGGCCCCGTGCCCGCGGACAGCCTCTTCCTCCGCACCGAAGACCCTGATACGATCCTCGTGGCCCTCTATCACGACCAGGGTATGATCCCCGCCAAGATGATGAGCCGGGGCCACGCCGTGAACTGCACGCTGGGCCTGCCTTTTCTCCGCACCTCGCCGGACCACGGGCCTGCCTTCGACATCGCCGGTACGGGCACGGCCGACCCGGAGAGCCTGCGCCGGGCCGTGGTGGAGGGGTTGGAGTTGCTCAAGCGCAGGCGGTAGGGCGCGAGAAGCGAGGCGGGGGGAATCTGGGACTCAGAGTTCAAAATTGCCGCAGAGGGGAGGGCCACAGCGCCCTCCCGGCGATCGTGCCAGCACCGCCACGGGCGGGGACGGTGCCCCGCCCCTACGCTTTTCACTTTTTACTGTTTACTTTCTTTAGGGGTTCCCATGCTCGATCTGAACCGCTTCCGAACCGAACCGGACGCCGTCAAGGCCGGGCTGGCCCGCAAGGGCGTCCAGCCCTCCGAGGTGGACGCGGTCCTGGAGCTGGACGAGAAGCGCCGGCAGGCCATCGCCCGGGCCGAAGCCCTCAAATCGCGCCGAAACGAAGTGAGCAAACACATCGGCCTGCTCAAGAAGCAGGGGGCCGACACGGCCGTCGCTCAGGCCGAGATGCGGGCGGCCGGGGAGGAAATCGCCGCCTTCGACAAGGCCGCCGCCGAAGCCGAAGCGGAGGTCCGGGACCGCATGCTGCGCATCCCCAACATTCCCCACGTCTCCGTCCCAGACGGGCCCGACGAAACGGCCAATCAGGTGGAGTCGGTCTGGGGGGAGGCGCCGCGGCTGGGCTTCGAACCCAAGGCTCACGACGACTTGGGGACGGCCCTGGGCATCCTGGACTTCGAGCGCGCGGCCAAGATCAGCGGGGCCCGCTTCGTGGTGTACCGCGGCGCGGGGGCCGCCCTCGAGCGGGCTCTCATTAGCTTCATGCTGGACCTGCACACCCGCCGCCACGGCTACACGGAAATTCTCCCTCCCTACCTGGTCAAGCCTCACGCCCTTGAGGGGACAGGGAACCTGCCCAAGTTCGAGGCGGAACTCTTTAAGGTGAACGGGGGAGAGTTCTACCTCATCCCCACCGCCGAGGTGCCCGTCACCAACCTTCACCGCGACGAGGTGCTGGAGGAGTCGCAGTTGCCCATCCGCTACTGCGCCTTCACCCCGTGCTTCCGCTCCGAGGCCGGCTCCTACGGCAAGGACACCAAGGGGATGATCCGGCAGCACCAGTTCCACAAGGTGGAGCTGGTGAAGTTCGTCCACCCGGACACGTCGTACGCCGAGCTGGACAGCCTCACGGCCGACGCGGAGGCTGTTTTGCGGGCCCTGGGCCTGCA
>JAKBES010000206.1 GCA_021833665.1 Acidobacteriota bacterium
GGCCGCAGGCCGGACACGGCCATCAGGGCCGTGCTTTTGCCGGCGCCGTTGGATCCGATGAGGGTCACGATGGCACCCTTCTTGACCTCCAGGTCCACGCCTTTGAGGGCTTCGATGGCACCGTAGCTGGCTCGGACGCCCCTCAGTTCAAGCACGGGCTGCTCTCCCTCTAAAGTGAAAAATGAAGAGTAAGGAGTGAGGAGTGAGGAGCTGGAGCATTGGCCGCGAGGCGGGAGACGAGATGAGGAAGTTCCGAAAGGAGGGGAGGAGTGACGCGCCCCGCGGCCCCGCAGTCAATCAGATCCATGGTCCCGTTCCCTTCTTCCCGCTGGCCGCCCGCTGCCCATTGCCTACGGCCCACTGCCTGCAGCCTCGCCCAGATACGCCGCGATAACGGCTGGGTTCTTCTGAACTTGGTCGGGTGTCCCTTCGGCGATCTTGACCCCGTGGTCCATGACGGCCACCCGGTCCGAGATGGACATGACCACGTTCATGTGGTGTTCGATGAGGAACACGGTGATGCCTAGGCCGCGGATGGTCGTGATGAGCGCGATAAGATCGGCCGTCTCCCGGGGATTCATGCCCGCCGCAGGTTCGTCCAGGCAAAGGATTTTCGGCTCCGCGGCGAGGGCCCGGGCGATTTCAAGGCGCCGCTGGACACCGTAGGGCAGATTCCTGGCCTGCTGGTCCTCATACTCGGCCGCGCCGCAAAAGGCCAGCAGCTCCCGGGCTCTCTCCCGGATGGCTCGCTCCTCTCGCCGCACCGATGGCGGGCCTAAAAGGGCTCCCAAGACCCCCGCCCGGGTTCGGCAGTGACGGCCCACCATGACGTTTTCCACGGCGCTCATGGCGGGGAAGAGGCGGATGTTCTGGAAAGTTCTCACCACGCCTTTCTTGGCGATGGTATGGGGAGGAAGGCCCGAGAGCAACTCGTCCTTGCCCAAATGCACGGTCCCTTCCGTGGGAGCGTAGTGGCCCGTCACGCAATTGAAGAGGGTCGTTTTCCCCGCGCCGTTGGGGCCGATCAGGGATACGATCTGTCGGTCCTGCAACGACAGATCCGCATGGTCAACGGCCGTGAGGCCGTCGAAGCGCATGGTCAGATTCTGGATGGCTAGGGCCTGAGCCAAGCTTACGCCTCCTGCCGGAACTCTTCGTATCGCCTGGACGAAGGCCAGATGCCCTGAGGGCGGTACTGCATGAGGAGGACCATGGCCGCCCCGAAGACAATGAGCCGATACTCGGCTACCCCTCTGAGGACCTCAGGAAGGAACGCCAGCAGGACCGCACCCAGGATGACGCCGGGCACCGAGCCCATGCCCCCCAGAACCACCATGCACAGCACCATGACAGATTCCAGGAAATTGAAGGACTCGGGGCTCACAAAGAGCTGTTTGCTGGCGAATAGAACCCCCGCCACGCCGCCCCAAAAGGCCGCGAGGGTGAATGCCAGGAGCTTGAGGCGCAGGGTGGGAACGCCCATGGATTCGGCGGCCGTCTCATCCTCCCGCATGGCGACAAAGGCCCTTCCCAGGCGGCTGCGCTCGAGCCTGCGCGAGAAGAAAGCGGCCAGGGCCACCATGGCCAGGAGCAGGTAAAAGTAGTGCTTGGGCTGGCTGAAAGCGAAGCCGAAGAGGGAGGGCGGCTGTATGCCCAGGATGCCGTTGGGCCCGTTGGTGAGGGCATTCCAGTTGTTCAGCGTGATGCGGGTGATCTCCCCGAACCCCAGGGTCACGATGGCCAGGTAATCCCCGCGCAGGCGGAGGGTGGGCAATCCCAGGAGGAGCCCGAAGCACGCGGCCAGCGTCCCGCCCAGGGGCAAGGCCAGCCAGAAGCTCAGATGGAACTGGGTGTTGAGAATGGCGTAGGTATAGGCGCCCACGGCGGAGAAGGCGATGTAGCCCAGGACCAGCAGTCCGGCCATCCCCACCACGATGTTCAGCCCCAGGGCCAGCAGAACGTAAATGCCCGCGTTCGTGGCCACGTCCAGGGTGTAAGGGCTCATGCCGAGGCCCGCGAGGGCGACGGCCAGGAGGAGGGCCGAGGGGGCCGCGGTCCGGACCCAAGCGGGACGGTGTTCCATCCAAGCCGAGCATCGGCCGCCTCCGCGCAGGGCAGCCGCGAGGCGTTCCCGTGAGGCGGGCGGAACCCGGTCGGCGGCCAAGGCGAGGGCCTGCACCACGAGCACGGCGAGGGCCACCCACAACCCGCGGCGGGGGCCCATGAGGGGCAGGACCATGAGGTAGAAGGCCGCCGTCCACCCCGCGGCTTTCGCCAGCCGGGTTCTCAGAACGTGGCCCGCGTTCGCCGTCTCCATCAATCGCCCATCCCCCCTCAATCCCAAATCCCAAATCCGAAATCTTAAATCTCAAATCCTAAATCTTGTCCGGCACCCTGACGCCCAAGAGCCCCTGCGGCCTCACGATGAGGACGACGACCAGCATGACGAAGGCCACCACGTCTTTGTACTCGCCGCCGATGTACCCCGCCGCCAGGCTCTCCACCACGCCCAGGAAGAGGCCGCCCACCATGGCGCCCGGGATGTTGCCAATGCCTCCCAGAACCGCGGCGGTGAAGGCTTTGAGCCCCGCCGTGTACCCGGCCAGGTAGTTGACCTTGCCGTAGTACATGACCACCAGCACGCCCGCCACCGCGGCCAGCGCCGAGCCGATGATGAAGGTGAGGGCAATGACACGGTCCACGGGTACACCCACCAGGGAGGCCATGACGGGGTCCTGCGCGGCGCATCGCATGGCGCGGCCCATGCGGGTCCGCCTCACGAAGGCCTGGAGGGCCACCATGAGGAGGGCCGCCACTCCGAGGATGAGGACCTGCACGAAGGCCACGCGCACGGGGCCGAGGGTGAAACCTGATGAAGTGATCTCCTCGGGAAAGACCTTGTCGCGAGCCCCCTGAGCGAGCAGAACGTACTGTTGGAGAAAAATGGAAAGTCCGAGGGCCGAGATGAGGGGGGCAAGGCGTCCCGCCTTGCGAAGGGGCCGGTAGGCGATACGCTCGGCGCTCAGGCCGTAGAGCCCCGTAATGGCCGCCGCCGCCACGATGGCCAGAGGGATGGCCGCGGCGGCGGGCAAGCCCGCTCCCAGGAGCAGGGCCGCGGCGATGGTGCCGATGTAGGCGCCGATCATATAAATCTCGCCGTGGGCGAAGTTGATGAGTTCGATGATGCCGTAAACCATGGTGTAGCCCAGGGCGATGAGCGCGTAAACCGCTCCCACCGTGAGGCCGTTCACGATCTGCTGGAAGAATTGGCCGCCCGGGATCATGAATCCGGAGGAAGCTGGACGAGCTTGCCGCCCCGCACCTGCCACATGACGTACGGCGACACCAGGACGTCACCCTTCTGGTCGAACTGCATGGGGCCGAAGACCGTGTCGAAGGTCATGGTGTGAATCGCCTGGGCCACCTTCAGTCCGTCCGTGGTGCCGGCCTTGGCCATGCCCTGCAGGGCGATGTTGATGGCTTCGTAAGAATAGAGAGAATAGGGCCCGAGCTCGCCGAAGCGCTTCTTGTACGCGGCCACGACCCTCTGGGCGGCGGGAATCTTCTCCTGGTCCGGGATGAACGTCAGGTAGGCGCCCTCGGCGTTTTCGGCCCCGGCGATGCGGATGAACTCGGGATCGTACGTGCCATCGCCGCTCATGAAGGCCGCCTTGAGGCCGAGCTGGCGCATCTGCTTCATGATGAGGCCACCTTGGGGGTAAAGACCGCCAAAATAGACGATATCAGGGTTGTAGCTCTTCATGGTGGTGAGGGTCGGTGTAAAGTCTTGATCGTCCTTCACGATGACGCCCGTGAAGACCACCTTCTGGCCCGAAAGGGACTCGTAATGCTTGAGGAATTCTTGGGCCAAGCCCTGGCCGTAAGTGGTTTTGTCGTCCAGAACGGCGACTCGGGCTCTAGGCATGTGTTTCACCACGTATTCGGCCCCCGCCTTGCCCTGCTGGTCATCCCGGCCGCACACGCGGAAGATCGTAGGGTAGCCCCGGTCCGTCACTTGGGGGTTGGTGGATGCGGGCGTCAGACACACCATGTGGCGCTGGTTGTAGACCTCCGAGGCGGGAATGGTGCACGAGGAGTTGTAGTGGCCGTCCACGGCCACCACGCCCTGCGTGAACATTTTGTTGGCCACGGCGTTGGCCTGCTTGGGATCTTGGGCGTCGTCGTAGACGAGGAGTTCGATCTTTTTGCCCAGGACACCCCCCTTGGCGTTCCACTCATCGACGGCCAGGATCGCGCCGTTCTCCATGTCCTTGCCCTGCTTGGCCTGCTCTCCGGTCATGGGCCCCGCGCAGGCCACTCGGATGGTCTTGCCCTGGTCTCCCGCGCATCCTCCGAGGACGGCTAAACCTAAGAACGCTGCAACCGAGGCGCGCCCGACGAGGAAACCAAACGGCATAGGAACCTCCCTGCTTGAAGCCTTGAGGATACCGTACTTAGCGACGACTTCGCAAGGCGGCTGGCTGTGCCTCGCCTATGTTTCACTATTCACTTTTTACTTCTCACTTTTTACTAAAAAAGGCCGGAGTTGCCCCCGGCCTTTTTTAATCAAAGGCTTGGCGCTACTTTTTCGCGGGCTGCGCCGCCGCGGCGGCAGGCGCCGGCGTGACGGGGGCGTCCGAGGGAACTTCCACGAACTTGCCGTTCTTCACTTCCCACATGACGTAAGGCGACTGCTGCGGATCGTTCTTGTCGTCGAATTTCATCATGCCGAAGGGGGTGCTCACTTCCATCTGATGGAGGGCCCTGGCCACCTCCACGGCGTCCGTCGTGCCGGCCTTTTGCATGCCCTGGAGGGCCACGTTGGCGGCCGTGTAGGCGTAGAGGGCGTAGGGGGCGAGGTGCCCGCCGCACAGCCGCTTGAGTTCGGCGACGACGGGCTTGGCGGAGGGAAGGGTTTCCTGGTTGGGAATGAAGGTGACGAGGACCCCTTCGGCTGCCGGGCCGGCCACGGGCAGGAACTGGGGGTCGAAGCATCCGTCGCCGCTCACGAAGGTGGCGGTCATGCCCGCGGCGCGCATCTGCTTGACCAACTCGCCGCCCTGAGGCCAGAGGCCTCCAAAGTAAACAAGGGTGGGATTGACCGCCTTGAGCCGGTTGATCTCGTCTGTAAAGTCCACGTGGGATCGGTCCAGGGCGCCGTAGAGAGCGAGCTTGCTCTTGGTGAGGTATTCCCAGTTTTTCATGAACTCGCTGGCCAGCTCTTGTCCGTAGGTGGATTTGTCGTGGAGGACAGCCACCGTGGCACCTGGAAAGTGGCTCGCCACATACTTGGCCGCCGCCTTACCCTGCTGGTCGTCCCTGCCGCAGACCCTGAAAATGGTGGGATACCCCCGCTCCGTGATCTCGGGGTTCGTGGAGGAGGGGGTGATCATGAGGGTCCTTTGCTTGTAGTAAACCTCCATGGCCGCGAGGGTGCACGAGGAGTTGTAATGGCCGATGACCGCGTCCACCTTGGGGGCCCACTCTTCCGCCACTTTGACGGCGGTGTTGGGATCGCCCTTGCCATCAGCCGCAACCACCACGATCTTCTTTCCGAGCACACCGCCTTTGGCGTTCCATTCCTGGGCCGCGAGCTGGACGGCGGCCAGGAGGTCTTTACCGTTTTGGGCTTGCTCCCCCGTCATGGGGGCCGCCACCAGGAGGGTGACGTTCTTTCTGCCGCAGGCCATGCCCGTCAGGAGCAGGGCCGAGGCGGCCACGGCGGCCATCCGCTTCCATAGCTTTGCCACGCACATCCTACGCTCTCCTTTGAGATTCCCCTCGGAGTCTCCTTGACGAGACTCCTATTTCACGGGCGCCGGGGCGGCGGGCTGAGCCGTTGGTTGGGGCACGGGGATCTGTTCCACGAAGGCCTTCTCGATGGCCACGGGGTTTTGCGGCCTGGACCCCTCGGGGTCGTCCGGGCCCTTCACGGTGGGACCGGAGACGATTTTGTCCACGACATCCATGCCTTCGATGACCTGTCCGAAGGCCGTGTACTTGCCGTCCAGGAATCCCGCGTCTCCCACGCAAATGAAGAACTGAGAGGAGGCGGAGTTGGGGTCTTGGGCTCTGGCCATGGAGACGATCCCGCGGGCGTGGTGAATGTCGTTAAATTCGGCTTTCACCGTCACCTCCTTGCCGTTGACCTCATGGCCGCCCTGGCCCCAGAGGGTGACGTCGCTCTTCTTGGTGTTGGGGTCGCCTCCCTGGATCATGAAGCCCGGGACCACACGGTGGAACTTGGTGCCGTTGTAGAAGCCGCTCTTGCAGAGGCTGATGAAGTTCTTGACGTGGTTGGGCGCCTTGTCCGGGAAGAACTTGATCACGATCTTGCCGAGCTTGGTTTGAAGGACCGCCACGGTCTCCGTGGGTCCCTTCTCGGCAACGGCCTTGACGGCGGGTTTGGCTTTGGTGACGGGTTTGGCCTTGACGGCGGGTTTAGGGGTGGGCTTGGAACCGGTGCTGGGCGCCTGCGCCAGAATGGCTGCGGTGGCCAGCAGGCCCATCAAGCCGGCTAGGACGACTCGTTTCATCGGGATCCTCCATACGTGGCGGGCCTCACCCAGCCCGCAAAGTATCAGTTTACCCCTCCGCGACCGGGATGAAAAGTATTTTCCCCTCGCTTCC
>JAKBES010000207.1 GCA_021833665.1 Acidobacteriota bacterium
CCACACCAACTGCACCATGCTCTACGGCCACGTCGAAACCGTGGAGGACCGGGTGGACCACATCCTGAGGCTCAGGGCGCTCCAGGACGAGACGGGGGGCTTCATGTGCTTCATACCCCTGCAGTTCAACAAAGCCAACACCCCTTACGCGCACCTTCCGGACGTGACGGGAGACGACAACCTTCGGACCTTGGCGGTTTCGCGCCTCCTTTTCGACAACATCGGCCACATCAAGGTGTATTGGGTCATGGTGGGATTGAAGATCGCCCAGGCGGCCCTGTGGTACGGGGCCGACGACGTGGACGGCACGGTCGTGGAGGAGCGCATCACCCACGACGCGGGAGCCGTGACACCCGTGGGCGTCGGCCTGGAGACCCTCCTCCACCTCATCCGCCGGGCGGGCCGCGTGCCCGTGGAGCGCGATTCCGTTTACAACGCGAGGCAGGTCTTCACAAGCCCAAGGGACCCCCGTCAGATCGAACCTTGACCCCCCTAACGGATCTCTCTGCGCACGGCAGCGAGACCGCGGCTTCTGCGGTTCGCTCGTGTCGTTGGTGGCGCGTTCAGTCCAGCCCGGGCCGGGTGCGAACAAAAAGAAGCGAGGCCCCGCGGGGCCTCGCCGTGAGAAAGGAACGGGTGAAGAAAGGGAGGACGATGCTATCTTCGATGTCCGCCGCCGCCACCGCCGCCGGAAGGAGCGGGAGGAGCAGAGCGAGCGCCACCCCCGCCGCCCGAGCGGAACTCACCGCCGCCACCTGAGCGGAACCCACCGCCACCGCCCGAGCGGAATCCACCCCCGCCGCCTGAGCCTAGAGAGGGCCGGCTGGGAATGTAGCGCGGAGCGGAGGGCTCGCCACCGCCCCAAGAACGCTGCGGAGCCTGGCGCTCGGGAGCATACCCTGAATACCCGCCCCGGTTGTACGACCGCTGCTGCGGCTGGATGGGCTGGCGGTATCCGCCCGACTGATCAGGAACGCGTGAGTACGGGCGCACTTCGCTCTGCGGAAGCGGCTGGCGCGGCTGCCGGCTTGCCTGAGGAGATCGGTTGCTCTGAAGGTTTCTGCCTTGCCCCTGCGGTGAGGACCAGCTGCGCACCGCGGCATCCCGGCGCCCCGGCCGGGGCTCTACCGGCGTGCGCGGACCGCGGGAGAGGTTCCCCCGATCCTGAGATGGGAAGTTCCGGCTGGAGGAGAGGTTGTTTCCCCGTCCCACGGAAGGCTCACCGCGGCCCGAGGCGCCGCCACGGCCGAGGCGGGAATTAGGTAGATCCCGCTGGGAGGGGTTTTCTCTCGGCATGGTGTTCCGGTCGCTGGCCTGAATGGAAGGGTAGGCCCGCCGGTTCAGAGAGACGGGTTCCGTGAGCCTCGCCCTCAGGTCGCGAGAGGAGAGGCGGCCGTCTCTGAATTCCCTCGCGTCCCGAGGGGAAAGGTTCAAGGAACCCGCGGCGGTCAGCGAAGAGCCGCGAGGGCCGCTGCCTCGAAGGGTGCCCGGGCTGCCCTGGGCTCGCGGGTAAATGGGATGAGGAGGCGGGGCATCCCTGTGGCGGACGATGATCGTGTTGATGTTGGTATTATAGATGTTTCCCACGGGACAGCTGTACCAGCCTCCGGGGCCCCAGAGGGGCGAACCCCAGTAGTCCAGAGGGCACCAGCCGAGCCAACCCGCGTCACCCCACCAGAAACTCACCCAGGCGGGGGCGAAGTAGGGCATGGGACACCAGCCCCAGCCGATGCCCCCGGAGTAGATCCAGCGTCCGTAGTGGAAGGGCGCCCAGCCCCAGGGCTCGTACGGCACCCACGTCATGCCCCACGAGTTGTACGCCCACTGGCCGTCCGTGTAAGGAGCCCAGTCCGGTCCCACGTCACTGGGGCACCACACGTAACCATACGTGGGCTGGTAGTTCCAGTTGCCGTAGGAGTCCAGGTCCGAGGCGTAGGCCGACAGGTCGCTCGGCAGGTACTGCCTGGAGACGTCGGTCCCCCCCCGCGGCGCCGCGTTCGAGTCTCTGAACCGCATGAGGCCCGCAGGCAGGGTCGTGGAATTCATGGGGGCGAGGGGAGGATAGCCGTACTCCGCGTAGGTCATCTGGCGCCCGTTCAAGGTCACCGTCTGCCCGGCGCTGGCTACGGCGCAGGCCCCATCCACGCAGATGGCGCGCGTGCGGTCCACGTTCTCCACGTCGAGGAGGTAGAGGCCCGCCCTGGAGGGGCTGAGGGAGGCCGAAGGCGTGGTAATGACGTAGGACGTCATGGCCGGGCTCCAGGATTGCACGTCCAAGAGCAGGTTTCCCTTCCACAGCCGAAGCCGCAGGGCCTTCGCGGTCCCAGCGGTTTGGGCAGGCAGGCGGTCGATCTCGATGCGCGTGGAGCCGTCCATGTACAGGTAGACCCCGTCCTGCATGAGCAGATCTACGCGGCCATCACTATCCGTCCACAGCGTATCTCCGTCCATGAGGGGGAGATTCCGAACGAGGGCTTGGTTTTGGCCGCCGTTGGCGGGCTGCAAGGTCCCGCTCCCGCTGATGGCCCGGACGATCGTGTAATTTCCGTAGTCCTGGGCTCGTGCGGGCAAGGGAACGAGCCACATCGCGGTGCCCGCAACAGCGACGATCCAGAAGGCTTTGGCGCGATTCATGGCAACCTCCAAGGCCTTCTCTACGCAACGGCCGTGCCACTTGAGAGCCTCAAAACGCGCTGTAAATGAAGGGGGTTCCGGCCGCGCCCAGGGCTCTGTTTGTCTTCAGGACAGACTCCTGTCCGCCCTCCCGGACAGGTTGGCTCCCGCCACGCCAAAAGGGGAAGGAGCGGTCCCCTTCCCCTTACGACATGCCCGCCTTCATGTCCTGCTAGTGGTCGCCGCGGTTGATGTCCACTTCCACGGGAGCGGCCATCATCTCCTGCTGAGCCGAGGAGATCTGCCCCTGGAGACCGGCCAGCTGGTTCTGAACGGATCCCAACTGGGCCGACACGCTGTCAATTTGGCTTTGGATCCGCTGTTTGTCGTCGTTTTGGGGGCTCTGGTTGTAGTTGTCCTTCAAGTCCGAGAGCTGCGTCGTGAGGCTGTTCTGCTCCTGCTGCAGGGAAGACTGCTGCTGCATAAGATCCGCCAGCTTCGTCTGCAGGTCGCTCCGGTTGACGCTCGCCTCGGCGGGCTGGGAGCCTTCCTTGGCCGGGGCATTGGCCTCCGCGGGCTGGGAGCCGGCGCCGAGCTGGCCTTCGTTGGCGAGGCGGCTGCGCTTCTTGATCACGTCGAGCTGGTCCTCGCCGATGACCACGGGCTTGGCAGCCGGGGCAGCGGAGACCTCGGGTGAGTGGGCCGCCTGCGCTGAGGCCTCCGTATTCAGACGGTCCGTGGCCGCTTGGTCCACCTGCTCCGCGGGAATGTAGAAAAAGACCCCGGCCTTGGTGAAATAGACCATGCCGTCTTTGACGAGCATCGCATCATCGGACGTGATGACCTTCCCGTCCCGAAGTTGAATCGTATAAGCGGCCTGCGCCGCGAGGGTGGCCGAAGCCATCAGGAGGAAGAGCAATGCCATGCGTTTCATGGGTTAACCCCCTTTCTCACGGTGAGTATGGACCCCCGAACCAAGGCCGTCAAGTGGCGTCCGCGAGCCCCCGCTGGAATGTTCTTGCCTTCAAGAGGCCGCAAAAAGTGGGTCATAATTGACACACAGCGGTCCAGGCAGTAGTCTTCCCTTCAGTGGAGGTTATGTGTCCCAGCTAACCCGAGAAGCCTGGCGGGCCTATTTCAAGGGTAATTATCTCCGGGCCGGGGATTTGTACAAGGCTGCTGGGGACAGGGACAAGGCGGCGAAAATGTATATGAAGGGCGGCGACCTCCGCGCCGCCGCCGACGTGGAGGAATCCCTGGGAAGGATATCCTCCGCCGTGGAGCTCCTTCTCCGTGCGGGCGACCCCGCTTCCGCCGCGGAGATTCTCAGCCGGCACGGCCAATACGCCAGAGCCGCCCAGATCATGGGTGAGACGGGAAACCGGGCCCAGGCCGCCTTCATCGCCCTCAAGGGAGGCAACACCCAGCTCGCGGCCCACTACTTCGAACAGAGTGGCCGATACATGGAGGCGGGCCGCCTGCTGATGCAGGAGGGAAACGTAGGCAAGGCCCTCCTCCTCTTCGAAAAGGCCCTCAAGCAGACCCCCGCCGACGAGGCCCTGACACCCTCCGAGCAGCTCCAAAACCGTGAGCTTACGGCGGAGGTGGCGCGCTATTTTGAACAGGGCCAAGCCTACGCCAGGGCCGCGGAGGTCTACGAATCGCTCCACCGGGACATCCAAGCGGGCCAGTGCTGGGAAGCAGCCAAGAGCTACACCAAAGCCATGGAGTGCTACAGGCGCGGCGGATCTCCGGACCGGGTCGCCTCCCTGGCGGAAAGGGCCAAGGATACGCCCCTCGACCTTCAGGCCGAGGCGCTCGCGGCCAAGGGAGAAAGTGAGGAGGCGGCCCGTCTCTTCGCACAGGCAGGCAAGAAGGACCGCGCCGCGGCCCTCTTCGAATTGGCGGGCAATCTGCCCGGGGCGGCGGAGCTGCGGCGGGAGATGGGCGACTACGAGATGGCGGGCAACCTCTTCTTCAGGGTGCAGGCCTACCTTCCCGCCGCGGAGTGCTTCCAGCAGGCCGGCCTCCACGGCATGGCCAAGCAGTGCTTCTTAGCCGCTGGCGACACCAGCGCCGCCAGCCGGATGGCCTTCGAATCGGGCGAGTGGGAGGAGGCCGTCGACTTGTCCGCCGGCGAGGAGGAATGGCAAGGACTCCTGCAGCGCCTCCAGGCCCTGCCCGGCACGGCGGCGGATCCCGTGAGGACGAGCGTCCTCAAGTCCCGGCTCTTTCTCGCCCTAGGCCAGCCGCGGCTGGCCCTCACCTGCCTTGAGGGGTTGCCCGAGTCGACGGGGGAGTCCAAACTCTGGCGCCTCTACGTTGCGGGGCGGGCTCGCCAGGATTTGGGGGACCGCGATGAGGCCGCCGAGAGCTACCGCCAGATCCTGGCCATCAACATGGCCTTTTTAGACGCCAGGGACCGCCTGGAGGAGGTCCTCAGCCAGCCCTCCGGACCCGAGAGGGCGGGCAGCGGGCGGTACCTTTTGGGGAAGTCCCTGGGTGAAGGCCGATACGGCCTTTGGCACGAGGGCCGCGATGAGGCCCTGCACGTGAGCGCGCGGATTCTCGTGGCGCCCCCGGGGGGGCCCGCGCGAAGGCTCGCCGACGACCAAGAAGAGGTCCAGCGCACGTTGGGTCTGAGCCATCCGTCGGTTTTGGCCTTGCGGGACCTGGAGACGGACCGGCGCCGGGTGCTCCTGGTCTACGAATCCTTCGACGGCCGCCCCCTCGCCGACTGGCTGCGGGAGGGCTACCACCCGGCCCCGTATGCCGCGCTCGACAAGACGAGGCAGATCCTGGAGGCCCTCGCCGAAGCCCACGCTCGCCACCTCCTCCACGGGCACCTCTCTCCCGATTCGGTCTTCATGGACCTGGACGGACGCGTGAAAGTTCAGGGCTTCGGGCTCGTGCACGGGTACGAGGACCTGCTCCTCGCCCCGCCCTCCGACCCGCTGGCCCTCTACCTGCCGCCCGAGACCCTCCAGCACCAGAACCTCTCCACGGCCAGCGACATGTACGCCGCGGGCGCCCTGCTCCTCCACCTGCTCTCGGGAGGCCCGCCCGGAGGGACCGGCGAAACGCCCCGAGCGGCTCGGGACCAGGATCTGTTCAAGGGCCTCTCCCTGAGCGCTCCCGTGAAGGATTTCATCCGCCGGATGCTCGCCCCCGACCTGCTGGACCGGTACGCCAGCGCCAGCGAGGCCCTGAAGGACCTCTCCGCGCTGGAACTGCCCCCGGGCTCGGTCATCGCGGGACGCTACGAAATTCTCGACGAGCTGGGGCGGGGCGGCATGGGCCAGGTTTTTCGCGTGAAGGACCGGGACCTGGACGAGGTGGTGGCCCTCAAGACCCTGCGCCGCCGGCCCGAGATGGACGAAGCAGCCCGGGCCCGCTTCCTTCGGGAGATCAAGCTCACCCGCAAGATCACCCACCCCAACGTGGTGCGGGTGTTCGACCTGGGCACATGGCGGGACCTGACCTTCCTCACCATGGAGTACATCCCGGGCCGGACCTTGAGCCAGTGGATTCGGGAAGGCGAAGGCCGAAAGGCGACGCTGCGCCAGAAAATCCAGATCCTCCGCGGCATCGCGGACGGCCTCTCGGAGGCCCATCACCTGGGCATCGTCCACCGGGACCTCAAGCCCCAAAACGTTATTCTGACCCCCGCGGGAATCCCCAAGCTCCTGGATTTCGGCATTGCCTACGAAGCGCTGGGCGACACGGATCTCACGGGCGAGGGCCGGTTCGTGGGCTCGCCCAAATACGTCTCCCCGGAGCAGATCCAGGGCCAGCCCCTGGACGGCCGGTCGGACATTTACTGCTTCGGCCTCCTCTGCTACTTTCTCGTGGTGGGCCAGGACCCCTTCACGGGGGACAATCCGACGCTCATCATCCTGAAGCAGCTCAAGGAAGAGCCCGTGCCGCCTTCCCGGCTGGCCCGACTTCCCGCGAGCCTGGAGCATCTCATCCTGTGGTGCCTGAAGAAAAACCCCCAGGA
>JAKBES010000208.1 GCA_021833665.1 Acidobacteriota bacterium
CGTGGACCTTCCCGTCGGTGATCTTGATGAAGGTCGGGATGTTGCCCCGCAGATCGAGCTGGGTATGGACCTTCACTGCCCCTTTCCGCTTTCTGAACTTGGCCCACGGGAAGAGCGCAAGGCACAGGTCGATCGTGGTGGAGTCCAGAGCATAGACCGTCTGCTCCAGATCGGCGCAAAGGCTTTCTCCGGCGTACAGGGTGCGAGCCTCGCGGATCAGAACCTGCGCAAAGTCCTGGTAGATGCGCCAGTTCCGCTTCTCGTTCGCGTCCGCGAGGGTGGTCCTGGCGACAGGCCCTCCGATACCCATGTGGTAGAGCTTTTGAGGGACGGCGCGAAGGCATGCCTCGATGTCCCGCAGGCTCTCCCGGTAGGTCAGCTGGGCAAACGCCATGGCAAGGAACTGTCGCCGGCACGTGAGGCTCTGCATCTTGTAGTGGCCGCCGTGGCGCGCCACGCACCGGTTGAACTCGTGGGCGGGGAGGAACTCCATGAGCTGTGAGAAGACCATTTTCCCGGCGTTCATCCGGCACCCCCAGCCCACAAGGGACCTGGGAATGGGCGAAAAACGCAAGCGAGTTGAAATCGAAAACGGTCATGATGGGGTCTATCCCTTGCACGGAGAAGAACTTACACCTGGTTGCTCAGCAAACAACCGGACAGCAGTGGGTTTTGAATATTCCTTCCTCCGCGTCCTCCTCCTTACTCCGCCGCGTTCTCCTGGGCGAAGAAGGCCTCCACGTCATCGAGGGCGTCGGTGAAGGTGAAGGGCGGGAGGGACTTCAGGAGGGTTTTGCCGTAGCCGCGGCGCCGGAGGCGGATGTCGAAGCAGGCCACGACGCCCCTGTCCCTAGCGGAGCGGATGAGGCGGCCGGCACCCTGCTGGAGGAGGATGGCCGCGGAGGGGAGCTGGTAGGCGTTGAAGGGGTCCTCGCCGGCCTTGCGCAGATGCTCAATGCGGGCCTGGGTGAGCGGGTCGCTGGGCACGGCGAAGGGGAGCTTGTCCAGGATGACGAGGGAGAGGGCCTCGCCCTGAACGTCCACCCCCTGCCAGAAGGAGACGGTGGCCACGAGCACCGCGTTGCCCGCCTTGCGGAACCGGTCGAGGAGGAGGCCCTTGGGCTCGTCGCCCTGCACGAGGATGGGATAGGGCACGCGGCCTTCCAGGGCCTGGGCCACGGCGTTCATGCTCCGCACGGAGGTGCACAGGACGAAGGCCCGGCCGCGGGAGAGGCAGACCAGTTCCGTAACGGCCTGGGCGAGGGCATCCTGAAAGTCCTCCGCGGAGGGGTCAGGGAAGCGGGAGGGGACGTAGAAGAGCCCTTGGGATGCGTAATCGAAGGGGCTGGGCACGCGCAGTTCCTCGGCCCGGGCCGGGATTCCCAGGCGGCCCCGGAGGTAGCCGAAGGAGCCCCCCACGGTGAGGGTGGCGGAGGTGAGGACGGCGCCGTTCAGGCGGGAAAATAGGTGGTCCTGAAGGATGGGCCCCACCTCGATGGGGCTCGATCCGAAGACGACGTTCTTGCCCCGAACCTCCATCCATCGGACGTAGCCGTCCTCCCCCGCGTCCAGGGCGAAATCAAAGGCCTCGCGCCAGGCGTCGAGGCGCTCCACGAGGCCGAGGGCCTCCTCCGTCCCCTTCTCGCTCTCCAGGGCCAGGGCCGCCGAGTCCAGGCGCATGCCGAGCCGGTCTCGGAGGGCCTGCACGTCCGGCGACATGAACTCGGGGCGAAGGCTCTCCCTGCGCTCCTGGCCCTCGAAGCGGCCGAAGAAGAACTGGCTGGCCTGGCCCGCGCCGCTCAAGGCCGCCAGGAGGGGCCCGTGCCCTTCGCCCTTGAAGGCTTTGGCCGCATCGCCCAGCCACTCCTGGAGCATGCGCTTGCTGGCCGAGGTTCCGAAGAAGGAGGTGGCCGTGTCCTCCGCCTCGTGCGCCTCGTCCAAGACCAGATGGGCGTAAGCCGGGAGGGCCGCGGCGTCCCAGCGGTTCTTGAGGGCGAGGTCGGCGAAGAGGAGGTGGTGGTTGGTGACCACCACCTCGGCGGCCTCCGCCTGGCGCCGCAGGAGGACCACGTGGCACTCCTCGTAGAGGGGGCAGTGGCTCCCGAGGCACCGCTCTCCCCGGGCGTTGATGTCGCGCCAGAAGGGCAGATCCTCCGGGAGGCCAACCCATTCGGCCTTGTCGCCCGTGCGGGTCTCCTCGGCCCAGGACGCCACCGCCGCCAGGTGCCGCCCTTCCTGGGGGGAGCTGAACAGGGGCTGGGCCTTGAAGAGCCGCCAGTAGTAGAGGCAGAGGTAGTTGGCGCGGCCCTTTACCGTCACGGCGCGCAGGGGGCGGCCCAGGAGCTTTTCGCACAGGGGGAGGTCCTTGCGGGCAAGCTGTTCTTGGAGGGCCTTGGTTCCCGTGGAGACCACCACGCGCCGGTCCAGATGGAGGGCGGGAAGGAGATAGGCGAGGCTCTTGCCCGTTCCCGTCCCCGCCTCGGCCAGGAGGAAGGACTCGTGGCGCAGGGCCCCCCAGACGGCCTCGGCCATGGCCACTTGTCCGGGACGGTGCTCGTAAAAGGACTGTTTGGACAGCGGCCCTTGGGGGCCCAGAAGGGCGGCGAAATCGGGGTCGCGAGGACGGGGGCCTTTCATGGGGAGGGAGGGCGAGACGGGAAGGGTGAAACGCGAGACGTGAGACGCGAGACGCGGAACGGGGAACGCGAGACGCGAGACGCGAGACGCGAGACGCAGGACGGGAAACGCGAGACGCAAGACGCGAGACGCGAGACGCGGGGGAGGAGAAAGGGAGCGGGGAGCGGGAAGCGGGGAGCAGGGTTGGCTATCACATCGTCCTTCATCGTCCTAGTCCCCCAGTCCCCTGGTCCACTAATCACGTCCAAAGGCTTCCGCCTGACCCTTGAACCACTCGATCAGGTTCACGGAGAGCTGTGACCTCGGGGTTCTCTCGGGGTGCCACTGGACGCCCAGCATCCTGCGGCAGACGGGATTCTCGATGGATTCCACGATCCCGTCCGGCCCCCAGGCCGTGGCCGTCCATCCCGGAGCCAGCCGCCCGAGGGCTTGGTGGTGGGAGGAGACGACGCGAACGTCGCGGCTGGGATAAAGGGCCGACATGAGGGAGCCGGGCAGCACGTGGAGGCGGTGCCGGCTGGCGGGCGCGTGGGGCACGGGGCGCCGGTGGCGGGCCTTGGGGTCCTCCAGGTGGCGTACGAGGTCGCCCCCGAGGGCCGTGTTGATGGTCTGGCAGCCCAGGCAGATGCCCAGCACCGGAAGGCCCAGGCGGAAGCAGCGCCACACCAGGGCGAACTCGAAGGCGGAGCGGTCGTGGTGAGAGTACTTTTCGGACGGGAGGGGTTCGGGATCGGCTCCGTACAGATCGGGCCGGATGTCTCCTCCTCCCGAAAGGATGAGGGCCGCAAGGCCTTCCAGCACCGCATCCTCGGAACCTGGGATGGCCGCCAGCGCCACGGGGACCATGCCCGCATCGTAGACCCATTGGGCGTACTCCGAATTCAGCACCTGCCGCTTTCGGCCCGCCAGCTCTTCCCAGTCAGCCGTAATGCCCACCCGAACCATGTCACCTCGACCCTTTGACTTTCATGAGCGCCCTCAGGAGAGGAAGGGCGTGCAGGATCTTGCCTCCCAGGCCTTCCCCCGCGAAAAGGCGGGCCCTGTGGAAGAGCTCGATGCCGTCCACGCTGTAGGGATACCACCAGAGCTCCCCGTGTCCCGTGCCCTTCTCCAGCGCCACGAGCTGGGGCGTCGTGAGTTCATGCAGGGACCCCAGCCAGTGGGTCCGGCCCATCCCCGAGGCCTTGACGCCGCCCCACGGGCACTGGGCCTGGCCATGTGTGGAGGAGGAATCGTTCACCCAGACGGAGCCCGCGTGCAGGCGGCGGGCCAGCGCCTCGCCCGCGCTCAGGCCGGCGGTCCACACGGAGGCCGAGAGGCCGAAGGCCGTGTCGTTGCACCAGCGGACGGCCTCGTCCAGGTCGTCGTAGGCCACCATGGGAATGACGGGCCCGAAGGTCTCCTCGCGCATGAGGGTGCAGTCCAGGGGCACCTCAGTGAGAACGGCCGGCTCGAAGAAGAAGCCGGGGCCGGGCCGCCGCCTGCCTCCGCACAGCAGGCGCGCTCCCTTGGCCACGGCGTCCTGAACCTGCTCTTCCACCCTCGCGAGCTGATCCTCCGAAATGAGAGGTCCCACCTGGACCGTCTCATCCATGCCCGGGCCCACCTTGAGGTCCTCGACCATGGCGGCTACGTCCTCGGCGAAGCGGGGCATCCAGGACCGGGGTACGAAGTAGCGCTCGGAGGACGAGCAGGCCTGCCCCGTTCCGAAGAGCCCGCTCCACACGGCGCCCTTCACGGTTCTCTCGTAGGGCGCGTCGGGCAGGACGAGAAAGGCGTCCTTCCCCCCCAGCTCCATTTCCGCGGGGATGAGCCTGGGGCCCAGGCGGGCCTGGATGGACCGGCCCGCCCCCGTGGACCCGGTAAAGAGGAGGCCGTCGAGGGGACACTCCACCAGGAAGGCCCCCGTCTCTTTACCTCCCGTGACCATGTTGAACACGCCGGGAGGGAACCCGGCCCTGTGAAACAGGGTGGCGATTTTCACGCCCACCAGGGGCGTCAGCTCGGAGGGCTTGAACACCACCGTGTTGCCCGCCGCGAGGGCGGCCACGATCTGTCCCATGGGGATGGCGAGGGGAAAATTCCAGGGAGAGATGACCCCCACGACGCCCAAGGGCACCCGCCTGACCGTGAGACGCCTGGCCCACAGGGCCGGGTTGGTGGCCTTCACGCGCCGGTCCGCCAGGTAGGCCTCGCCGCCCTTCAGGAGGCCCGTGAGGAAGTCCACCGAGTCTCCCACGTCCGCGAAATGGGATTCCAGGAGGGGCTTCCCGTTCTCCTGGGTGATGAGCGAGGCGAGCACGTCGCCTTCCTGAATGAGGAGGCTCCGGACCACGTCCAGGTACCCGAAGCGCTTGCGCGCGGAAAAGGCCGCCCAGGGCCCCGAGGCTTGGCGGGCGGCGAAGACCGCGGATTCCACGTCTTGCTGGTTGCAGAGGGGGACGGAGCCGATCACCTCGCCCGTGGCGGGATTGAGGCTTTCGATCCGCTCGTCCTTCTCGTACCACGCTCCGCCCATGAGGACGCGGCCCTGGACCTGGCTTTCACGGCCGGCGGGGAAGTCATTCATGGGAGAGCGACTGGACGATGGAAGGGACGCCTTTGGGAGACCAATCGGCCGCTCCTTGGGCGGTCCAGGCGATGCGGCCCTCCTTGTCCAAGACGACGGTCGTGGGTATGGCACTCACTCCCAGCGCGTTGGCCAGACCCGCCGAGTCCCAGTACACGGTGAATTTGCCTGGAATCTTGGCCAGGAACGGACCCACGGGGGCCGCGCTGTCATCCACGGAAACGGGGAGGACGGCCCAAGAGGTCTCGGAACCGGAAGCCGCGGCGAATTTGGCGAATTCGGGAAACTCGGCCCGGCACGGCGGACACCAGGTGGCCCAGAAGTGGAGGACGACCACTTTGCCCCGGAGTGATTTGAGGGAAACGGACCGGGAGCCGTCGCCCACCTCCTGGACGCTCAGATCGGGGGCGCTGGCCCTGCTCGACACCGCCACGACGCCGCGGGCCGGCGGGCTGGTCCGCATAAACCCCGATTTAACCAGGTATCCGATCAGCAGGACGGCTGCCGCCGCCATGAGAATCCAGAAAAGCTTGCTTGACGAGGGGGGGGAAGCGGGACGGGATGTCGTAACAGCCATGTATGCCTCCAGACCTGGGATTATCATCCCCCGGTGCTCTTCAGGCAAGGCCCGAAAGGCGTCGTTCGCGTCTGTTCGGGCGCTTCTGTTCCTTGAGCCCGAGGCGCTCATGCGCTATGATACGTCAGATTGGGGAAAGGGCGTCCCATGGCCAAACGCGAGCTGGACTGGTTTACCATCAAATACAAGGACATTTTTTTTATCGTCCTGGGTGTCGCGGCCATCGCCCTGGTGCTCGGCGGCGCCTTCGCCTACTGGAGGTATCAGGGAAATCCCCAAGTGCGGGCCGAACGCGCCATCGCGAAAGCACAAAGGGCCGTGGAGATGCTCGAGGGGCCCGACGTGGCCGCTGAGATACGGTCGAGCCTCGACCAGGCCAAGACCATGCTCGGAACGGCGCGGGCCGAGCTGGCGCAGCAACACTACACCAAGGCCATCGCCCTCGCGGGTGACGTGGTGGAAACCCTCAAGAACGCCCGCAACGCGTCGCCCGAGAGCCAGAAATTCGCCGTTCTGGTGAGCAGCGAAGGGTCGGTGGAGGTGAAGCGCATCGGCGAGCACCTCTTCTCCACGGCCAAGGAGAACATGATCCTGGAGGACGGCGACATCGTGAAGACGGGCCAGAACGGCCACGCGAGCATCAAGTACCACAACAACCAGGTGGACATCATCTCGCCCGACTCCCTCATGGTCATTCAGGCCCTCACGGGCAACCCCAATGGCGGAAGCCGCATCGAGGTGGCGCTGAAACAAGGCCGGGTTGAGACCCGAACCCCCGAAACCATGACCGCGAAGGATGAAAGCATCATCCTTACGGAGAC
>JAKBES010000209.1 GCA_021833665.1 Acidobacteriota bacterium
TCCTCACCAACAGCGCCAGCATCCGCGACGTCATCCTGTTCCCCCTCATGCGCCCGACCAAGCCCAGCGAAATGGAAGAAAAGGATTAAAAGATCCACCCCGAAGACTCGAAGACACAATGACCTGCCCTTTTCTTGCTTCGTGTCTTGGTGTCTTCGTGGTGAATCAGTTGATCTCTAAAGGTTGCTCGTGCCGGTCCGAAGTTCCATGATGTACCAGACGCAATTCTCTTGATCCACATGGCCTTTTCGTGGTTTTCGGGATTCCGATACTGACTACGGAAGGGCGAGGCCGAGGCGCTCGAAGGCTTCGGCTTGAAGGGGCATGGGCTTGGCGCAAGCGGGGGTACGTGCTGCTTCCCAGGCGGATGAAATCGAGGAGGACCATCTGGTCCATCTGGCGAGGGGCACCGTGGACGCAGTGGACCAGCTCGATTTGTCGATCATTGAGGGCAGCTACAACCAGGAAGGGGATGGCCCTTCGGCCATTGAGCGATTCTTGCACGCAAAATGACAACATGATCTCGACATCCCGCCCTTGCTCCGCGTGCGGGGGAATTGCACTTTGGAACTTCGGTTGTGATGGCCCAATCACAAGGAACACAAAGAAAAGGGCGAACCGGTCAAAATCCGGTTCGCCCTTTTTCCATGCAGCTTTACTACTCGGTGCTGTATTGATTAGACCTATGTGCGTCGTCGTGACAATCAAAAAGGAGAAGTCCAAATGATGGAGCCTCCAAAGGAGGCTCCATCATGTAAGGACGACTCGATCTAGAAGTGGTACTTAACGCCCAGCTGGAGCCATGAGGGCGTGACGTTGGTTCCATTGATGAGGGTCCCCTCCTGGGCAGGAGTCGGAGGAGGGAAGTTGCCGTTGGAGCTATAGACGTTCCCCTTGGGGTCTCCATTCTTGCTGCCAAAGTCGGTCTGCTGGAACAGAAGCTCCGCGGAGAAAGACTTGTTGAAGCGGTACTCCATGCCCAGCCGGAGGCCAAGTTTGGTGCCATTCAGGAAGCCCTTGTCATCGAGTTGCAAGGGGCTGACGATCCCGGCATCGGCCGTGGTCTTGTAGTACCAGCGCTGAATGGAAATACCGGCAGAGAGGGAAAGGTTCTTGATGCCGCTATCGAAAAGGACATCCCCGTAGACCTGGTAGTTGGTCAGGGAGGTCTTGACGCCATCCTGGGCGCTGCCGGGAAGGAAATTGATGGCCACGCCAGGGCGGAAGCCGTAGCTTCCATCGCCCAGACGGTAGTCCGCGCCTCCGGTGAGGTTGAACCCCAGGGTGGAGTGGGTCACGGTCTTGGTGGCGTCGAGGGCGCCGATCACGCCGCCCCCGACAAAGAAATTAGGCCCATCGGCCGCGTGCGCCATGACACTCGGGAGCGCCAGCGCCACGATGCCCAGGGAAAGTCGCTTGGCAAAGGACAGGTTCATGTGGGTTCTCCGGTTGAGTGTCATCAGCTAGAAGCGAAGGCCAATGGAGGCGGCCACGCTCCGGGCGGGGATGTAGTTGGCGTAATTGTACTGGTCGTAGCCGAAGCCGTTCGCGCCTTGCTGCGCCACGGTGATGGGCGCAGTCTGGTTGACAGTGCTGGAGCTGAAGCCGGTGTTCCACTGTGCCTGCTGCTGATGGTTGAAGAGATTGGTCACCGTGACATCGCCCATCAGGCGCGTCTTGCCCACACCCATCGGAACCTCGTAGCCCAGCTTGAAGTCCACCTGATAGGTGTCATTGAAGCGGAAGGCGCCGCGGCCGCTGTAGAAAATGGGCACAGTGCCGGGGAAGAGATTGGAGGGCAAACCAACGGAAGTCGCATAGCTTCCGGCATTGGTCTTGTTATTCATCACGGCCGAGTAGCTCGTGCCGGAATCGTAGCGCAACAGCCACGAATAGGTCATGAAGCCCTTGCCGATGGGCTTTCGGGCCATGAGGCTGATGCGACCTTTGAAGGTCTGGTCACTGAGCAGCACGCCATCGGGGGCGAACTGGGCGGTGGTGTAAGGGGTGGTGAAGCCCGCGGAGCCCTGGTTCTGCAACCAGTTATTCAGGAAGAGCGGGGCTGAGCTGGTGTTGTCGCGGAAGCCCTGGGAATTGGAATCGCCCCCGTTTTGGTTGCCGGTCAGGCGGCTGAGGGTCAGACTGCCGGCCAGGGTCCAAACCGAGGAGATCTTGTTGGCGAATTCCAGTTCCAGTGCGTTGTAGCGCCGGGTCAGCTTGTCGCTGTTGGTGTAGAGCGTGGCGAATCCCTTCTGGGGCGACAGACCGCTATTCGTGAAGTCAGGAATCGTCACAAGGTAGTTGCTGTTGAATTCCTGCTGGATGCCAAACTGGTTCTTCCAGTCGCGATGGACGTAGTTCACCGACACGTAGCTGCCATCGTTGAAGTTCCGGCGGTAGCCCAGGGTGTACTCCAGGGTGTAGGGCGCGGAGAGGCTGCCCATACCCAGGTTGTTGTAGGCCGAACTGGAGACCAGGTAGGGGGCGGTCGAGGTGTAGTTGCCAGGATTCGTCAACTGGGAGTAGTTCACGAGGCCAATGGTGCCGGCAGCCCACCCACCAGGCATCTGCGCGCCGGTCCAGCCCCAGCGGGCGAAGGTCGTATTGGCCTTCTTGACAAAGGCATCGGTGAAGCCCGCGCGGAAGTCTTCGAAATACTTGGCGGCGGTGAAGGTGATCAGGCGGGCACTATCGCCATTCAGGTCATAGCGGACCTGGAGCCGGGGCGATACGGGGGTGTTGTAGGACAGAAGCACCGAACCATCGGTGTCATAGACCTTCATGCGGTCCATGCGCAACCCGCCCATCACGTTCCAGTGGCTGTCCAACGTCCATTGGTCGTTCACATAGATCGAGGAGGTGCGGTTCTTGGTGGTGCCATCCTGGCCGTAGTACTTCTGGTAGTAGGGCGCGATTCCGACCGGAGCGGCGTTGCCTCCGAAGAAATTGAACTCATCCGCCTGGGTGGCCGCCAGGAAGCCGACGGAATTGCCGAAGGGATCGGTGCCGGGATTCCAGGGACGCCAGGTGGTAAAAGGGGAGGCGCCAGGACCAAGCGGGCCACTGAAATTGAGTTCGGCCGGATCCGCCGTGGCGTAGTTCACATAGTAGCGGCTGTTGTTGGGGCCGTTGGCGGTCTGGGTTCCCCGATCGAACTCGTAGAACTGAACGCCCATATCAATTTCATGGGAGCCATGCCAATCCTTGAACAGCTTGAGGTTGATTTCACCACTCTGGTTGTCACGCGCATCCGTGCCGGGCGCGATGTTGAATCCGTACGGGAAGATTACGCCGTACTGGGTGGCACCCGAATAGACGCGGACATGGTCGTAATCCGGAGAGGGGAAGACCGTGTCGGAACGGAGGAGGGAGTAACTGGCTTCAAGGAAGGCGGTGGGGGAGAGCACGCCCTTGTACGAGAAGGCGTTGGTCTTGTAGAGGTTCGTCTGGGCCAGGGAGTTGGCCTGGAGGGTGGCTACGATGGGGATGCCATAGGGGTTCTGGTTCGACAGGGTTTCCTTCCGGCGGTAATACTCGTAGGTGAAGGTATGATCCTGCGTCAGCGCGTAGGTGAGCTTGACGTCGATATGATCGATGTTATAGCCGGAGCCCACGGGCTTGCCGATATCCCAGGCATAGTAATGTTCGCTGGGCAACCCGAAAATGGTCGCGAGATCGCCCGGGTTCAGGTAGTAGCCGGCCCCCCAGTTCGACGGGTTTTCCCCGGCGAGGATGGAAGAGTTGCTGGTGACCGACGGCTGCTGGATAGACTGGACAGCGAACCAGAGCTTGTCCTTGACGACGGGGCCAGAGAAGGTGATCTGGTACTGCTTCGTGGATTCGACGTCGGAGGCGGCCGACCCGGTGGCCCGCTGATAGGGACGCCACGCATGCCAGTCATCGCGGGTGAGCAGGGTGCGGATGGTGCCCTCGAAGGTATTGCCCCCGCTCTTGCTCTCGACGTTGATGATGCCGCCGCCGGTGCGGCCATAACGGGCATTCAGGGGAGACTGGACGACCTGGACATCCTCGACCGCGTCATCCAGGACGCGCGCGTTGTACTGCTGGCCCTGGTAGTCATCGCCGATGCTCACGCCGTTGAGGTTATAAATCGTGGACTGGGTGGTGCCACCGCGGAGGGTGATGCTGCCCGTGCTGGTGGTGATCGCGCCCGGCGCCAAGTCGGCGGCGCCGAAGAAGCTGCGGTCGGCCGCCGGGAGGGCGGTGAGCTGCGCTTCGGAGAAGTTGCTGGCGGTCTTGGTATCGGTTTTGTCAACAGTGGCTTCCGCAGCGACGACCTCGACGGTCGCGGCGGCGGCCTTGACCGTCTTCAAGGTGAAGTCCTGGGACATCTTGCCGCCGAGGCCGACGCGGATATCCTTGGCCTCCGCGCCAATGTAGCCCTGGGCGCTGACACTGACGGTGTAGTTACCGGAAGGCAGCAGTGGCACATGGTAGACGCCATCAGATCCCGTGACAAAGGTGCGGGAGGAGATCAGCTGGGGGGACCTGACTACCACGATGGCGCCCGAGATGGGGTGCCCGTTCGCGGATGTAACAACGCCGCTCACGGCGCCGCTTTCCTGAGCCATCAGCACGACACCTGCGCTGAGGATCAGCGCCATGCGGCCAAGGCCCAATATGCGATTCGAAAAAGTCATGTGAATGGCCTCCGTAGAAATGAGGAAACGCGAGGGGGGATTTAGAACCGGAAGGTGTAGCCGATTTCAATCTTCAGCGTGTTGATGTTCTTGCTGCCGATCATGGGGGTGACGGTGGTGCCTGCGAAGGCGGGGGTGAGGGTGACCTGCTTGTAGCTGTCCATGATGAGGTTCGCTTCGAGTCCCCCGGCCTCGTTGAAGGCATAGCCAATGCCGACAAAAGGGCTGACGGTGGTGGCGGTCTTCTCAGGGTTGTAGCTCCAGGATCCGGCGATGCCTCCAGGTACCTTCGTGAAGTCGCCGATGGCGTCCATCCGGGACTTGAGGAAGTTCACAGCCAGGCCGGCATGCCAGGAGAGGTTGTCAACTCCGAAAGTCTGGCTGTAGGAACCGCGCAGGCTGAATCCCTGGACATTGGTCTTCTGGAAGTTCGTGGCGTTGCTGAGCGTGGCGCCAATGGTGTTGGAGGGGATCGCCACATTCTGGCCATCACCCGTGAGGTACCGATAACCGAGTTCTACATCGACTTTGGAACTGTTGGAAAGAGGAATGCCCACGTTGAAACCCAGTCCGATTCCGTTCCGAACGCCCTCCTTGCTCTCCAGGCCAGCGATCCCCCGCAATTTCATAGAGAAGTCTGGATTCGCAGCCCTGGCACTTACGCCTGCGAGAACCGCAAGCAGCAGGGGTAATGCTTTCGACATTTTCATGCCTTCCTCCTAATGGTGGGCTTTGGCGGGCCCAGGGTTGTGGAAAGTGCCGCCCGGGGTTGGGCAAGGAAACACCCCTAGCCTGCCCGCATCATTCATGGGCAGGGCTAAGGAGTGGGGGGAGGGGAGTAGCCAGTGCAACATAGCTTTCGGGAACCGAAAAAAAGAATACCGCATTCACGTCTGGTGCAGCGAAGGAAAGGCTACTCTAGGATCGGTTGGGGTGCAATTGCAGCAATTCTCTCTGAACCCCTGAGCCATGCGACTCCACGGACGGGTTCCGGGGATTCGGAGGGTTCGCGGGGTCATTGCAGGGGCTTTTCACCTAGATCAGGGCGAAGAACACGCGACACCTGGCGACCAGGGAGCCGCCCAGCGCCCGCAGGACCTCGGCGGGGCTCAGCACCGTGGGCAGCGGCGAGTCCTTCCGCGGCATCGAGATGAAGGCCACCTTCTCCGGCTGCCCCAGCGTCCGCCCGTAGAGGAACTTCAGCGCCGAATAGTGGCACCGCAGCCGTTCCGGCCCGATGGGCTGGGTCTGGAGATGGTCCACCCAGTGCAGGATCGCCTTCTGGCCCGCCTCGGACACATCCATCCCCAGGAATGCCTCGAACCGCCTGGCCGATGCAAGGTATTGCTGGATCGTCCCCTTGGCCCAATCCGCCATTCGCAGATCGCCTTCCAGCCGGGACAAAGATAAACTGGCTGCCTTCATGCAGTACCCCCTTGGTCATGGGCGGTGCCTCATACACCGCGATGACCAAGGGGCCTGCATTCGACCTCCCGCGCCAGCCGTCTTTAACGACCGGGCTGCCGATACAACCCTCCCCCGCCGCAGAGCGGTTTCGTTCAACAATCCCAGCATTTAGAGTGCAGCCCGCTAGGCCGAGGCTAGCGTGGGCAGGCGTGAACGCGGGGAAGGCGGACCCTACAGGGTGTCCAGCAGCCAGGGGCGGGGGGCGACCGGGGCGGGGCCCAGGTCCAGGGTGGCGCGGTAGGGGGCGGGATCGAGCCGGACGCCGGCTTTGGTGTGCGCCTGGAAGAGCAGGTCGCCGGGCTGGACGGACTGGCCCACGCGGATCGCGACCCGGATCCCCACGCCCAGATCCAGCACATCGGTCCGGTCCCTGCGGCCCGCGCCCAGATCCATGGCGAGGAGGCCGAGGGCGCGGCCATCCAGGCTCTGGATGAACCCGCCCTGGTCG
>JAKBES010000016.1 GCA_021833665.1 Acidobacteriota bacterium
AACCACCACGCCCTCGCCCTCCTTGCCTCCCTGCAGGGGATACCGGACGTGCCACAGGTGCCCCTGCGTTTCGGCGTGCTCCACCTCTAGGTCCGAGAGGGCGGTGCCGCACTTGGGGCACCAGTTGATCATGTAGTGCCCGCGGTAGATGAGGCCCTCCTTGTAGAGGTCCACGAAGGCCTTTCGGACTGCTTTGGAGAGATCCTTGTCGAGGGTGAAGCGGGTCCTGGACCAATCGCACGATGCCCCCAGGCGGCGAAGCTGAAGGAGGATGGTGTCCCCCTTTTCCTTCCTCCACTCCCACACCCTTTGGATAAACTCGTCCCGGCCCAGGTCGTGGCGGTGAAGGCCTTCCTTCTCCAGCTCCTTGCTCACCACCATCTGCGTGGCGATCCCAGCGTGGTCTGTTCCGGGAAGCCAGAGGGCGTCAAAGCCTTGCATCCGCTTCCAGCGGATCAGGACGTCCTGGAGCGTCACGAACATAGCGTGGCCCGTGTGCAGAACCCCCGTGACGTTGGGCGGTGGAATGACGATGACGTAAGGAGGCTTGCCCGAGGAAGGGTCGGCCTTGAAGTAGCCGCTCGCCTCCCAGTGTTGGTACCAACGCTCCTCGCAGGCCTTCGGGTCGTACTGCTTGGGGATGTCCATGCTGAACCTCTACGTGATGGAAGGTGAGAAAATGCTCCCTGCATTTTTAAGACGAAAACAGGGGCGAACCCCTGTTTCCGTCCGCACCGTATGCTCGTCCGGAGCCCCATGAGCGGCCAACCGCATGGACCGCTCCGCCCCGCTCTTCGGAAGGGCCTAGCCCGATTCCGACTCCAGTTCGTGGATGCGCCGTTTGATGATGGACTCGGCCAATTCGGGTATGACTTCCCACGCCACCTGCCGAACCATCTCGGGAAGCATCTCCCGCACCAGCTTCTCCATCAGCGGCGGCGCCAACGAGTTGACGGTCTGTTCGATGATTCGGGGAGCCATCTCCTCGGCCACGGAGCGAACGTGGCCGGGCACGGCCGGCTCGAGGGCCGCCGGAACCATGGCCGGAAGAGCATCCCCAACGGCCTGGCGCACCATATCGGGCACCGTCTCCGCGGCATGCGCCCTGGCCAAACCGGGAAGGGTCTCGTCCAGCCGCGCGCGAAGGATGCCCGGGAGGGCGGTGGCCACGAGCCCGGGCAGGAGGTCTTCCACCCTGCGCCGCACGTCCTCTTCGAGCGCCTCCCGGTCCAGCACCGGGACGGGCGCGGAGGGTGTCGGAGCGGGCTCGGGCTCGGGCTCGGGCTCGGGCTCGGGTTCCGCGCTCGCGGTTTCTTCGCTCGGCTCAGGCAAGGCCCCCGAAGGATCGAGGACCGGCTCATCGTGCACGGCGGCGGGCGCGATCTCCGTCACCTGTTCCGGCGCGAAGCCAACGGCGCCGAGCGACGCGACGGGAGGCGCCAACACCGCCAGATCGGTCTCAACCCCTTCTTCGGGCTGCAAGGGCTGTTCCTCACGGATGGTCTCCCACGGCTCGCCATCAGCCTTGGCGGGGGCGTTCATCTCGTAGGCGCCCGTAATCGGCTCCGGGGGTTCCACCATGAAGGGCACGTCCGGATGGACCGCTGGGGCCTGCTCGATCAATGCCTGAGCCTCGGCCACCATGGATTGCTGCTCCGTGAGATCGTGGACCACCAGCGACTCGGAGGCCGGCGGTGCCGGCTCCATCCATGGAGCCGCCGGTTCCACCTGAATGGCGGGAGCCGCGCTCGTAACGTCCATGTCCTCGGGCACGTCCAGCATCGCTTCCGGAGTGCTGCCCAGCGTTTGGCCCTGGCCCCAGTCCTCGGCGCCGCTCACGCTTTCCTGAACGGGTTCGGGCATCGGCTCGGGGGCTTCGGGGACGGGCGTCTCCAAAGGCCAGGTTTCGTCCTCGGCCGGCGCGGCGGGTACCTCCGCAGGAGGCGCAGTTGGCACGGGAGGCGGAGGGGCAGCGGCGGACGCCTGGGCCGTCAAAGGAGCTTGGGGCGATTCGGGTTCAAGGATGCCATCGAAGGCCGCCTCGGGTATTTCCGTCTCATCGGCGGGGGCCATGTCGGCCACGGCCGGAGCGGAAGCGGAGGTCATGGCTTCCACAACGGGGGCGGCCTCGGGCAGCGCTTGCCTGAAATCCAAGCCTTCCGCCTCCCGGTGAAGGGCTTGGCGGCCCGCTTCCACGTCCACGGCCGGTTCAGGTTCGGAGGCAGCGAAAGGCGATTCCTCCCCCTCCGTCGGAAGGAGCTCCCTTTCCGCATGAAGAAGCTGCCCCTCTTGGGCCTCGAGATGGGCCACGGGAAACTCCAGTTCGCTTGAAGCCTCAGGGCCTCCCAGCGTGAACTCGGTGCGGCTGTGGAACACTTGAGCGCTGCCCGTGGAGGAGGCGTCGAAGGCGACGCGCTTGCTCAGGAGCTCTTCCACTTTATCCACGAGCATTTTGGAATCAAAGGGCTTGGTGATATAGGAATCGGCGCCGGACAAGCGGGCCTTTTCTTCATCAAAGGGCTCGAAGGTTCCCGTCAGAAGAATGACCGGAATGGCAGAATAGGCAGGATTCCGCTTCACGAAGGAAGCAACGTCGTAGCCGTTCATTTCGGGCATGATGACGTCGCACAAAAGGATGTCTGGGCGGTCGTCCTGAATCTTCTGAACGGCGGCTTTGCCGTTGGAGACACACTGCACCTGATAGTTGCCATCCGCGAAGGTGAGCTCCACCACCTTCTGGATCGTGACACTGTCATCGGCGAGCAGCAGTTTTCTCGTCATCAGGACCCCCTTATCCTTCCTGCCTTCATTCTAGTGCAGTCCCAGCATCAAGTAAAGTTGCCGAAGATCCACCAAGGCGACCTTCATGCCTCCGGCTTCCATGGTGCCCGCCCAAGGCCCGTCGCCCCACTCCGGCGGACCCGACGGCGGGGTGGGCCGGACCATCCATGGGTCCCTTCCAGGCACGGCCAACACCCGTTCTCCCCACGCAAGAAGCACGAAAACCTCAGGAAGCTTCGGGGACTCTCCCCAGAAATTCGTCCTGAGGAAGGGCCATGGTACCCCGTCTTCGGACAGGAGCCCGCCGAGCCACGGTGCCGCTCCAGGCAGCGGCCTCGGAGCCTGCCAGTTTCTGATCTCCCGCACGGCCTCGCCGGGAAATCCGAGCACGCGGGGCCCGCACGCCAGGACGAGGGTTCCCTGGTCAAGGGGCGGCACGGCGCAACGCCTCTTCATCAACCACATAGGCCCATCGCCCTCCCCCTTCCAGGATTCCCCTGCACCAAGGCGGCTGTAGGGCGAAAAGGTCCGGGGAGAGGGCGATGTAGCGCAGTGCTTCATCGGACCGGTGAAGGGTGGCATCGCCTGCCCGCCAGATGGCGCCCGAAGCCAGGCGTATGAGTATCCCGGGGAGAAGCGGGTCGGGAGCACTGCCCAAGATGGCGGCCAGGTCAAGGGATTCCGGCAGCAGGGATTTAAATTCCGGATCGTCCCGGTGCACGAGCCGGTGCACGGTCCCCTGGGGAAGGGCCACTTCCAACCCTGGCCCCACGCTTAGAAAGAGCCATGCCGCGGCCATGGACGGGCCTCCTTATACTTCCGATAGAATAGATATGACGTCCAGGGCTGTCAAGGCTCAAACTTGATGTAGTGGAGATGCTTTGGCCTCGCGGTGACCCTGACCGGCAGCGCGATCCGCCCTCGCGTTGGGGGAAATACCCCAGAGTTATGAGGTTTGGGCGCCCAGCACTCCAGCCCGTCTTGGCGTTCCGAGGGCGGCGGCCTATAATGGCTTCCTTTTCGGACCGCACCAGAGGATGCCTCTGGGCGGAGGGGTGAAAAACCCGTTCTCCAGAGGAACGCGGGATACAGAACCGGCGCCCCCCAGGGCCGTTCGGTCGCCCCGGACCTGCGGCCTGACGACGCAGGACGGCCGGGGCGGGCCAGGCGGGATGCCTTCAAGCACGGAGAGTCTGCATGACCAGGCGAAAGGTCACCATCGACGGAAACGAAGCCGCTGCTTACGTGGCTCACAAGGTCAACGAGGTGTGCGCCATTTATCCCATCACGCCCTCCTCCAACATGGGCGAATGGGCCGACCAGTGGTCCTCCGAAGGCAAGACCAACCTCTGGGGATCGGTTCCATCGGTGGTCGAACTTCAGAGTGAAGGCGGCGCCTCGGGCGCCGTGCACGGTGCCCTCCAGACGGGGGCTCTCACCACCACCTTCACGGCCTCCCAGGGCCTCCTCCTCATGATTCCCAACATGTTTAAAATCGCCGGGGAGCTCACCTCCACGGTCTTCCACGTGTCGGCACGCACGGTGGCGGCCCACGCGCTCTCCATCTTCGGCGACCACAGCGACGTCATGGCCGTCCGATCCACGGGCTGGAGCCTGCTCAGCTCCGCCTCGGTTCAGGAAGTCATGGACATGGCCCTCATCGCTCAGGCCGCCACGCTCGAGGGACGCATCCCGGTCCTCCACTTCTTCGACGGCTTCCGGTCCTCCCACGAGGTCCAGAAGATCGAGCAGCTCACCGAAGAGGACATGCGGGCCATGATCAATGACGAGCTCGTGCGCGCCCACCGGGCCCGCGCCCTCTCGCCCAATCGTCCCGTCCTCCGAGGTTCGGCCCAAAACCCCGATGTCTACTTTCAGGCGAGAGAGCGCTGCAACCCCTACTATACGGCGTTCCCAGCCATCATGCAGAAGGCCATGGACGCCTTCGCCAAAGTGGTGGGCCGCCAGTACCGGCTCTTCGACTACGTGGGCGCGCCGGATGCGGACCGCGTGATCGTCATGATGGGCTCCGGGGCCGAGACGGCTCACGAAGCCGTGGAGTACCTCACGGCCCGCGGCGAGAAGGTGGGCCTCCTGAAGGTCCGCCTCTTCAGGCCCTTCTCCGCCGATGCGTTCCTGGAGGCCCTGCCGAAAACCGTGAAGTCCCTGGCGGTCCTGGACCGCACCAAGGAGGCGGGAGCCGCGGGCGAGCCCATGTACCAGGACGTCCTGACGGCTCTGGGCGAGCGCCTGAACCTGGGCACCCTGCCCTTCGCCTTCCCGAAGGTCGTGGGGGGCCGCTACGGCCTCTCCTCCAAAGAGTTCACCCCGGCCATGGTGAAGGCGGTCTTTGACAACCTCGCCGCCCCCGCGCCCAAGAACCACTTCTCCGTGGGCATCGAGGACGACGTGACACACCTGAGCCTGGCCTACGACCCCCACTTCATCACGGAGGGCGAAGGGGTCATCCGCTGCCACTTCTACGGCCTGGGCTCGGACGGCACCGTGGGCGCCAACAAAAACTCCATCAAGATCATCGGCGAGGAGACCGAAAACTACGCCCAGGGATACTTCGTTTACGACTCCAAGAAGGCGGGCTCCATCACCGTGTCCCACCTCCGCTTTGGGCCCCGCCCCATCCGTTCCACCTACCTCGTATCTTCGGCCAACTTCGTGGCCTGCCACGCCTTCGTGTTCCTCGAGAAGTTCGACATGCTCAGGGCCGCGGCGCAAGGTTCCGTCTTCCTCCTCAACAGCCCCTACGGGCCCGCGGAGGTCTGGGACAAAATCCCGCGCAGCGTCCAGGAGCAGATCATCGACAAGAAGATCAAGTTCTACGTCATCGACGGGTACAAAGTGGCCAAGGACGCGGGCATGGGCGGGCGGGTGAACACCATCATGCAGACGTGCTTCTTCGCCATCTCCGGCGTCCTCCCCAAGGACGACGCCATCGCCGCCATCAAGAAGGCCATCAAGAAAACTTACGGCGCCAAGGGCGAGGAAATCGTCAAGAAGAACTTCGAGGCGGTGGATCAGACCCTGGCCAACCTCTTCGAGGTGGCCGTGCCCGCAGCGGCCACGAGCTCCTTCGACAAGCCGCCCGTGGTGTCCGCTCAGGCGCCCGACTATGTCCGCAACGTGCTGGCCAAGATCATCGCCAATGAAGGTGACGACCTGCCCGTCTCCTCCATGCCCGCGGACGGGACCTTCCCCACGGCCACGGCGCAGTGGGAGAAGCGGAACATCGCCCTGGAGATTCCCGTTTGGGACGAGAAGATCTGCATCCAGTGCGGCAAGTGCGCTCTCGTGTGCCCCCACGCCGCCATCCGCATCAAGGTGTACGGCGGAGCGCTCCTAAAGGACGCCCCCCCCACCTACAAGTCCATGGATTACAAGGGGCAGGAGTTCAAGGGGATGAAGTACACCGTCCAGGTGGCCCCGGAGGACTGCACGGGCTGCGGCGAGTGCGTTTTCATCTGCCCCGCCAAGGACAAGAGTAACGTCAAGCACAAGTCCCTGGACATGGCGGACCAGCTCCCTCTGCGCGAGCCGGAGCGGGCCAACTATACGTTCTTCCTCGCCCTTCCCGAAGTGGACCGGACGGCGGTCAAGATCGATACGGTGAAGGGATCCCAGTTCCTCCAGCCCCTTTTCGAGTACTCAGGCGCGTGCGCCGGCTGCGGCGAGACGCCCTACATCAAACTCCTCACTCAGCTCTTCGGAGACCGCGCCATCATCGCCAACGCCACGGGATGTTCCTCCATCTACGGCGGCAACCTGCCCACCACCCCTTATGCCGTCAATCCGGAAGGACGCGGCCCCGCGTGGAGCAACTCCCTGTTTGAGGACAACGCGGAGTTCGGCTACGGCTTCCGCCTCACGGTGGACAAGCAGAACGAATACGCCCGGGAGCTTTTGAAGAAACTCACCGGCCGCATGGGTGAAGAGCTGGTGAAGGGCCTCCTGGAGGAGCCCCAGAAGGACGAGCTGGGCATCGCCCGCCAGCGGTCCCGCCTGTTCTCTCTCAAGCAGGTCCTGGCGGGAGCCAAGGACGCGGACGCCCTCAACCTCCTGTCCGTGGCCGACGCCCTGGTGAAGAAGAGCGTTTGGATCGTGGGCGGCGACGGCTGGGCCTACGACATCGGGTACGGCGGCCTGGACCACGTCCTGGCCTCGGGCCGCAACGTGAACGTCCTCGTCCTGGACACGGAGGTCTACTCCAACACGGGCGGGCAATGCTCCAAATCAACCCCCACGGGGGCCGTGGCCAAGTTCGCCGCGGGCGGCAAATCTCTGCCCAAGAAGGACCTGGGCCTGCTGGCCGTCACCTACGGGAACATCTACGTGGCCCGGGTCGCCATGGGAGCCAACGACAACCAGACGGTGAAGGCCTTCCTCGAGGCGGAAGCTTACGACGGGCCCTCCCTCATCATCGCCTACAGCCACTGCATCGCCCATGGCTTTAACATGACCGAGGGCATGCAGCACCAGAAGGAGGCGGTGGAGTGCGGCGCGTGGCCGCTCTTCCGCTACAATCCGGAGATGGCCCTGGCCGGCAAGAATCCGCTCAAGCTCGATTCCAAAGCACCGAAGATGATTTTCTCGGACTACGCCATGAAGGAAACCCGGTTTAAGATGCTCACCAAGAGCCATCCCGAGGCCGCCAAGCGCCTCATGGACGCGGCGCAGAAGGAGAACCTCCAGCGGTGGCAGGTGTACGAGCAGCTTGCGGCCATCAACTACGGGGACGGCCAGGACGGGCATCACGAGTAAGAACCGACGGGAAAACTCCTGAATGAGGGGGAGACGATGGACCTTTCAACGACGTACCTCGGACTCAAGCTCAAGAACCCGCTCGTGGCGGGAGCGGGACCCCTTTCGCGGGATCTGGACACGCTGCGCCACATGGAAGACGCCGGCATCTCCGCGGCGGTCCTCGACTCGCTTTTTGAAGAGCAGATCCGCCACGACGAAGGCGAGCTGGATCACTACCTCACACAAGGGACCGAAAGCTTCGCCGAAGCGCTCTCCTACTTCCCGAGGCCTTCCGAGTTCACCAAAGGCCCCGAGGAGTATCTGGAGTACATCGCCAAAGCCAAGGCCAAAGTCTCCATCCCCGTCATCGCGAGCCTGAACGGCGTTTCCGCGGGCGGGTGGATGGAGTACGCGCGCAAGATGCAGGAAGCGGGAGCCGACGCCATCGAGCTGAATATCTATTACGTTCCCGCGAACCCGGCCTTGTCCGGCGGCGAGATCGAACAGATGTACGTGGACGCGCTCAAGGCCGTGAAAGCCGCCGTGACCATCCCCGTGGCCCTCAAGCTCAGCCCGTTTTTCAGCAACATGGCCTTCACGGCCCGGCAGCTTTCGAACGCGGGCGCGGACGGCCTCGTCCTCTTCAACCGGTTCTACCAGCCCGACATTGACCTGGACACCCTCGAAGTCGTTCCCAATCTGGTCCTATCCTCGCCTTCGGAGATGCGCCTGCCGCTGAGGTGGATCGCCATCCTTTACGGACAGGTGGCCGCGGACATCGCGGGGTCCAGCGGCGTCCATCGCGCCGAGGACGTGATCAAGACCGTCATGGCGGGAGCGAGCTGCGTTCAAGTGTGCTCGGCTCTCATCGTGCACGGAGTCAAACGGGGCACGGAAATGCTTAAGGGCATGGAGTCTTGGATGGCGGAACACGACTACGAATCCGTCACTCAGATGAAAGGCAGCATGAGCCAGCGGAACTGCCCCGAACCGGCAGCATTCGAGCGCGCCAACTACATGAAGGTGCTTCAGAGCTACAAGTAGCGGAGCGGGCGAGAACACGGGAGGGCACGGAACCGGAGAGCCCCGCGGGACATGCCAGTTTCGCTCCGGTTCCGCCTTCTCTTGTTGGCTCACTTCCGCTTGTCCGCTCCTTCTTTCACGAGGGGATTCGATGCCCAGCAACCCGTTGCCCGCCTTTATTTTCACCGCCGCAGAGACGCAGGAGCTTCTCGACCGCTTTCTGCGGTACGTTCAAATCGATACCCGCTCCAGCGAAACCTCCGAAACCTTCCCCTCGACCGCGGGCCAATGGGATCTCCTCAAGCTTCTGGCTGAGGAGATGGCCGCCATGGGCCTGGCGGAAGTGGAAGTCACGGAATTCGGATATGTCTTCGGCACCCTCCCCTCCAACCTGCCCGCCGGCAGGTCGGCGCCCGTCCTCGGGCTCCTGGCGCACGTGGACACCTACTGCGGGACCGAGGGCAAGGACGTGAAGCCCCAGGTGCACAAAACGTACGGCGGCGGGGACATCCCTCTCCCTGGTACGCCGGGCGTGTGCATCGAGGCCGACAAAAACCCCCTCCTCCAGCGGTGCGTCGGCCACACCTTGGTCACCAGCGACGGTACGACCCTGCTGGGTGCCGACGACAAGGCGGGGGTCGCCGTTCTCATGGCCTTGGCGCAATGGTTCCTGCGGCACCCGGAAGTGCCCCACGGAAAGGTCCGCTTCGGGTTCACGCCAGACGAGGAGACGGGCACGGGAACCCGGTTCTTTGACGTGGGCCGCTTCGGAGCTCACGCCGCCTACACCTTCGACGGTTCGGTGGCCGGCGAGATCGAGACGGAGACGTTCTGCGGGGACTCGGCAACGGTGACCTTTACGGGCGTGGACGTTCACCCCGGCGTGGCCAAGGGCAAGATGGTGAACGCCCTCCGCGCCGCCGCCCATCTCCTGGAGCGCCTCCCCAAGGACTTTCTTCCCGAGACCACCGAGAAGCGCGAGCCCTACCTTCACCCTTACGTCGTGAACGGTGAAGTGGGCAAGGTGGCGGTGAAGTTCCTCGTGCGGGGCTTTACGGTCCCCGACCTGGAAGCCCGTGAAGAGGATCTCTTGCGCTTGGCCAAGGAAACGGAAGAAGCCTTCCCGGGGCTCAAAGCCGACGTCCTCATCCAGGAGTCTTACAGGAACATGAAAACGGTCCTGGACCGCTACCCTGAAGTGGTCCATTTGGCCACGGAGGCCGTGAAGCGGGCGGGCATAGAACCCATCCTCAGCTATATCCGCGGCGGCACGGACGGTTCGGCCCTCTGCTTTAAGGGCCTGCCTACGCCCAACATCTTTGCGGGCGGCGTGAATTTCCATGGGCACAAGGAGTGGGCCAGCCTGGAGTGGATGGTTCATTCGGCCGAAACGGGTTTGCACCTGGTGCACCTCTGGGGTGCCCTGGACAAACCCTCTCTCGCCTGAGCGGGGGGGTTGCGTGGGACCGGGACTGCTACCTGTGGGTTGTTGGCTCCGAGCTTTCGGAAAAATACCGGACCACAGGCCATGAGGTGACAGCTAACGGGCCTTTTCACGGCTGTCTCCCGTCCCCTTGTCCCCTGTCCCGCTCCCTTGCATTTACCGATACCCCATGCCATTCTGGGGCCTCTTGGCTCGACGAGGTGCCCCGTGAGTAAGCCTGCCCCCAAGGAAGTCGTTTCTTATCAGGTTGTTATGGGTGGCGTCAGGGTGCCATTCACGATCCGCAAGAACGCCCGAGCGCGGCGGGTTTGGATCAAAATGGAAGACCAGGCAGGCCTCGTCCTCGTGCTACCCAGGTGGGCCAGCACGTCCCGTGCCACGGAGTTCCTGAGACGGCACCAGGACTGGGTCCTCAACCGCCTCGCCGAGCGGGAGGATCGCCTCGCCAAGGCGGGCCCGCCCTTGGGGACGGGCAGAACCGTGGTCTACCGGGGCCGCCCCCTGTCCCTGAAGGTGCGAAACTGCGCCTGTTCCGCTCCCTTGGTGGAATGGCACCGGGACCACCTCCTGGTGCAAGTGCCCCGAAATGACGAGTCGCCGCTGGGCCCCATTCTCGAGGCCTCGTTCCGCGCCCGCGCCAAGGAAATCTTCCTGCGCAGAGTTGCGTCGCTGGCCGAGCAGATCGCCGTGCGGCCCAAGCGCGTGGAGGTACGGGACCAGAAAACGAGATGGGGTGCATGCACGGGGCGTGGAACCTTGACCTTCAACTGGCGGCTAGTCCTGGCGCCTCCAGCCGTCTTGGACTACGTGGTCATCCACGAACTGTGCCACCTGCGCCACCCCAACCATGGGTGGCGCTTCTGGGAACTCGTGGCGTCCTTCTGCCCCTCGTTTTCGGCTCACAGAGCCTGGCTGAGGGATCATGGGGCGTTTCTCCGGTCCGCGCCCTGACGCCGATGGAAGAACTTGTCCCTTCAAAACAGGCATCTTTGACGCTCCCCGCCACCCACGCCGCCCATGCCCTTCGCTGATCTTGGACCTGTCCGCCTGTATTACGAGGCCTTGGGTGAGGGCGCCCCCACGATCCTCATTCCCGGCTGGACCCTCAACACCCACCTGTGGGACGGGGTGGACGAGTCCCTCGGCTCGTCTCTCAAAGTTATCAAGTACGACGTGCGCGGCGCTGGCCAGTCCATCTCCGATCCTTCCCTTGAATACTCCCGGGCGGCCGATATCGAAGACCTCGCCGCCCTCATGGGCCATCTGCGGTTGGAGAGGGCTCACCTCGTGGGCCATTCCAAGGGGGCCCGGATCGCCTGCATGTTTGCCATGCTCTACCCTCACAACGTCCTCTCGGTGACGGCCATCGGCTCCGCGGAACCCCACGGAGCCCCGGAGGGAGTCCGTTCTTTTCGTCCCATCGCCCAGGCGTGGGTCGTGAAGGCCCGTGACATGGCCGCCAAGGAGGGCATCCCCGCCGCCCTCACCTATCTCGCCCAAAGCAAACTTTTCGGCCGGCTCCGCACCTCCGTGGAGGGCGTCCGCCGCCTTCATCGGGCCATGGAGGGGTATGCGGGCGCGGACCTCATTTCCCTGACGCCCCGGCGCGAGATCGATGTGTCCCATTTGGCGTCGAAGCTCACCATGCCGGTCCAGTTCGTGGTCGGTGATGAAGATCCATTCCTTCCTGAATGCCGATATGCACACGGCCTCGTCCCTGGTTCAGATTTGGTCATTCTGCGCGGCTCCGGGCACATGGTGCCCATCGAAAAACCCGAGGTGGTGGCAGCTCAGATCTTGCAGTTTATTGCTTCAACTTTTCCTCTGGCCGCCATGGATTAGCCCCACAAAACGGAGCCATTATCTACTGTAGATTATTTTCTTTTTTCTTGGCTGGTATGGCTAAATGGAGTATCATTTAATTGTGAGTGCCATCGTGCACGAGAGGGAGGACTGATGCGAACTCGACCCTTCCTCTCAGGCGGTGCCACCCGAGGGAGGAGCCATGCCCAAGGCAAGCCAAATCGACTCTAGAATGAGCCAGGCCCACCCCAAAACCAGTACCCTCATCTGGGAAAACGAACGCATCCTCGCTATCAACAAGGCCTCGGGCGTGAGCTTGGCGACGCCCAAGACCAAACCTGGCGAAGCCGTCGCCCGCCTTCTGGACTCCCTTCGTCCCAAGGACCGCGCGGCCATCTATACCCCGGCCGAGAGCCTTTTCCTGGTCCACCGCCTCGACGTGGGAACCTCGGGGCTGATCCTTTTGGCCAAAGATCCGGAAGCCCATCAGGCCCTCGTCCAGATCCTCGTGGAGCGGCGTGCGAAGAAAACCTACCTGGCCTTGGTGTGGGGCTGTCCCCATCCCCGCGAGGGGCGCTGGGACTGGCCGCTTGGGCCCGACCGCAAGGATCGCAGACGGATGGCCGTGGAGCCCGATGGCAAGCCCTCCGCAAGTGCCTTCAGCCTCCTCACCAAGTCGAAGTACGTCTCCCTTCTGTCCTTGCAGCCGGAGACGGGACGCACCCATCAACTGCGAGTCCACTGCGCCCAGGCGGGCCATCCCATCGTGGGTGACGACCTCTACGGCGGCCCCCGGCACAGATCTCTCCGGGACCAATCTCTCCGTGAGCACCTCCAGGCCGCCCGCCCCCTCCTTCACGCGTGGCGCCTGCACCTCCCCTCCTCGGAAGCGGCCCCGGAGATCATCCTCCAGGCCCCGCTTCCCAAGGATTTCGCCACGCTCTTGAATTTTCTAGGGATCGTGCCGCCGGGGTGATCGGCGCAGGGGAACGAATCAGCCGGACAGTCTCTTCAAGAAGGTCATGAGCGCCGCGTTAACTTCTTCCGGCGCCTCCATACTGCTGAGATGGCCGGCTCCCGAAATCTCCACCAGATTGCCGTCCACGGCCATGCCCGCCATGGCCCGCGCTTCGGCCGGGGGGGTGATTGAATCTTCAGCGCCCACGATGACCAGGACGGGACACGCGAGGCGCCCGAGAGCCTCCTCCCTGGAGGGACGGTCCCTCATGGCGAGGAGTGCCCCCGCCATGGCGTCGGGCTTTTGGGCAGCCATGATGGCTCGGACCCGGCTCACCAGCGCTCCGTTTTCATCCAAGGTTTTCCGGCATAGGACCTTGCCGAGCATGTCCGAAACGAGAAATCCCGTGCCTTCCTTCAAGATCCTGGCGGCGGTCTGCTCTCTCGCGGCCTTCGTCTCCGCCCCATCCGCGGCGGCTCGCGTGTCCACGAGGACCAGAGCGGCCACGCGCCCCGGGAAGAGCGCCGCGGCGGCGAGGGCCGCGTAACCGCCCATGGAAAACCCGCACAGGACCGTGCGCTCCACACCTCTTTCGTCCAGGGTGCCGGCCACCATCCGGGCTTGATCTTCGATGGAGGCCCCACCCTCGGGCCAGGGCGAGGCCCCGAAGCCCGCCAGATCAGGGATCAACACGGGCCGGCCCCAGTCCACGCTTTCCTGTGGAGCCCACATGCGCCCATCCAGCGGAAAGCCGTGGATGAACGTGACCGGGATCCCAGCGCCGCCCACAGACAGCCTGCTCTCCAAGGAAACGAGCGCCATGGGCTACTCCTCTGGCTCGGCCTCTGATTCAGGCTCAGCCGCTGAATCGGCGCTCCCCTTACGAAGGACCGCCACGAAAAAGGCATCCCAGGAATGAAGGTGGGGGAGGAGGTAGACCTGACCCGGCCCCGCCTTCGTGAGGAGGTTTTTCCATCCCGCTGGAGCCTTGAACTTGACGGCCGAAAAGTCGCGGTGGTTCTCGAGGAAAGACGCGATCACCGCCGTCGTCTCCTCCTGCTCGATGCTGCACACGGAATAGACGAGGGTCCCACCAGGCACCAAGGCGGCCGCGGCCTTATCCAGGAAGGCCACCTGCTTGATCGTCCTCCAAGCCAGGTCCGTTTCGGCCACCTGCCAGCGGATCTCGGGGTTCCTTCGAAGGGTGCCCATGGAGGAACACGGCGCATCCAGCACCACCACGTCAAAAGCCTGGACGAAAGGCAAGGGGGCTTCCACGTCCACCTGCGCCATTCTGACGTTGGCGAGTTGGAGGCGGCCGATGTTCTCCTTGAGGTGATTAAGGCGCCGACGGTTCACGTCGGTGGAAAGAACCCATCCCCCCTTTTTCAGGCGATGGGATAGAAGGATGGTCTTACCGCCGGGCGCGGCGCACAGATCCAGAACCCGCTCCCCGCCCTTGAGCGGAACCAGTGCCGCAGGCCCCTGGGAGGCCGGGTCCATGATGTAGAAAAGGCCCTTTTTGAAGGCTTCCGAGAAGGCCGGATTGCCCTTACCCACGGTGAAGGTAAGGGGAAGGGCCCCGTCGGGCGCCAGCGTCCACCCTTCTGACTCCAATAGGGGGGCCGCCTCCTTGTGAGCCGCTTCCGAGGGAAAGACCAGGGCCGTTGGAGCTGGGTTCTGGAGCGCCGCCAGGATCTTCTCACCCATCTCAAGCCCGAACCGGTCCAAGTAGCGATGGACCAGCCAGGGGGGCATGCCCGTCCGGAGGGTCACCGCTTCCGCATCGTGGCCCTCGGGTAACGCCAGCCACCCTTCCTTGCCGTCGGCCACCGCCCGGAGGATGCCGTTCACGAAACCGCCCGCCCCCGGGTTCAGGGGCTTGGCCGCCTCCACGCACTGGTCCACCGCGGCATAGAGGGGGACCCGCTCCAAGAAGAGGATTTGGAAAACGCCCACCCGAAGGATGTGAAGGAGTTCGCTCTGAGTTTCAAACAGGCCCCGTTTCACCGAGGCGGAAAGCACCCGGTCCACCAGGGAGAGATGGCGAACCACACCGCTCACCATTTCCTTAAGGAGGGCCCTGTCGTCCTCCCGTTGGAGCCTCTCTTGCTCTCGCTGCAGCACGCGTTTGAGAGACTGGCGCCGGTCGAGAACCTCCTCGAGGAGAAGGGCCGCTTTTCCACGGAGATTAGACGTGTGAAGGGGTTGAACGGGACGATCGGGCCCTGGAGAAACCGTGACGGGGCGGGGCGTAGCACCCGGGGCGACATCACTGCGGCCGGGCGCGGGCCGATTGGGATAAGGCTTGCGCTCCTCCCGCCGGTCCGTGCTCGGCCTTCCCGCTCCGCCGCGCGGCACGAAGGGCTTGCGCTCCCCGCGCCCCGCCTCACCGGGCTTCCGGTCCTCGTACCGCTTGGGATAGGGCTTACGCTCCTCCCGCCGGTCCGTGCTCGGCCTTCCCGCCCCGCCGCGCGGTGAGAAGGGTTTGCGCTCGCCGCGCCCCGCCTCACTCGGCTTCCGGTCCTCGTACCGCTTGGGATAGGGCTTACGCTCCTCCCGGCGGTCCGTGCCCGGCTTTCCGGCCCCGCCGCGCGGTGAGAAGGGTTTGCGCTCGCCGTGGCCCGCCTCACCGGGCTTCCGGTCCTCATACCGCTTGGGATAGGGCTTGCGCTCATCCCGCCGGTCCGTGCTCGGCCTTCCGGCCCCGCCGCGCGGCACGAAGGGCTTGCGCTCCCCGCGCCCCGCCTCACCGGGCTTCCGGTCCTCGTACCGCTTGGGATAAGGCTTACGCTCCTCCCGCCGGTCCGTGCCCGGCTTTCCGGCCCCGCGTGAGCCTGAGGAGGGCCCGCGATCGTTACGGTCCTCGTGATCGCGCCTCTCTCCGCTTGCCTGTGGAGGCCGTGAGGCTTTCTTGAATGGCCGGCCTCCGGAGGGCCGGGGCTGGCCAGAGGGTTTGCCGTTTGATCTGGGGCGCTGGCCGGTGCCACCGCCTCTAGGATGATCGCTAGAGCCGCGCCCCGGCGGGGATTTTGAATCCACGGAGGACCTCCGATGAGGGAAGGGGCCGCTTGCCGGCCCGTTGAAGGGTACGAAGAATGAGGGTAGTGCCGCCGCCGCAGGCTACAGTCAATCCTGGGCCGCTCATCACGTCGCCGGGGGACGAACCCTCGGGAGAGAGACTGCCCACGGCGGAGGAGAGCACCTTAATGCGCTCGCCGTGGAATTCGAAATAGGTTCCAGGCCAGGGATCGAAGGCCCTGATTTGACGCTCAAGTTGCGGCGCGGTAAGGGAAAAGTCCAGCTTTCCTTGATCGGCTTTGAGGCGCGGCGCGAGCGTGGCGAGAGAGTCGTCCTGCGCTTTCGGTGCCGCGGTCCCCTTTTCAAGGCCCTCCAGCGTCTCGAGCAGCAGGCCGGCCCCAAGGCGTGCCAGGACCGGCGTGAGGAGGCCCGTCGTGGCTCCGCCGGGCATGGGTATGCCGCGAGCAGCATAGACGGGCCCCGTGTCCAGTCCGGCTTCCATGCGCATGAGCGACACGCCTACGGTTTCATCGCCGGCCCAGATGGCGTGTGCAATGGGGGACGCGCCCCGGTGGCGAGGAAGGAGCGAGGCGTGAACGTTCACGCATCCCAGGCAGGGAATGTCCAGCACGTCCTGGGGAAGAAGCTTTCCGTAGGCCGCCACCACGATCACATCCGGCGCCAGCGCCTTGAGGTCCTCTAGGACTTCGGGAGCTCGGAGGGTGGCGGGCTGGTGGATGCGGAGGCCGGCGTCCAGCGCTCTAATTTTGACGGGGGGCGGCGCCAGGGCCCGGCCGCGGCCCGCGGGCTTGTCGGCCTGGGTGTACACCGCCTGGAGTCTCACGCCCGCGGTAAGCAGCGCGTCGAGGCTGACCACGGCAAAGCTTGGCGTTCCCATGAACACGGCGCGTAAGGACGAAGAAACAGGGCTCAAAGGGTGCGCTCCTCGCCCCCATGGTAACAGAAACCGGCTTCTTCAGGGCGGGCGGCGGACCGGCGGGGCGGAACCTCAGCAGGCTGCTAGCCGGCGGCTTTGGAGAGAGGGTAGGGATCGTCCCACTCCCCTTCTCGGATGAGTTTTTTGATCTTGCGCTTGACCAGATCCCGCTTGAGGGGCGTCAGACGGTCGATAAAGAGCACGCCGTCGAGGTGATCCATCTCGTGACACAGGGCCTTGCAGAGAAACTCCTCACCCTCCAGTTCGAAGGGCTTGCCCTGGCGGTCCAAGGCACGCACCTTCACTTTGGAGGGACGGGGCACCTTCTCGAAGATCTGGGGGATAGACAAGCAGCCCTCCTCCATGAGGGCGGATCCCTCCTGGTACACCCATTCGGGGTTGATGAGGAAGGCCAGATCTTCCCTCCCTACGTGGGCCCCCACGTCCACGATGATGACCCTCAGGGGCACCCCGACCTGGTTGGCCGCGAGCCCGGCTCCCTGGGCGTGCCGCATGGTGTCCACCATGTCATCCAGCAGGGTCTGGATTTCCGGCGTGATTGCATCCACGGGTCTCGCCTTCTCCCTCAGGACGGGCGAGCCGTAAAGCTCAACCTTAAGAACTGCCATCGCTTCCCTTGTCCAGTCGCCTCACGAGTTGCAGAGTCTTCTCCACGCGATCATTCAGGATGCCGTCGAGGAGAATCTGTATTTCGGGAGACTCCGAAAAATGTGCCCGAATCTGCTCCGCGGGAAGTTCCAGCACCAACGAGTTTTCCGTCGCGGTCACCGTAGCCGTCCGCGGTACGTTCTTGAGAAACGCCACTTCACCGATGATGTCGCCCGGTCCAAAGGCCCCCAGGGGCAAGTCCTTCCCGTTGATGGTGCCCCGGGCCTCCAGGCGCCCGCGCACCACAATGAACATCGAATCACCCCGGTCTTCTTCCCGAATGAGAACCTCTCCCGGAGTTAACCCGACCTCCGCCGCCGAGGCCGCGAGGAGGGCGAGGTGATCCTGACCGAGCTCGGGGAACAGGCGCCCCACCCAAGTCCGAGGGTTGTCTCCAGGGCTCGCCGCGCCACCCGCCGGCGGCGTGGACGCGGCTCCGGCGGAAACGGGCGGCATGGAACGTGTGGCGTCCTCCGAAGCGGTCGCGGACATGTCCACGTCGAAGGAGAACGCCTCACCGGCGGCCGCCGCTCCCCTTCCCTCAAGGTCGGCGATGCGTGAAGAGAGGCCGCCGTCTTCAGGCAACAGGCGTGCCGCCTTCCGGAGGAGGGCAAGTCCCTGATTTCGGTCCCCGCCCGGAAGGAGCGCCTCCGCCTCCGCGAGGAAGATGGCCGCGGCGTCCCTCTTTCGGCCGTCGCCCTCGTAGGCCTCCGCCAGGCGCAACTTGAGGGATAAATCGTGCGGGGCTTTCCCCACCCGGGCTTCCAAAAGCTTGGCCGCTTCCTTGAAGTTCCCCTGCTGGATCAGGACGTTGGGGTCCTCGCTCTTGCCCCACCCGAAGACCATGGCTCGAGCCTCCTGCAGGAGAGTTTACTCCACCGGCTGGTCCCGGAACAAGGTTGGGCAAGGCCGCGCGGTCTTGTCCTTTGGCCTGGGTGCGTGCTAGTTTTTAAGCTCCGAGAGGGAGGATCATCTCATGCCCGAATACTACCCCAACAACTTCGGAGGCCTTCCTCCCGAGCTTTCCGGCCTCGAATCCTCCCGCTTCGTCGTCCTTTCTCTTCCCTATGAAGTCACGACGTCTTACGGCAAGGGCACCAAGTTCGGACCGAGAGCCATCATCGAGGCGTCACGAAACATGGAGCTCTACGACGACGAGCTGGGGTTCGAACCTTGCGACGCGGGCATCCACACCACGGAAGACATCCTGTTCCACGACGCAAGCCCCCGCGCCATGGTGGACACGGTGAAGGAGGCGGTAGCCCATTACCTCGCCGCGGGCAAATTCGTCGTGGCCCTGGGCGGAGAACACAACCTCACGTTCCCCGCTTTCCTCGCCCACCGGGACGTCCACGGAGATATCGGGATCGTCCAGATCGACGCCCACGCCGACCTGCGGGAGACCTATGAGGGCTCGCCCTTCAACCATGCCTGCGTCATGCGGCGCATCGTCGGGTGCAGCGCGGGCACGGCGCAGGTGGGCATCCGGTCCCTCTCTCGGGAGGAGGCGGACTTCCTGAAAGTGCGGGGAACGTGGCCCGTGCTCTGGGCCCGCGAATGCCAGGCGGGGGAAGAATGGATGGACCGGGCCATCGCCGCCCTGCCGCCCAAGGTCTACCTCACCGTGGACGTGGACGGTCTGGATCCATCCTTGGTTCCATGTACGGGGACTCCAGAACCGGGAGGACTCCAGTGGTATCCAACGCTGGCCTTTCTCAGGCGCCTGTGCGCCGAGCGGACCGTCATCGGGATGGACGTGATGGAACTGGCCCCCGACCGAACGCACGTAGCTTCGGATTTTCTGGTGGCCCGCCTCATCTATAAGATATTGGGGTTCATCCAGGCCTCGGACCGCGGCTGACCGCCCTCCAGCTCCGCGTTTGCGCTCTGGGCTTATCAGGGGCCGGCGGCTGGAAGCTGGTCTTTCACGGCCCCCACGAGCTGGGCCACGGTGAAGGGCTTCACCAGGTAGGCCTTGGCACCGGCGGCGAGAGCCGCATTTCTGTCCTCCTCCATGGCTTTGGCGGACAGGATGACCACGGGCGGAGCTTGGTCCTCCCTCAGGCGGAGTTCCCTCAGCACCCCGAAGCCGTCCAGGCCCGGCATACGAAGGTCCAGGAGAACCAGGTCAGGATGCTCCCGTCCCACGGCCTGGAGGACCTCTCTGCCCGCCATGGCGGTGATAACGTCGTAGCCCTCCCCTTCCAGGATGAGCTGGACCATCTCGAGGATGTCCGGCGTGTCATCGCAAACCAGGATTTTGCGCATGGTCCCCCTTGCCTCTCATGAGATTCGGCCCCACCCATGCCACTGAGTGCTTTTATGGTACTCCCATTCTTCCGATCAGGTCAAAGAGGGGCACCCGGAGTGCCCGGCCTCCCCTGCGCCTCGCGAACCCGCGCGGGCGTGGGCGACTCCATGAACTGGAGAAGATGGTCCAGTGTTTCCATGGGCGCCGCCTCGGCGGCCATATCCAGCAAGCGGTGAAGGAGGCCCCCCGTGACCTGCGCGTCGCCCAGAGCACGATGGCGCGCGACGAAGGTGAGCCCGAAGCGCTCGGCAAGGGCATCGAGGTTTTTGCGGTCGTCCTTGGGCAAGAGCCTTCGGGCCAGACGCAGGGTGCAGACTCCGGGGGCGTCCCGGTGCTCTTTGATCCCGGCCCGGTCCAGCTCTGAATGGAGCACCCGTCTGTCGAAGGGAAGGTTATGGGCCACGAGAACCGCTCCATGAAGCAGCGGAGCAACCTCTGGCAAGACCTCCTCGAAGGCGGGCCGGCCCCGCAGGTCCGCCTCCCGGATCCCCGTGAGACGGGTCACGAAAGGGGCGATGCCTGTTCCGGGATCAAGGAGGCTCTCGAAGGATGCCACCTCCTGGCCGCCCCGCCAACAGGAGAGGCCGATCTCGATGGCGCGGTCGCCGGGGGAAAGCCCGTTGGTCTCGAAATCCACTACGGCGAAGGTGAGGTCGGAGAGGGAGACTCCGGCCAGGCCATCCTCCTTCGGTGCGAGTATGACCCGTCCGCCTTCCACGCGGAACCTGGGGTCTCTTGCGAGGAGCGAGCCCAGCACACGGCGAGCCACGGGAGAGTCCTCCGTGTGGAGCAGAACTGCCGCCAAATCTCCGATGGCCTGCGCTTCACCCGCAGCTCGCAGGCGCTCGCAGGCGCGGTCCAGGAGGTCGGGCGGGCTCACCGGTCCACCTTCCACAGGCGGGACGCGGGGAGGATCTCCAATTCGCGGAAGGCCCATTTGGACATGCGGCCCAGTTCCCCTCCGGGCGAAACGTCAAGGGCCCAGGCCACGCGGAACTCCTTCAGCCGCTCCATGACGTCCTGCCAGCGCGTGGGAGAGACCAGCGAATCGAGCATGGCCGCTTTGAAGGCCGGGCCGTCCGAGATGGGCCTGCCGTCCACGGGGGACAGCAGAACGCACGTGGGAGTCCCGACGGGGACCGTGGCCCACCATGCCGCCACCTCGTGGCGGGCCGGAGCCATGTACGGAGTATGGAGGGGGATGTCCAGAGGCACCTTCCTCACATCAAGGGCGACTCCGGCCAGCCGGTTCAGCGCCTCGGCCGCTTCCCCGGAGGGGCCCGCCACGACGATCTGGCGGCCGTTGTTGAGATTGGCCACCGTCATGCGGCTCAAACCCCACTCGGCAAAGCGCCCCTCCAGATCGGAAGACGAAAGGCCCGTCACGGCCAGAAGTGAAAATTCTCCGCTGGGAAAGGTGCGCCGGTTGCAGTCGTTGACGCGTTCGAGCCACTCCAGGATGAGGGCCGGTGAGACGCACCCGGCCAGGATGGCCGCGGCGTAAAAGCCCAGGGAGTATCCAGCGGCCACCGCCGGGGGGCCCCAACGGTCTTCCGCCGCCTTGCCGCAGAGGCAGTCGTAGAGGACCATGACGGCGGGCGCCGTGAAGGTGTCTGAGATTTCCCCTTGCGGGGCCTCCGTCATCCAGCGCTGGAAGCGGCCGCCGGTGAGGGCGCCGTACTCCTCGGAGGCGCGCCGGAACACCGGGCTGTCCCTCAGGGGCAGGCCCATGCCCTCCCGTTCAGAGAGCTGGCCCGCCATGAGGATGGCGTAGGATCCGGGGAGCGGGCTCAAATTGACTCCCTCCGGCTTTCATATTACCATGCGGCTTGCTGGAGGGCCCATGGCCTTGGCATCGGAACCCCTCGCGCAGCTCCCCCTCCTGGATGGCCTGGAGGCGGATGAGTTCTTCGCCGTCACGGGAAGGTTCAGCCGGGAGCAGTACCCAGCGGGCACGCGCATCATCGAAGAAGGATACGGAGGCCTCAAGCTCTTCCTTCTGGTCGAAGGCCGGGTGCGCATCGTCAGAAGCATGGGCGCCGGCCAGATCCTCATCAACACCCTGGGCCCGCCGCAGGCCTTCGGAGAGATCAGCTTCATCGACGGCGGGCCGGCCAGCGCCACCGTGGAGGCGGAAACGGACGTGGTGGTGCTCACGATTCTGAAGGAGGACTTCAACGAGCTTTTGGAAGCCTCCCCCGCCCTCGGCACCAAGGTGTACAAGAACCTTCTGAAGGTCACATGCCAGCGGATCCGGTCTACCACCAACCAGGTCCAGGACTATTTCGCCATCAACCAGGCCCTTTGCGAGAACGAGCACTTCCGGAAGTTCTACAAGCTCTTATGCCTCTAAGATTCCCCGGTAAAATGATGAGACTGGCTCTCTGGTTCCTCGCCGCGGGCGTCGTGGCGGGCGTCTCCGTTGGCCTGTTCATCACGCGGGACATCCCCGAGGTAGACAGCCTCCAGTTCACCACGCCCAACATCATGACCCGCATCTACGCCCGGGACGGCCAGGTTCTTCAAGAGTACGGCCAGGAAAAGCGCACCCTCGTCCAATACTCCGATATCTCTCCCTATTTCTTTCAGGCTCTGGTGGCCGTCGAGGACGCGAACTTCTATCACCACCACGGTGTTTCGCCCAAGGGGCTCCTTCGCGCGCTCGTCCAGGACATCCTCCACGGGCGGCCCGGGCAGGGAGGAAGCACCCTCACGCAGCAGCTCGCGCGCCAGTATTTCCTCACCCCCGAGAAGACCATCACCCGCAAGGTCAAGGAGATGATCCTCGCGGTGAACATCGAGCGGCACTACAGCAAGCAGGCCATCCTGGAGATGTACGCCAACAAGGTCTGCTTCGGCCACGGGTATTACGGCGTGGAGGCGAGCTCCCGCTTCTACTTCGGAAAACCCGCCAAGGACCTCACCATCCCGGAGGCAGCCCTGCTGGCCGGAATCATCCAGCGGCCCAGCGCCTACTCGCCCATCAACAGGCCCGAAGCGGCCCTCGCCCGCAGGAACCTTGTCCTGCAGCGCATGTGGAAGACGGGAATCCTATCGGAAGCCCAGTACCGGGCCTATGCCGCGGACCCCATCAGGTTGAACCAGGCGCCCATGGAAGAGGACAGCCTCGCCCCTTACGTGGCCGAGCGCGTCCGCATGTACTGCGAGGCCAAGTACGGCGAGGAGGCCCTCTACCAAACGGGCCTTCAGATCTACACGACCATAGACCCCAAGCTCCAGGCGCTGGCCCAGGCCGCCGTGCGGAACGGCCTGCACGAGTACAGCCACCGGCACGGCTACAAAGGCCCCAGGCGAGGCAAGGACGCCCCGCCCGAATACACCAAGGATGACCTCTCTCCAGACGACCGGAGATGGGCCACGGTGAAGGAGGTCTCGCCTACGGAGCTGACGGCGTCCGTGGGCGGCACCACCGTGACCCTCACCCCCAAGCAGTGGGCGTGGGCCAACATTACCTACCCCACTCGGACCTTCCAGCAGGGCGACCGCATCCTCCTCCACGTCACCAAGGTGAACCCCCTGGAAGTGGAGCTCGACCAGGAACCCCTGTGCCAGGGCGCGCTCGTGGCCTTGGACCCGCACACGGGCGAGGTATTGGCCCTGGTGGGAGGCTACGAGTTCACCTCCTCCATGTTCAACCGCGCCATCCAGGCCAAACGGCAGACGGGGTCGGCGGTGAAGCCCCTCGTGTACGCCGCGGCCATCGCCAACGGATTGACCCTGGCGGATACGGTCGTGGACACGCCCACGCTGTTCCTGACGGGACGTGAGAAGGCCGACCAGCTCTGCTCCGAAGGCTACATTCCCAGGGACTTCGACCCCGATTACTTCGGGTGCATCACCTACAGGACCGCCCTCGAACACTCGGTGAACATCGCCGCCGTCCACCTGCTCAATCAAACCGGGTTCAGCAAGGTCATCGGCCTGGCCCGCCGCCTCCACATCACCGCTACCCTCGAGCCTTACCCGTCGATGGCCCTGGGTGCCTTCGAGATCACCCTCTGGGAACTCACCTCCGCCTATTCGGCCTTCGACAACAACGGCGTGTGGGTGGAGCCTCGCTTCATGACCAAGATCACGGACAGCCAGGGGCAGGTCATGGAGACCTTCCATGCGCTTGCCGAGCCCGTTTTGGACCCCAAGGCCGCCTACGTTCTCGTCCAGGGGATGACGGGCGTCATCCTTCGGGGCACGGCGGGCACGGCCGCCGACATGAAGGGCCACTTCGCGGGCAAGACCGGGACCACCGACAGCTTCACCGATTCATGGTTCATCGGCTTCAACCCCAATCTGCTGTGCGGAGTTTGGGCGGGACGAGACGACCACAAATCCCTCGGGCACAACGAGACGGGAGCCCGGGTCGCCCTTCCCATTTGGAGAAAATTCATGGAGCCGGCGACGGCCGGACAGGAGAACGTGGACTGGGCTCCTCCCGAGGGGATCGTACAGGTCCCCATAGATTCGGCCACGGGGCTGCGCGCGGGATTGGACGGGTCCTGCTCTGAGGTGCGCACCGAGGTCTTCGTGGAAGGAACGGAGCCAAAGGCCTTCAGCACGGCCCGCGACTGTTTCCGGTTGAAGCTCCCGCACTTCCTCCAGTCCTATCCCTTGAAGAGCGACGATACCCTCGTCATCCCCCAGGCCGACCTTTCGGCCCTCGCGGCCCTCTACCCTTCGGCGATCACGCAGGAGGGACGTAAGTTGTCCGTGACCTGGCGGGGCGTTACATTCGCGGTGAAGGTCGAGATCGCCCCTCCCGCGGAGGGCCCCGTTCCTCAGGCGGTCATGCCGGGCCTTCCTCACGAGGGGAGCATAGCCTGTGGCGCTCGCACCGAGTACCTCAACGAAAAGCAGTGACGCCCTTCTCTGGCTTCCCGGGGAAGGCGGCGCCGTGCGCTGCCTCCTCTGCGCGCACCGCTGCACGATCCTTCCGGGCCGGGCGGGCGTGTGCAAGGTTCGCGTCAACGAGGCCGGAGTCCTCAGAACCCTGGTGCTCAACCGCCTCGTCTCCGCCTCCGCGGATCCCGTGGAGAAGAAGCCCCTCTTTCACTTCCTGCCCGGGGAGCGCGCCTTCTCCATCGCCACGGCGGGCTGCAACTTCCGCTGCCGCTACTGCCAGAACTGGCAGATCAGCCAGGCTCCCAGAGACTCGGACGACGTGCCCGGAACCGTCACCCCCCCAGAGGACGTGGTGGCGACGGCGATCCGGATGCGGTGCAGCATCGTGGCCTACACCTACACCGAACCCACCATCTTCTTCGAAACGGCCGAGGCCGTGGGTCTCCTCGCCCGGCAGGCGGGCCTCAAGAACGTCTTCGTGACCAACGGGTACCTCACGCCCGAAGCGGTGGACCGGGCCCGCGCCTTCCTGGACGCGGCGAACGTGGATTTGAAGGGCTTCGACGACCGGCGCTACCGCCGTACGTGCGGCGCCGCGCTCAAGGGAGTCCTGGAGGGGATCGACGCCCTGCTGGCCGCGGGAGTGTGGGTGGAGATCACGACCCTCGTGGTTCCGGGGGTCAACGACTCCCAAGACGAGCTGGAAGCTATCGCCCGCCACATCGCCGGCCGCAGTCCCGACATCCCCTGGCACGTGTCCCGTTACCACCCGGACTACCGCATGACAGCGGGAGCACCCACGTCCCTGGCGTCCCTTGAGCGGGCGCGCTCCGCCGGCAAGGCCGCCGGCCTTCGATACGTCTACCTGGGCAACGTGTCGGGCCACGCGTCCGAAAGCACCACCTGCCCCAACTGTGCGACAATGGTCCTCAGCCGCGCCGGCTTCGCCCTCGCGGCCAACTGCCTGCGCGAAGGCCGGTGCCCTGCGTGCGGATGGAACATCGCGGGGGTTTGGGCCCCCTAAGGAGAGTCGAGCATGGCGTTTGGCTCCATGAAGCAAGATGGCGACCCTATGGCCGACATCAACGTCACCCCCCTGGTGGACGTGATGCTCGTGCTGCTCGTGATTTTCATGATCACCACTCCCCTCTTCGAACGGGGCATCGACGTCAACCTGCCCCAGACCGTTTCCTCCAACATCAGCGGCGCCGAGCGCGTCATCGTCACCATCCCCAAGGACAAGACCTACGTCTACTTCAACAACCAGCCCGTGAACCGCGCGCTCATGAAGGGCTATCTTCAGCAGATCTTCAAGAACCGCACCGACAAGACGGTCTACCTCTTCGCCGACAAGAGCGTACCTTACGGTGAGGTGTTGGGCATCATGGATGAGGTGAAGCAGGCGGGCATAGAAACCGTGGGCCTCGCCACCGAACCGCCGGCCCAAAAGTAGTCGCACAGGGAGGGTGGCATCATCATGGACGCGGGCCAGGGAGCCCCGTCCCCGTCGCCGGACGTCAGGCGGGGCAGCGGAGGCAGCGGAAGACAGCGCGGGGCCTCGGGACCACCCCGAACGCCGGCCGGGCCCGTGCTTTCTGCCCTGAGGCCCCTGCCCTCACGCCACAGCCACCTCCTTCCGGCGGCCCTCCTGGTTTCAGCCCTCCTCCACCTGCTGGCCATTGCCGGCTTCGTCATGCACCCCGCCAGCCGCCAGCGTCCCATGTTCAAGGAGCCCATGATGGTGAAGCTCATCGAGCTTCCCAGCGGAACGGGCGGAGCCACCACCGGAACGCCGGGCAGAACCCGCGAGGCCGCTCCGCCCAAACTGGCCGAACCTGTACGCCCTGAGAAGGTCCCCAAGCTCACCCTTCCAGGCAAAGTCCCGCCCAAGCCCAAGGAAGGGCCGTCACCCCTTGCCACCGCCAAGCCGGGCCAGACGGTCGGCCTGGGTCACGGCGGCCCCGCCGGCCTCGGAGGCACGAGCTCCAAGATGATCCTCGACGAGCCCACGTTCCAGTACGAGTGGTACAAGGCCCGCCTGGAGGACGCGCTCAAGAGCAACTGGAAGAAGCCCGTGCTCACGGGCACCAAGAGCATCACGGCCTCGGTGCACTTCAGCATCACCGCCTCGGGACAAGCCCAGGACGTGCAGATCGTCACCTCCTCCGGCAACTCCGCCTTCGATCAGACGGTGCTTCACGCCGTCTACGCCTCGGTTCCTTTCCCCAAGTTTCCGCCCCAGTACGACGCCCCCACCCTGGGGGTGCTCTACACC
>JAKBES010000210.1 GCA_021833665.1 Acidobacteriota bacterium
GCAGCGCCGGCTACGCCGGTTCCTGGTGGCGCAAGGGCCAGATCCTCCAGGCCCTCGGCCGCAAGGACGACGCCCGGAAAGCCGCCCGGGAGGCCCTCAAGCTCGATCCGAACCACCGGGGGGCGAGGGAACTGCTGGAGGCGCTGGGAGGCTGATCAGCTCCCACCGGCTTGCCGAGGGGACGGGATGGCCTCGGAGCCCGGTGGCCGGAGCCGGTTCGACGGAAGGACTGGCGCTTCGGAACCCTCCCTCTCGGCCGTTTGGACACTCCGTGGCCTTAGAATCACGGCATAGTCCCCCAGCAGACCAGGAGCGCGATTGATGTTCAGCAGACGATCGGTTGGACCGAAGGACACAGAGGGATCACCGCTGGTGTCATCCACGGTCGCTGCGGTTTGGGGCCTCATGCTGGTCCTGTTCGCCGTCGTATCCTGGCAGGCCCGGTTCGTCATGGACGAATTCAATCTGTTCCAGGGTCTCCGCGATTTTTCGAAGCATACGCTCTACCAGACGCTCGATCCCATCAAGACCGTCTTCGGGACCGAGCTGTTCCGGATCGCCACCCTGGCTTCCGATTCGGTTGGCATCATGCGGGCTGGACGGGTGCTCGGCTTGTGTGCAGCCCTGGGGACGATGGCCGGCATCTTCCTCATCTCCCGGGAACTGTGGCCGCAGGCGCGGCATCGGTTGCTGGTGCTCGTGAGCGCCCTATCCTATTCGAACGTGTTTGAACGGGCCTTCAGGATCCGCACGGACACGATCGCCCTGACCTTCGCCACTGGCTCGCTCCTGTTCCTGGTCCGGTCCAGGCGTCGGAGATCCCACCTCCTCGTATCGGGGGCCCTCATGGGCCTCTCTTTCCTCTGTACCCAGAAGGCCGCCTACCTCGTGGCGGCCTGCTTCATCGCTCTCGTCGTGGCCACCTGGCTCGAATCGGGCTGGCGGAAGGCACTCAAAGACGGCTTCCTCTTCTCAAGCGGCTGGCTGGCGGTCTTCGTGGGCTATGCCATCTATTTCGGTGGAGCCCAATGGTGGCGGGTCATCATCATGGTGCTCCTCGGACCGAGGTTCGTGCTGGAAGGCACGGCCTCCTTCTCGGGCCTCGGCATGTTCATCTACCAGACCTTGACGCGGAACCTGATCCCCTATGCGATCTCACTGGCGGGCCTGGGCATCACCCTCGCCCGCTGGAAGACGGCCACATTCCCCGTCCGCGTGGCCTTCATCGCAACCGTGATCGTCACCATCCTGATCTTCCACCACGATCAGCCCTGGCCCTATGTTTTCGTTTGGCCCCAAGTGCTCCTGTCCCTCTGGGTCATTCCCCTCGCGGACTGGGTTTCAGATAGGGGTTGGCTGACCCACAACCAGGCGGTGCTTGGCCTGACCCTTCTGGCCGCGCTCTCCCTACCTCGCCAGATCCGCTACCTCAACCACACCAACACAGCGCAGATCTCCGTCATGGCCCAGGCGGAGAACCTGCTGGAACCGGGGAGCACCTACTTCGATGGGATCGGAATGATCGTGGACCGCGACATCGCCGGGGATTACCCGGGATGGTGGTGGGACACGCCCACGATCGCGCGCATCCGCGCCGCCCTGAGATCAGGGAATGCGAGCGACCTCCAGAGCGTCATGGATGCCCACCCGAAACTTTGGATCCTCAATTATCGGATCCTCATCATGTCCGACGTCGTCCAGCGGATGGTCGCGGGCGGCTATGTCCGCATCTCCCCGAATCTCCTGCTCAGCGGGATCGAATTAAAATCCGGGGCCCAGGAGATTCCGTTCGCCTGCCACTGGGCCGGCCAGTACCGGTTGTTCGACCCACATGGAGTGGCGGTTACTGGCCCTGTAAGCCTTGACGGTCTGCCTCCGACGGAGGTCGTCAGCATCTCGCCGGGCTTGCACCGAGTGCGCGGACCGCAAACCAATGAAACCCTCTTCCTGCTACCGGCAGACACCCATGTGAGAAGCCCTTTGGCAACTCAGGGGCCTGTGCCTGACCTTTTTGCCGAAGTCTACACATACTAGTTTCAACCATTTACAATAGAATCTTTAAATCAATAGGAAATCAATCAATGATAAATCCAAGTCAGAGCAAAGAGTATGCAGATCGCCTAGTCAGATTGCAGCAAAGCTCATGGAAGCGAATCCTGAATGTCCAGGCCCCGTACCGATGGAATCTCAGACGACTCAACATGGGAAAAGTATTGGATATAGGATGCGGAATCGGTAGAAATTTAATAAACCTTGCTGGAGGAGTTGGAATCGACCCAAATACCAGCGCTGTTGAAATTGCATGCGCCCATGGACTGACTGCATACACTCCTGAAGCATTTGACGCTTCACCTGATTCCCGACAGGACTCCTATGATTCCATTCTTCTAGCCCATGTTGCTGAGCACATCGGGCTTCAAGCGACGATCTTGTTAATTAAGCGTTATCTAAATTTGTTGAAACCCAATGGCCAAGTTGTTATAATTACGCCACAAGAAGCGGGTTATCAAAGTGATGCCACCCATATCGAGTTCGTAGATTTTGACAAGCTCAGAGAGATCAATACGGCGTTAGGGCTTGTGGAGAGTCGATCCTATTCATTCCCATTCCCTCGTATCTTGGGCAGAGTATTCCGTTACAACGAGTTCGTGTTCGTATCCAGAAAATCTTCATATAAATGATATGTAAAATATACCCAATATTTTCAATCATTATCTCCATGATGCGGCATCCAAGGTCGAATCTACCGTCGACGCACGCCATGAACGCCGTCCCCCCGGATCAATGTCTGCATCGACGAACATGGGGACTGGATCACATTCGGCAGTAACATCACCCGCTTGGGGGATCTGAATGGCATGAGAATCGATACGAATCAGGTAATGCGGTACTTCGCGGTTGGTGCCTTCAATACCATCCTTGCCTACGGCGTCTTCTCCCTCCTGCTGAGACTGGGAATGCACTACACCTGGGCGACGCTCCTCGGGGGCATCAGCGCCATGCTAGCGGGATACAAGTTCATGAAGGAGCTGGTCTTCAAGAGCAAGTCCCGGCATGCCTTCCTGAAGTTCATCCTCATCTTCGCGACGATGTACTTCGTGAACATCCTCACCCAGTACGTGGCCCGGAAGACCCTGAATCCCTACATCGCCGGGGCCGTCGCCAGCCTCGTCTGCGCGGCGCTCTCCTATGCGCTCAACCGGAAGTTCGTCTTCGGGGCCAGGACTCCCCCGCTGGCTCAGAGGAACTGTCTGGGGTGAGGCGGGTCCCCCCGTCAGCGTCCGGTCCTGAAGATGCCGTCCGCCAGTTGGCGGACCCAGGCATTCAATCGGACTGTGGGATGGAGCCATGCCATCGCGGCGGCCATCCACCAGCCCTTCTCCTTCGAAAGCCGGCCCATGCTCAGGCTCAAGGCCCGCTCGTTCCCGAAGCGCACACCGCGCCCGGCGGACACCTCAGAGGCGCTGCGCGCATGGCGCCTGTAGAGGAAGGCCTGCGTCCGGTTGTCCACCACGACCTGCCCGCCCTCAAGCGCACACAGGTACAGCCGATGCCAGTCCGCCGCATCCGACCATGCCGGGTCGAAGGGCCTCCGCCGCAGGCCCTCCGTCTTCCAGCACAGCGCCGGGAAGTAGAGGAAATCGCCGGCGGCAAGGCGGAGGGCCAGGCCACTCCCGCTCAATTCGAGCATGCGGAACCGCGCCAGAAAGGGGGAGATGGCCCCCTTGATGACGGAGGAGAGCGAGGTCGATCGCCTTCCGCGCGCATCGACCTCCGCCACCCCGGGGGCATAGATCGCCGCGTCAGGGTACCGCTCGATCATGGCCTGCACGGCTGGCCAGTAGGGCGGGAGTACCAGGTCATCGGCCCCCAGGAACATCACCAGGGGAGCCCGCGCCAGACTGATGCAGCGATTGAAGTTCGGGATGATGCCGAGGTTCACTTCGTTCCGGACGTACTCCACCCAGCCGCCGCCACTCGCGCGCACCACCACATCCAGGGGCTCTGGACTGGCGTCGTCCACGCAGGTGGCGAGGACCTCGCCTTCTCGGAGCTCCGAGCCCATGGCCCGGACCAGGGCCTCCAGGGTCTCCGCGAGCAGGTCCGGATTCCGGTAAGCAGGGATGAGGACATGGAGCCGGGTCGGCCGCACTTCCCGGACCAGGTTCATGGCCTTCCCAGCGGCCTTCGGGGCACGGAGGCGATGTCAAAGGCCAGAAACGCCAGGAGCAACTGGACCCCCAGCAGGAGGGGCAGGACGGAGAGCATCACGGTCCCCGTGGGTGTGGGCCGCGTGCCCCCGATCGCTTCCACCCACTTGATGCCCCCGAAGACAAACCCGAAGACCGACAGTCCCAGCCCGACCGGCAGCTCGATCGAGGCGATGGACATGTCCCGGAGGTAGTAGTTGTAGATAACCCGCTTCAGGAGGTTGCGGGCATGTTTGGCCAGGAACTCGCCGAGAATCAGCCGGATCCGGAGGCTGCTGACCTCTCCCGAATACCGGGCCGGAATGGGCACATCGGCGACCACGGCTCGGGTGGTGTTCAGCCGGAACAGCATGTCGGTTTCAAAAAAATAGCTGTCGCTGATCTTGTCCAGCGGCAGGTGCTTCAACGCCGTGTCGGTGATGGCGGTGTACCCGTTCGTGGGGTCGAAAATATCCCAATAGCCCGTGGAAAGCTTGGTCATCAGGGACAATACGGCATTGCCGAACAATCTTTGACTTGGCATCTGCCGAACGTGCTCGATGTCAAAAAAACGGTTGCCTTTGGCATAGTCGGCCCGCCCGGCCAACAGGGGCGCGATGAGGCGTGAGATCTCCTTCGGATCCATCTGCCCGTCCGCATCAAGCTTGACGATGATGGCCACACCCTCCTCCAGGGCCACCTGGTACCCCGCCTTGACCGCGCCGCCAACCCCCAGGTTCCTCGCGTTTCGGAGGACACGCACGCGCGGATCGGTGCAGGTCTCCTGCACCCAGTCACCCGTGTGTTCGGGGCATCCGTCGTCGACGACATAGATCCTGACGACCTCGGGTCCGATCCCCCCGACCACTTGCCCGATGGTGGACCGTGCCCGAAAGCAGGGGATGACCACGGCAACCGATCCGCAATCGGCCTGCCGGTTTGAGATGGGTTCTTGTCTGCTCATCGGAAATGGGCGGGGAATTCGTTCAAGCGTGTGAAAGCCACTCGAGCAAGGCTGAATCCTGTAAGGTATCGCCGAGTGGGTCGAAGGGTGTCCAGTTCTTTCTGCCCCCGCCGGGCACCCATGGAATCCAGCGGATAGGGTTCAGGACATTCACCCATCCCCCCCTGCGCCTCCTGCGTCACCCCGGTGACGCAGGAGGGCTCCAAACCACTTCTCCAACACACGGTTCGTGTTCCAGGAAGCGGATCCCGCACCTCGGAGGGCTTGAATTACCTTGGGACCCCTGCCAGATTTGGACACCCCCACTTCCTGGCACGAGACTTGAAACAGAAGCTCGGCCCTATCCTAAGGAGACGCCCATGAAGAAGCAGTCCGGCTTCACCCTCATCGAGCTGCTGCTGGTCCTCGCGATCATCGGCATCATCAGCGCCATCGCCATCCCGGCCCTGCTCAGCCAGCGCGCCCGGGCCCGCGACAAGGCCGCCATCGACAACATGACGGGTCGCGTGAGCGATCTGGTGGGCCAGTGGGATAAGTCCCGAGAATCAGGGCTCACCGCTGCCAGTGCCATCACCGCGATGGGCAATTACCTTAAGAATACTGGCGGTGCCGATAAGAACCCCTGGAATGGCACCACGGGTGCTCCTTCCACGGCTTTCGACTACACGATGAACGGTGCCACTGGCGCCACGGCGAGCGCCTTCGCCACTTCTCTGGCCAAGCTTGCGGATACCAGCCACCTTGGCCAGGCTCGCTTCGGTTACCAGATCCCCACGGCGTCCGGTACGCCCGGATTCTTCGGTGGTGCCGTGTACGTGCAGGGCCAGATCAACAAGAGCAATATCGTCACCAAGGTCTCCAGCCTGGAGTAGGCTGAACGCCTGATCGCACCACCGGAACGGGGGGCCTCGGCCCCCCGTTCCTTTGCCGGAGACCCCATGCCCCTGTCGCGCCGCCTGCGCCTCCTGGCCCCCTTCGCCGCAGGGGCCCTGGTCCTGCTGTTGAGCCTGCTGGCCCTCTGGGCCTACTATCAGGGGCCCTCGGCCGGCCTCTCGGGCTTCGTGGCGGACGGGTTGCACAACCCCACCGCCCAGGCCTTCGCGCTGCGCCTGCTGGGACGGGAGGTGTTGCCGCTCTACCTCGGCGGCGGCATCCTGCTCTGGCTGGTGACCCTGGGTTGGGGGGCACTGCTGGACCGGGGCTGGGCCCGCCAATGGGGCTTCGGCACGGCCTTCGGCCTCACCCTGGCGGCCTTCGCCTGGATCCACCTTCTGTTGTGGTGGCGGGTGC
>JAKBES010000211.1 GCA_021833665.1 Acidobacteriota bacterium
CCCGCGGGGCGGTCCCAGATGGCCTCCAGCTCCAGCGCCTCGCGGGCCTCGTGCAATCTCTGCGCAAGGGGCCTGGGCGCCGGCGGCGCCTCCTGGTGCGGAAAGTCGCCCATGGCCACCAGCTCGCTCACGGGCCAGTCCTCCGGCAGCACGGGCTTTTGGGGCACGTAGGCCAGGCGCTTGGCGCGCGCCACCCGGTCCCAGGCGGCCACGAGTCTGCCCTCCAGCTCGGCCCTTCCGGACGTGGGGCGCAGGAGCCCCGCGGCGAGCTTCAGGAGGGTCGTCTTGCCGGACCCGTTGGGACCGGCCAAGGCCACCACCTCGCCGGGACGCACGCCGAGCGTGCAGCCGCCCAACACTTCGCCTCCCCGCGGGTAGGCGAAGCGCAGGTCCTCCAGCCGGACCATCACCACGCCCTCCGCTGGGTCCGCACGAGCAGGACCAGAAAAACGGGCGCCCCCACCAGGCTCGTGTAGACGCCCACGGGGAGGAACCACGTGCCCGAAAGCACTTTGCCCAGGGCGTGGGCCGCCAGCAGGAAGGCCGCGCCCAGGAGGAAGGAGGCGGGAACCAGCACCCTGTGGCGCCGTCCCGCCGCCAGGCGGGCCACGTGGGGCACCACCAGGCCCACGAACCCGATCATGCCGCACAGGGCCACCGCCGAGGCCGACAGCAGGGTGGCCAGGACGAGGGCTTCGGTCCTCATGCGGCCCACGGCCAAGCCCAACGAGGAGGCCTCGTCGTCCGACAGGAGGAGGAGGTCCAATCCCCTGCCCCTGGCCGCGAACCGGGCCAGGGTGTAGAGGGCCGGCGGGGCCAGAAGAAGCGGGGCCCAGAGGGGCGGCGTGGGGATGAACCCCACGAGAAAGGCCGTGACCCAGGCGAGCTGGGAGGGCGAGAGCCACGCCGTGAGGACCCTGGCCCCCGCGGCGAAGGCCGTGTTCGCCACCACGCCGCCCAAAAGAAGGGCCGTCACCTTGCCGGAGCTGATGCGCAGGAGGCCGAAGAGGGTGGCCAGGCCCCCCGCGAAGGCGGCCAGGGCGGTCATGGGCAGGCCGAAGGCCGTGGCCGCGCCGCCGAGGGCCAACGTGGCCAGCACGGCGCCGAAGGTGGACCCGCCCGCCACGCCGAGCACGTACGGGTCCGCCAGGCCGTTACGCAGGACGAGCTGGAAGAGGAGGCCCGCGAGGCCGAGGCTTCCTCCCACGAGGGCCGCCGTGAGGGCTTCGGGCACGCGCACGCCCCAGAGAATCCCCGACTCGGAGACGAGCCCCCTGGGGAGATTGAGGAAGAGCGCCGCCCCAAGCGCCGCGAGGGCCGCGAAGGCCGACAGGATCAAGACCCGTCCCTCCCGGGCGGTCACAGGACGGCCTCGCGGCGGAAAGGCCGGCGGCCGGTGAAGGGTTCGGCCAGCGAGACGCGGGGCGCGGGGCGCGAGACGGGTGGCGCGGGGCGCGCAAGGCCCCCGGCTCCCCGCTCCCTGCTCCCCGCTCCCTGATCCGTCCCCCGCTTCGCCGCGGCCAGGATCTCCACGGCCTGGACGGTGCGCGGACCGGGTCTGACCAGCAGGTCGGCGGGGACGAAGACGGAGGCCACGGGGCGGCCCCCCATGTGCCCCAACATGGTGGTCAAACGCTCGCAGGCCGCCAGGGGGAGCTCCCCTTTCGGGAAAACCACCGTCTGGGGCTCCGCCTCCGCCGCCGCCTCCAGCGAAATGAGGGGGTAGGCCTCACCCGCCCCCGAGAGGGCGTTCACGTACCCTGAGGCCTTGAGGACGTCGCTGAGGAAGGACCCCGGGCCGGCCACCACGAGGGGGTCCAGGCCCACGACCACGAGGGCCCTCCTGGGAGGACCGGTAAGGCCTTTCCCCGCCTTGGCCACGCGCTCCTGTAGACCGGCGGTGACCCGGGCGCCCTCGGCGGCGTGGCCCGTCCGCGCGGCCACCGCGTCCATGCACGCCCACAAGTCGTGAAGGGACCGCATGGGGTAAACGTCCACCTCCAGCCCCAGCCGCCGAAGGGCCGAAAGGGCGTAGGGAGCCTGCATCCCTTCCATGGTGAAGCAGGCCTGGGGAGCGAGGGCCACCACGCGCTCCACGTCCAACCTGTCCCACGAGGCCACCACGGGGAGTTTCTTGGCCTGGGGCGGGTAGGACACGGGCTCGCAGACGCCCGTCACCTCGGGACCCGCGCCTACGGCGAAGAGGATCTCCGTCATGGAGGGAGAGAGGCTGACCCAGCGCGCCGCTCCGGGAGCGGGCTTCGGGGCGGGAGAGGCCGTGCAGGCTAAGAGGAGGAAGAGCGGTAGCAGGGAGAAGGGAGCGGGGAGAAGGGAAAGGAAGAACGACGCAAGGTGCCGAAGGTACCAAGGCGCGCACGGCCTGGGCGGGTCGGCTCCACCCGGTGTCCGAGGAGCTGGTGAGCAATGGAAACGAAGGCTCGGGCCCGGGGAATTCTTCCCCGCTTCCTGCTCCCCGCTTCCTGCTCCCGAAACGAAAACACGCCTCACGAAAACCTCCGATCGTTCACCGGGGCTTTCGGGGCGCGCGCTCGGAACGCCCTCCCGCGAGGGTTCCGGTACGTGCATCCTTCAGGCAGGTCTCCTGGCTTGCGGGTCGTCCTACTGGCGGCGCCTTCCCATCCCTAGCCGGGACAGTGGCTTCGTGCCGTTTTCGTCACCGCTCACAGTGGCGGGGCCGCGGCCGATTTTCACGGCCTTCCCTTTTCACCCCGGTAGGGGCACCCTGGACGGAAAAGTCATGAGTGGGGAGCTTTGGGTTTTGAGTTGAGAAAAGAGCCCATTTTCGGCCTTCAACTCAAAACTCATCACTCATGACTCCGCTACTCTCCTTCTTCCTCGAACTCGTTCTTCGTTCCCAGCCGCATGCACGTGGCCGAGTGCATCTGCAGGGCGGCCTTCTTGGCTTCTTGCAGGGCGGCGAGGCGCTCTTTCACCTTGGCCAGCTCCTCTTCGATCTGGCCGTCGATCTCCTTGATCTCTTCTTTGGTCTGCCGGTGCGCGTCCTCGTAAAACTTCTTCTGTTTGTCGGTCAGCGTAGCCACGGTCACCTCCACTCCTATTGGCCCTGAATCTTGAACACCATGGGGTAGGTATAGGCCGTTTTCACGGGCACCCCGTCTTTGATCGCGGGCGAGTATTTGGTCTGAAGGGCCGCCTTGAGGGCCGCGTCGTTCAAACCGTAGTCCGGCTTGAGCCCGCGCACGATCTTGGCGCTGGTCACGCGGCCGGTCTCGTCGATCTGGGCCTCAATGTAGACGGTTCCCTGCGCCTTGTTGGCGCGGGCGAGCGAGGGGTAATCGAGCTTCGGTTTCACGAGTTCCTTGGGCTTCACGTCCACGGACCACAGCTCCGCGAAGTCTCCGGCCTTGACCTTGCCCGCGGCGGCCGCTTCGGCCTTCTTGGCCGCCTCGGCGTCGGCGGCGCTCTTCGCCGCGTCGTCCTGGGCCTTCTTGGCGGCCGCGGCGTCGGCGGCTTTCTTTTGGGCGGCTTGGTCGGCGGCGGCCTTGGCTTCAAGGGTTTGAGTCTTCACCTGCGCGGCCTGGGCGGTGCCCTGGCCCGCGAGCTGGAGCACGGCCTGGAACTCTTCTTTGGTCTTGGCCTTCCGGAAGAGGGATGCGATGTTCTGGTGGCTCTTGTTCAAAGAGGCAAGGGAATCGGCGGCAACCTGCGAGGCTCCCGCCTGCTCGACCTCCGCGATGGCCTTGGTGAAGCCGCTGAGGGCCTCGTTGGCGCTCTTCTTGGCCGCGGCGATCTCCGCTTCGGTGGCCGCGGGTGCACCGGGCGCCGGCTCGGGCGCCTTGGGCGTCTCAAGGACAGGAGGAGGCACGGGCTTGGGAACGGCCTCCGCTTCGGTTTTGGGCGGCGCGGCCTGGGAGGCTTGAGGAGCCGGGACGCCAGACTTCTTACCTCCCAGAACGAAGAACAGGACCACGACAACCACCGCGGCCGCGGCGATGCCCCCGATCACGAGCATCCGCTTGCTTCCGCCCTGGGGCTGTTCCTCGGCCGCTTCGGCGAAGATGCTGGACCCGGACGAATCGGGCCCCTTCGGGCGTTCGGCCTTGGGCTCAGCTTTGGGTTCGGCTTTGGGGGCGGGTTTGGGCTCCGGCTTGGGCTCGGGCTTGGGTTCGGGCTTGGCCTCCGCCTTCGCTTCGGGCTTGGGCTCCGCCTTGGGCGGCTCCGCTTTGGGAGCCGGAGGAGGCGGCGGCGGTGCCTCCTTCTTGGGCGGAGGAGGCGGCGGAGGAGGCGGAGGAGGAGGCGGAGGAGGAGGTGCGGCCTTGACGGGCGCGGGGCGCCCTCGCTGGGACTTGGGAGGACGGCTGCCGCGGGCCGGCTCCACCGGCCGCTCGGTTTGAGAGTCGCTGGCGCCGGGCTCTCGCTTGAGGGTGTCCAGGACCTCCTTGGTGTAGACGGCCGGGAAGATCTCGTTCAGGAAGGCCGCCGTGTCATAAGCCGAGGGAGCCGTCTCCCACTCCTCGTAGGCGAAGCGCTCCAGATCGGCCTGCATGGCGCGGCAGTCCTTGTAACGCTTCTGCGGATCCTTCTCAAGGGCCTTGAGGAGGATGCGCTCCAGCTCCTCGGGCATGTCCGGCCGCAGGTCGTGAGGCGGGGTGATCTTGGCCTCGCGAACCTTCTCCAGGATGGACATCTCCGAGTCGCCGTAGAAGAGCTTCTGCCCGGAGAGCATCTCGCTGACCACCACGCCGAGGGAGAACACGTCCGTCCGGTGGTCGATGGTCTTGCCCCAGGCCTGCTCCGGCGACATGTAGAGGAGCTTGCCCTTGAGCGATCCCGACTGGGTGTGGCTGGCCTTGGAGGCGGCTTTGGCGATGCCGAAATCCACCAGCTTCACCACCCCGTTCGTGGAGATGAGAATGTTCTGGGGGGAGATGTCGCGGTGCACCAGGTCCATGGCCCTGCCGTCCACGTCTTTGGCCGTGTGCGCGTACTGGAGGGCGTCGCATACCTTCTGGGCGATGTAGACCGCCACCCGGATGGGCATCTGGCGATGGCGTCCGTCCAGCTCCCTGAGCACCGTGCGCAGGTCCTTGCCTTCCACGTACTCCATGGCGATGAAGTAGGAATCCTCCATCTTGCCCAGGTCGTAGATGTGGCACACGTTGGGGTGGTTGAGCTGGGCGGCGAGCTTGGCTTCGTCGATGAACATGGTGACGAAGTCCTGGTTGGCCGCCAGGTGAGGCAGGATGCGTTTGATGGCCACGATGCGCGAGAAGCCCTCGAGGCCCTTCTGGCGGGCTTTGAAAAGCTCGGCCATACCGCCCGTGGCGATCTTGTCCACGAGGAGATAGTTGCCGTACGTGATGCCGCCTTCCTTCTCGGCTTTGGCTTTGTCGACGGAGGACGGGGGCTCGGGAGGCGGGGCCGGAACCGCGGGGGGCTCTTTCGCGGGCGCTTCGGCGGACTCTTTGGCTTTGGGCGGAGCGGGAGGCGGAGCGGGCGCCGCCGCCTCGGGAGCCTTCGGCACCGGCGTCGGGGCTAAGGGGGCCGGCGGTGCCGGTTTGGCGGACACGGGGAACTTGACCCCGCCCAAGGTCTCCTCCAGCTTGCGGCTGAGATCGTTATCGGACCTGGCCTTCATGCGCCGGACCTGGGAGTCCTCGCCCGGCACTGATGCGCCCAGAAGGCCCGCGCCCAAGGCCTTCTCCACGTCCACCATGGGACGTTCCCTCACGGGAGGCGGCGCCTGCGCCCCGGGCTTGGGCGGCGGTGGAGGGGGCGAAGGCGGAGGAGGCGGGACGGGCACGGGAGCCTTGGCCGGCTCTGCCTTGATCACATCCTGGATCACATCTCCGAAGAGGTCCTCCGAAGTCAGGGCGTGCTCGGAGGCGGGGGGCGCCGGAGGGTCTGAAGGAGGCGAAGGAGGATCGGCCTTGGGGGCTGGTCCGGGCTTGGCCGAGCCCATCAGATCCTCGAAAGGCACGGTCGCTTCCGTGGACGGGGAGGCGGGGCGAACACGCCGGCCCGTTCCGAGGTTCATCCCCGAAAGGGTCTCTTCCAAGGCCCTGTCCACGCTCGACATTCCCGAAGCCTTGGCCTTAACAGGCGGCGGGGGGGCGGGGGGCAGAATCAGATCGGGCGCACCCCCGGCCGCGGCCTTCGCTGCGGCCGTAGGCTGTGGGGCGGCCTGGGGCTGGCCGAACAGGAGGCGGTCCAGGACGTCCTTGAGGGCATCCTCCTGGATCGGGTCTTCCAGGTACTCCGCGGCGCCGTAAACCTTCACGGCGTCGTTACGGTACTTCCGGCTCTTGTAGATGGAGCAGTGCATGACGATGGGCACGCGGCGCGAGCCCGAGTGCTCCACCATCTCCTGGCACACCTGAAACCCGTGCTTCTTGGGAAGCATGGTCCGGAGGAACACCAGGTCCGGGTGGAACCGGTCGAACTCCTCCATGGCCG
>JAKBES010000212.1 GCA_021833665.1 Acidobacteriota bacterium
CCGGTCATCGCCGCCGGGGGCATTTACACGGGGGAGGACCTCTACGAGGCCATGGCCTCGGGCGCCTCGGGCGTGCAGATGGCTACCCGCTTCGTGACCACCCGGGAGTGCGACGCCGCCGAAGGGTTCAAGCAGGCTTACGTGGACGCGCGCCCCGAGGACATGGTCATCATCAAGAGCCCCGTGGGGCTCCCGGGGCGAGCGATCCGAAACGGATTTATCGATGACGTGGAAGCGGGCAAGCGGACCCCCTTCAAATGCCCCTACCACTGTATCGTGACGTGCGACTACCAGAAGAGCCCCTACTGCATCGCCCTCGCCCTCATGAACGCCGTGAAAGCCCGCATGAAGCTGGGCTTCGCCTTCGCCGGATCCAACGCCTACAGGGCCGACAAGATCTCCTCCGTGAAGGAGGTGGTCCGTTCACTGCTGGAGGGGTACGCCCAGGCCTGGGCCAAGGCCCGAAGCGCCGGCGACCTGGCCGGGATGGCCCCCTCGGGGACCTGACCCGTCAGGCAATCGCCAGCCTGGCGGTCAGGCGCGGCTCGGCCCCTCAGGGCGCGAGGGCAACCTTGAGCACCTGGATGTCCTGAAGCTTGTCCGCGGGCAGAAACCTCCCGTCGGAACCCACGGCGTTCACCTGGCTGTCGGCGATGTAGACGAAGGCGTCCCCGTCCAGCGTGCCGGTGGTGGGAATCCCCGCGAAGAGCGGGTTGTGCGCCTCCAGAACCTCCATCCGGTCCACCTTGTCCATGGCCTTGTTCAAGAAGAACCGCGCCACGCGGCGGGCTTCGCTCTGGATGCCGATGAGGCTGTCCCGGTAAAAGGCCATTCCGTCCATGCCGCCCAGGGCCATCTTGGCGGGATGAGCCAGCTCCCCACGTTCCCCCGTCTTCAGGTTCACGGTGGCCACGCCCCCGGCGTAGGCCACGAAAAGGCGGCTCTCGTCGGGCGAGAGGGCGATGCCGTTGGGCGCCAGATAGTAACCGTAGGGCGTGAGAAGGAGGAGGTTGTCCTGGCCCGGGGCGATGCTGTAAACGGCCCCCGCCAGGCTGTCGGTGACGTAGGCGCCGCCCTGCGACGTGAGGACGAGGTCGTTGAGCATGTGGGGACCGGTGGTGGCGTCCAGCACGAACTTTTTCAGGAGCTTTTTCGTGGCGAGATCGTAGGTGAAGACGCCCGATAGCCCTGCCGTGGCGGGGCCGTGTCCCTCCATACGGGGCGTGTCCGCCGTACAGACCCACAGCATGCGGCGCTGGGCGTCCACCTTGATGCCGAGCCCGCTGAGAAACCCGTCTTGTCCTGGACTGATGAAGTCGCTCACGGCGCCCGACTTGTCCCTGACCACGATCTTCCTTTTGGCCACGCTCGTGAGATAAAAGGCGCCGCTCACGGGGTCGTAGGCGATGCCCTCGGGAAAGAGGTCCCGCTCCGTGAGAGTAAAGGCTGGCACGCTCTTGGCCACGGGCCGCCGCTCCTTGTCGAGCTTCGCCAGGAAGGACCGGAACCCGGGGAGGTCCCTGAGGGAGGCCAGGTCGGGGTCCTGGGGGGCGTTCCAGCCCAGGTCCATGGCGGCGAGTTTGTCCAGGGCCTTGATGGCCTGCGCGCTCTTGCCCGCCAGGGCTGAGGCTCGGGCCAGGCCGTACAACACATCAGGCTGGTCCGGCGCCACTTGCCAGGCCTGCTCCATGGCTTCCAGAAAGGCGCCGTACTCCCTCTTTTGATAGGCCGCCTCGCCCTTGCGGAAGAGGTTCGATACGATGCCCGCGTCGCCCTGCGCCCAGCACACGAGCGACGTGCCCAGGATCAGGGCCGCTGCCTGAAAGATTCGATAGGTTCGGGTCATGGCCACCTCACTTGCACCATAGTCGCATATTTTCCTTTCCGAGGCAGGGGGACCCCCTTGCAATTCGACAACGAATCATGCGTGTGCTAGAGTTTAGGGGCACACTTTGGCAAGCGGTTTGTTGAAGTGGTTGTGCCAGACCAAGGAGTCTCACGTGGTAAACGGAATCGTGAAGTGGTTCGACGAGAAAAAGGGTTACGGATTCATCACCATCGAGGGCGGCAAGGACGCCTTCGTCCACCACAGCAACATCGAAGGCACGGGGTTCAAGACCCTTGCCGAAGGGCAGAAGGTCACCTGCGTCGTGACGCAGGGCACCAAGGGCCCGCAGGCGGAGCAGGTCCGCGTCGTCAACGACTGATCCGCGCCTTAGCCAGGTATGAGTCCAAGGGGCCTTCGGGCCCCTTTTTTTCCCACGCCCAGCGGGCGGATGAAGGAGGACGCCATGGCCCATCCCGGAGCCTACCGCGGCAACAAGCGTCAGAAGGAACTCAAGCGCCTGCAGAAGCAGGAAGAGAAGCGACAGCGGCGCCAGCACAAGATTGGCGAGGGCCCGGAAGGCATCGAGGACCAGCCCGAGGGGGCCGAAGGCGCCCTCCTCCCCGAAGGCCAGGAGGCGCCCCTCACGGAGACGGAACCGGCGGGAGAGGCGGCACCGAACACGGCATCCGGCGAGGAGCCTCGTGACGCGGTACCCGCTCCCGTGCCCGAGGACGATACACCCTGACACATCCGGCCCTCCGCGTCCGCGCCGGGTCCATTCCCGTCCGGGCGCGGCTCCCTTGTCTCCGCTCCCCATCCCCTCACGTTTTTCTCACTGCCCCGCCCCCACCGCGCCTCATCCGGCGGCCGCGTGACATGCCAAGAGCCCGCGAGACGCGATGCACGGCGAACTCGACCGTCCATCGCCGCGCCTAGCGCGAGATCCGCGCTTTTTCCACGGAAGCGTAATGGGCTAGGGTGTGCCTGATGGCCCGCTGGCACACGGGGCAGAATTCCAGCGAGGGACTTGTCCCCATGAGGCAGAACATGGAGGGGCGGTAAAGGCCGTGGGACGTGTAGCCGGCCCCCTCGAAGAGCCCCACCTTGTTCTCCACGCCGGCGAACCGCTTGCGAAGCTGGGCTAGGCGCGCGCTAATGGCCGCGGCCTTTTTCTGGTGCGCTTCCTTGATGGCCGCGACTCGGTTCTCGGGCAAGTGTCGGGCCCGGGCCTCCTCCAGCTCACGGTCAAGGTCCCGTTGCGCCTCCCGCTTTTGCACGTCCAGAGCGTCCGCCTCCTCTTTTCCCCAGGGCGTAGGGACGGGGATGCCCGGGCTGAGCAGGTCCCGCCACTTCAGGCATGCGCGGCTGGCGCAGGCCGTGATGTTGGGCTCCAGCGGCTCCACTCCCTCAGGGTAGAAATCGCTGTAGGCCACTTCCGACAGGTAATACTCGTCCGCAAGGCCCGCAAAGGCGTGGCCGAACTCGTGGAGGAAGACCATCTTGCTGCGCTCGTTATCCACGGTGGCGATGCCATAGTCGTCGTAGATGCCTCCCCCGCCGTAACGGCCGCTATTCGCCAGGACGATGATGGCGTCGCAGGGTACCTCCTCGGCCATGGCGCGAAGGGTCCATCCCCTTTCCGTGAGCAGGTAGCGCGCCAGGCCCAGCGCGTTGAAAGAGGCTCCCAGGGCCGTCCGCTTGAAGGTGCCCTCCGCCGGTTCACTTACGCCGCGGTCCTGCGAAGCCCTGAACACACCCCAAACGTTAAACCTCTTTTTGAGAGACTTGAACGGCTCAACACTGAAGAGCCAGTCCGCCGCGCGCGCGGCATCCGCCCTGAACTTGTCTTGGTCCAGGGCGGTGTACCCCTCCGCGAGAAAGACAAGATCCACCTCCTGGTGAGGGTCTCCGCCGCTTAAGAGGGAGAAGGTGACGTCTCCCTTGGGGGAGGGCTCCCGAACCACGGCGTCTCCTGCCGGGTCCATGCGCCGGCTGAAGATCGTGTGGAGGCGATTTTCCCGGTCCCGCTTCTCGGCCACGAGGAGAAAGGGGCGCCTGGGACGCGGGAAACACAGGGACCGCCGGAAGGTTCGGGACACTCCAGACCGGGCGGGCTCCGTGGTCTCGTATTCACCGAGCAGGCAGTCGAAGCCTTGGGCGAAGAGGAGCTCCTTCGTGTCCGCGTCCACGATTTGGAAGGCGTAGCGGCCGTTTTCAGGCGGGAGGGCCAGGCCCGAAAGGGGTCCGGCCCAGGGGCCACCCTCCACGAGGCGGTCCAGGCTGAGATGCACCTCCTCCGCGTTTCCCATGAAGGAGCAGTCCGCCCAAAGGGTCCGGTCCAGAAACCGATCGCCGAAGGCCGGCGAGGGTTGGGCAGCAAACGCCGCGACTGCCACGGCCAAGGCCGCCGCCAGCAGCACGCGTGTTCGCCAGCATCTCTTCGGCGAGGTGACGCCCGCCATCCTGGAGCCAGACACCTAGGGGTCCTCCCCAGCGGCGCCCGTGCAGTAGGCGAGGATTGGAATCTTAAGGAAGTCCAGCAGGAAGAGAAAAGCCAGCGTGGCTCCGAGGGTGAGGGCGACCAGCGTCCATGGGACGGCGGTCATCAGAATGCCGAGCACGGCCATGGTGCTGACGGCGGCCACGTCCAGGGCCGTGCTGCCGAGCATCCAGCCGCTCGGCAGGGAGTGCCAGAAGTGGCGGCGCTCCCGCACCAAGTACACGGTGCCCTGCCCGGTTAGGGCCAGCATGACGAACATGAGGGTTTGGACCTGAGGCAGCGGCAGGTGCATCCAGGCAGTGGCCGCGTAAAAGACGCCGAAGGAGAAGGCCAGGAGGGGGACCGCCAAAGCCGAAGCGGCGATCATCAGCGGGCGTATCGCCCATCGGTCGGGTTTCTTGGCGAAGGTGACGCGATCGGTGGTGATAGACATGGTGATGAAATCGTTGGCGAACAAGAGCAGGATGATGAGCATGGGGGTGAGGACGAGCACCTTGGAAACCACCAGGCCCAGGCTCAAGAACAGGGCGATTTGAAACGTCTTGATAATTTTGTTGAGTGTGTAGGTCAGCATGCGCTGATAGATTCGCCGGCTGGTCTGCACCGCGTCCACGATGTTGCCAAGCCCCGGCGCGGTCAAGACCAAACTGGCCGACGCCTTGGCCACGTCCGTGGCGCTGGAGACGGCGATGCCCACCTCCGCCTGTCGCAGGGCCGGTGCGTCGTTGACGCCGTCCCCCGTCATGCCCACCACGTGCCCTTGGGCCTGCAAGGCTTTGACCAAGTGGAATTTGTCCTCGGGAAAGACGCCGGCGAAGATGTCGCATTGGAGGGTCTCGCCGGTCACCTGCCCGTGCAGTCTCTCGGCAGAGCAGGCGGTCCCCTGGATGCCGACCTGGCTTGCCACCGCTTGGGCCGTCAAGGGGTCGTCCCCGGTGACCATGAGGACCCGCACGCCCAGGTCCCGAAGGTGCTGGATGAGGTCACGGGCGTCGGGGCGGGGCGGGTCCTGCAGTCCGAGCAGGCCGCCTACCAGCAGGGGGCCTTCCGGGGGACCCGCAGCCACGGCCAGGACCCGGCAGCCTTCCTTGGCGAGGTCCGCCACCGCCGCCTGGAGTCCCTCGCACGGGCCGGCCAGAGCGGCGATGGTTCCGGCCGCGCCTTTGACGATCCTCAAGGTACTTCCTCCGGGCAGGCGCATGAGCGCCTCGGATCGCTTGGTGGCGGGATCGAAGGGCGTAAAGTGCACCCGCTCGCCGGATACGTCGAGCTTGCGCTCGGCCGCCGCTCTTAAAATGGCCATGTCCAGGGGATCCTGCGTGGCCGGCTCGGAAGCCCACGCGCCCCAGCGCAGCACCTCGTCCTCGGTGTGCGGCGCCAGCGCGCGCACGCCGGCCAGGGAGAGCTGGTTTAAGGTGATGGTGCCGGTCTTGTCGCTCGCCAGCACCGTCATGGCGGCCGCCTCTTCGATGGCGGAGAGGCGCGTGGAGAGAACGCCGTGGCGGGCCAAGTCGGAGGCACCCAGAGCCGTCGCGAGAGTGAACGTGGCCGGGAGGGCCACCGGCACCGACGCCACGAGCAGGATCAGCGCGAAGGGCAACAGGACGTGCCATGGCAAGCCGGCGTAGAGCGCATAGAGCGAGACGAGCACCACCAGCACGGCGTCGGCGGTGATCAGGTATTTGACGATGGAGAAGATGGTGGATTCCAGGTGGCTGACGGTTTTGGCCGTGCGCACCAGCTCGGCGGTCTTGCCGAACTTGGACCGCGCGCCCGTAGCGGTCACCTCTCCGGTGGCCTCGCCGCGTTTGACCACCGCGCCGGCGAAGGCGGTGGCGCCCGGTCCGCCCTCCACCGGCGCCGACTCCCCCGTCAGCGCCGACTGGTCCATCTCGATCTGGCCCTCCGTCAACCGAACGTCGGCGGGCACGAGATCGCCCATCCGCATGTGCACCGCATCACCCGGCACCAGGTCCGAGGCGGGAACGCCCGTCCAGTTTCCATCCCGCCGAACGCGGCCCTGCACGCTCAGGTGCTGGCGCAGCACCGCCAGCGCGCTTTGAGCCCGGCGCTCTTGGACGAGGCTGAGGAGGGCATTGAAAACAA
>JAKBES010000213.1 GCA_021833665.1 Acidobacteriota bacterium
GGCGGTGGAGCACCCGACGGATGCGAGGCTGTATCGGAAGACGCTTCACCATCTGCTGCGCGTGGCGGAGGCGGCGGGGATCAAGCTGCGGCAGAGCTACAGGGCGCTGGCGAAGTCGGCGTTCCTGATGTGCGGGCGGTATGCGAAGGCGAAGCAGTTCAACCGGGTTGCACGCGAGCGGAAGAAGCTGAAGGTCTACGCGGGCCGGGTGCAGCGGGATCTGGAGCGGAAGCTGAGCGACGAGGCGTGGGAGCAGCACAAGGGGACGATGATCCTGGCGGAGCTGGCGCTGACACAGGAGAAGAAGACGAAGGGCAAGGTCTACTCGATGCATGCGCCGGAGGTGGAGTGCATCGCCAAGGGGAAGGCGCACAAGCCCTACGAATTCGGGGTCAAGACCAGCCTGGCGACGACGGCCTGGGGCGGGTTCGCGTTGGGGGCAATGTCCCTGCCCGGCAACCCATTCGATGGGCACACGCTGGAGGAACAGCTTGAGCAGGTGGAGCGGCTCGCCGGAACGATGCCGAAGCGGTGCCATGTGGATCGAGGGTACAAAGGGCACGGCGTGGATTCGGAGACCTGCCGGGTGATCATCGCCGGGAGCCGGAAGGGCATCAGCAAGGCCATCAAGCAGGAGATGAAGCGCAGATCGAGCATCGAGCCCGAGATCGGCCATCAGAAGTTTGACGGCAAGCTGGGGCGGAACTGGCTGAAGGGCATGCTCGGAGATGCCCAGAACGCCATCCTCTGCGCCGCCGGGCACAACCTGAGGAAGATCCTCGCCCACCTCAGGCGTCTTTTTGTCCTTGTCTGGGCCGGGCTCACAACCGTCCTCAGGCCGCTGTCGCGCCCCCTTGCGTCAGAGGCGGGTGCCGCATGAGCTATGGAGCGCTTTTTCAAGATCGACTATGGAACTTCGGTCCGGGCTGGCCGTCATGGATCGATCCAGTCGGAACCTCCGATGGCCGGCATCGCGGGCAGATCACCGCGGGAACATTAACGCCCCCAACAGGATATGGTTAGGCGACAGGCTCATGATCTGATTCATTATTCGATATTCTTCCAAGTTGCGTAGACTGCAACTCCATTCCACCACATCCCCAAGTCGCCGTTAAATCTTGAAGGCAGGTCATATAACAGTTTCCAAGACCTATTCGATTCGCTGATCGCCAGTTCTGTGCCTTTTTTTGCATAGGAAGTTGAGTCTGGGCCAAATCGCCAATCATCGATGATAACAAGTGCTTTGTCGGCAAGTAGTGATTCAACATATTTGATGCCATCGTACTGACTTTGCAAATCATGTGCGCCATCATAAAAATAAACAGATATCGGTATTTTAATGAAATTATTATTCATGAACTTGCGAAAATCTCCATTGAAAAAACGGACTTTTTCTGCGAATCCGTATCGAGACAGGTTATTCATAAGAATTTCTTGAGTATTTTTCGTTGTAATTTGCTCTGAAAAATCATCACATGCATAAAATGAAGCTAGACTACCAGATTGCATTGCTGATATGAGGCTTTTGCCAGAATATGTTCCTATTTCAAGATAGCTTTCGTTTTCACAGGCACAAGAAGTCGCAATTTTTAAAAGCATCTGTTTTTTGATGGAACACATACCTTGGATATCGAAACAACTATCGAAGAAACTAGCTGAAAATCGATCTTCAAACCACGGTGTAACTTTTTGGAGGTCCTGGGGGGGGAAATAATTATCAAATGTATTTGTAAATATATCAAAATTCATTAAATTATCCTTCCCTGATGAGTCGGTCTTGTTAAATAGGTCTCGACTATCGTTCGCTCATGCTCTGTCAGCCTGCGTTTCCGTAACACAACGTGCATATCATTGATGGCTCTCGGTTGACGGATCAGTTCTTCCTTGGGCTTTCCCTTCGCCAGGAGTTCATGACCCCATGGACTTGGGCCATAGATGAGTTCCTCCAGCTCGAACCGAGCCTCGCTCCACCCCAGGTACCAGAACCAATCGGTGTAGTAGAGCCAACTCTGCTCATTGAAAGCCCGGACATGGGTGGGATGCTGCCATGCACCATGACTCAGGTCGTAGGGCACCTTGATGCGGAACCGCCCCCCCTCGGCCAGGAGGTCCAGACAGGTTCGCATGGCTGTAATCAGGTCCGGGATATGCTCCAGCACGTTGTTCGCGATGATCTCCTGGAAATACCCCTTCTCCAGTCGCACGGGACCGAACCGCTCCGTGGGGAGGGCCAGCGCGTGATCGAGCGGCAGGTTCAGGTCGAGCACAGCATCGGGCCGCCAGTAATCGTTGTAGTCCACGTTGAGGCAATCTTCCCGCCAATCCTTGCCGCTTCCAATGTTTAAACGGCGCGGGAGTGCATGGGGAGTCGTCGTCTCGGGCGCTGGCTCGCCTCCCAGGATGGCCCCCAGGATGGCCTCCTCCCGGATAGCCGAGAAGATCCCGTGGCCCCGCGCTTCCAATGCAGCCCTGGCGCCATCATTCCTAACAAGGTCCAGGCATGCCTCGACCAAACCCTCGTACGGAACCGCCCGGATGGCCTCGTGCAGTTCGGGGTCTATCTCCGTGCCCGGATGGCATTCCCCGACGACGGCCTTCCGGTTCGCCAGGAGGTAAGACACCCGGACGATCTCGAAGATGCTCGAATCGTAGTAGTGCATGTTGAGGATGACCTTCGCACGCGCGATGAGGGCATCCCGCTCCGTGCCGTACACGCCGAAGACCCCCTCCACCTTCAAGCCCTGGAGCCTGAGGGCTTCAAGGATCCTCAATCGGCGTTCGTTAACAGATCCGTAGAACAATACGTCGATGTCCTGCTCCGGCGCCTTCTGGATTCGGCATAATTCATCCACGAATCCCACCGGCGCATGGTTCAGCGTTCCCTGGAAGCCTGCCTCGCGGAGGATCTCCAGATTCCGACGGCTGTAGTCCCAGACCTCAAAGCGCAGGCTCATGGTCAACAGCCTGGTCAGCATCGGCTTGTTTTGCTCGTCCAGCTGCTCCAGGTTATACAGGACGGTCTGCTCGGGCAGGTTGGCCATCGCCTCCTCGCTGAGGAGATGCCAGCCCAGGATGATGTTCACAGCATCTGGATCGAACTGATTAACCGCGATTTGGGCCGGTACACCCATTCGCTGGAGGGCGTACAGAAGCGTTTCGGCCACCTCATGAAAGGCCTTCGCATGGATGTTCCCATCCGGCTCGACCGTGACGATCTGGCAATGGGTGGCCCTTACAGGTGCCCCCTCGGGCGTCTCCTGGTTTTCAAGCCACGAGGGTTCGGATTTCTCACGTTCCCCCATCTCGCACTTCTCGAACACACCGATCAGACTCCAATTCGGTACACAGACCTCGATCTTCCGAATCTTGAGACAGCCAAGACTCTCGACGACTGCCTGGAGGGACTCAGTGGTGAAGTGGGAGTAATGAGTTGGGTCAGGTTGATTTGTATTCACATTTTTGTAATCGGATACAATGACACCAATGACTCCGCCAGTACGCAGCACGCGGCTCCACTCCCTCAGCGTCTTGGCGGGATCTTGGTAATACTCCAGATCGTGTCGGGCTACCACAAAATCGAGAGTCCCATCAGGGAACAGGGCCAAGTCGTCACCCCTGGTGGCGATATCCGCTACAGAAATACGACCACGTTCAAAGCCCACGCTGCCAATCATTCCAGCCGGTGTGAGATCTACACCCATGCAATTTGGCGTGGTCTTGCTGCTGCCACACCCCACATCGATCCCACGGCCAACACAAAGACCCTCGAGTGCCCGAATTTCTGGATGGAGGAACAGTTCACAGAAACCATCGCGCGTCACAAATTTGTCAACAATTTCTAAAAACTGTCCCGCGCGGGCAGCAGAGGTGTGATGCGCACACACCCTATCGTGGCCCCGCTGCGCAATCTCTCGGACTTGGTCCAGATGGTCCAGGTAATAGGCCAGCTTTTCATCGAACTCGTCCAGGGACCGGAACACCACATAATCCACACCATCAGTGAAGCCTTGCGGGATCACGATGTCTAGTTCCTGCGTGAAGAGCATAGCTTTGGCCGCGAGGATCTCCCAGAATCTGGCTGTGTCGAACCCCGCCCCAGCCACGCTTACAGAAATACGGCTGCGCCGAAGCAGTTGCCGGTATTGCGGGGTCTCGGTTGGCGTGGCTCTGGGCCGATTGGGGTCGTAGGCTCGCTCATTCGTGGCCCCCGAGATGACGCCCGGATGGCGAAGGTTCATAAGCCGCTGGTGGATGGAACCCCGCCAAGGGTTGGTCCGCATAGTAGCGAGAAAGGTGACCAGCAGATCCTTCTCTGGAAGTCCCTTCGTGAAATAGCGTTGCTCGGCGGCGAACGGAAGTGGGAAAATGAACTGATGCTCCGCGTCGATATTGCACCGAGACAACTCACGCTTGAATACAATCTTAAAACGGATGTTGTTCGTGACTTCAAAATCCTGAAAATCGGAACCATCGACGAAAACCTTGCGAGGATTCTTCACACCTTGCATCAAATGGGTACGAACTCCCAGGTTGGAACCCACAACTATGACATCCGAACTTTCTGCCGCAGGAAAGATCTCGGCATCAGTAAGTTTATGCCCAACGCCTACAGTTTCTGTCGTTAGGACTTCGTGACCAAGTGCTACAAGCCCCTCCATGAGCGAAGCAGTCAGGTAGTCGTAGATTGGAGTATTAACGTAAAGAATTCTCATGGGCTTTGACACTCGTTCTGCTGGATTGGAGAAGGAATTTCAGACACCATGTGGGCTTTTGCGATCGGCCCCGGGACAGCGATCAATACAGGGGAAGGCACGCCGGAACCTTCATCGGCCGAGGACGGCTTAATTCAGTAGAAGTGAAGATACACAGAAGGTTCACGGATTTATCTCAATCAGCTTGAAATAATCAATGGTTTTTTTAAGCCCATCCATGATTCCAACCTTTGGGTTCCATTTAATAAGCTGGCGTGCTCGGGCCACATCCGGCTTCCGCTGACGGGGATCATCGGCTGGAATTCTCTCGTACACCAGTTGGGATCTGGAACCCGCTAATTCGATGATTAGCTTCGCGAGATCCACCATGCCGCGTTCTTCCGGATTTCCAAGATTGACAGGCTCCGGAGCAGGAGTATCCATAGACATAAGAGCAATCAGGCCGCTTACAAGATCATCCACATAGCAGAAGGAACGAGTCTGCAATCCATCCCCATAGATTGTGATAGGCTCATCTCTGATGGCTTGCACGATAAAGTTTGAAACCACCCGACCATCGTTTGGTAGCATTCGTGGCCCATATGTATTGAAGATGCGGGCTACGCGAATGTCCACACCGTACTGGCGGTGGTAACGGAAGAAGAGGCTCTCTGCGCAGCGCTTGCCTTCGTCGTAGCAACTGCGAAGGCCGATAGGATTCACGTTACCCCAGTAGCCCTCAGTCTGGGGATGGACAGCAGGATCGCCATATACCTCTGAGGTGGAAGCCTGGAGGATTCGGGCCTTGGTCCGTTTTGCCAGACCGAGCACGTTGATGGCGCCATGGACGCAGGTCTTGATGGTCTGGACTGGATCAAACTGGTAGTGCACTGGGGAGGCTGGGCAGGCCAAGTTATAAATTTCGTCCACCTCGACATACAGAGGGAACGTCACGTCGTGCCGCATCAGCTCGAAATGCGGACTATTAAGTAGGTGGGCTACATTTGCCTTTCTACCAGTGAAGAAATTGTCAACGCATAGAACATCGTGCCCATCTTTCAGGAGCCGTTCACATAGGTGTGAGCCCAAGAACCCAGCCCCATCAGTCACCATGATCCGTTTCATTGTCCACCCCGGAATGCAGACCCCATGAAGGCCATGCCAATGGCTGAGAAGTGAGACAAGCAAGTTCCGAGCCTGTGTCAGCGACTGGACCTACATCCGCCTCCCGAAGCTCCGCTCCAGGTCGCCCAGGCTGAGCTTCTTGATAATCGGCCGGCCGTGGGGGCAGGTGTTGGGAACTTGGCAGGCGAGGAGGTCGCGGACGAGGGCCAGGGCGAGGTCGGGGGGCAGGGCGTGGTGCTTCTTGATGGCGGCGCGGCAGGCCAGTTCGGCGTTGAGGTCGCGGCGGAAGGTGTCCAGGTCCACGCGGCCTTCGCGCTCCAGGCGGGCCAGCAGATCCTCCAGCAGGGCCTGGGGGTCGCGGTCGGCCAGGAAGTCGGGCAGGCCGCGCACCACCAGGGCGTCCTCGCCGAAGGGGTCGGCCTCCACGCCCACGGCGTTCAATTCCTCCAGGAAGGGCGTGAGCCGCGCCACGGCCTCGGGGCCGAGGCGCACGGCCTGGGGCGGCAGGAGGGGCTGGATGGCCGGGGCGTGACGGCGCAGGAAGAGCCGCTCGAAGAGCACCCGCTCATGGGCCACATGCTGGTCCACGATCCAGAGCTCCGGGCCCTGGTCG
>JAKBES010000214.1 GCA_021833665.1 Acidobacteriota bacterium
TCCCTGGGCGCGGGACACCTGTGGGTAACCACGGCGTCCGACACCCCGATCTGCCGCAGCCGCTCCATGATCTGAAACCGCTGCTCCCGCGATCCGTCGGTGATGGCCTCGAACACGGCCATGGGAGAGAGGGCCACCAGGAGGGCCGATCCCGCCAGGCTCAAGGCTTCGAGATCGTCTCCAGGATCGTCCACGAGGGCTCCGAGGGCACCTCGCGCGCCGGCGGCCCAGCTTTCCTCTTCAAGCTGGGCCGAGGCCAGAAGGAGAAAGGCGGCGGCCTGGGCGTTGAGCGCCCGGTCGGAGACGGGACGCTTCGGGACCCCCTCCGGCTGCGCCTCCGGGAGAAGGTCGAGGAACCCTTCGCCGGCCGGATTTTTAAAGTCTTTGGCCACCTTAGCGGCCATGAGGCGAACGTCATCCAGGTAGCGGGGGTCCAAGGTCGAGTGATACAGGGCCAGTCCGGCCCGGCCCATCTCCAGCGCGTCCTCGATGTAGCCCATGCCCGAAGCAGTTCCATCAAAGGCGTGGGCCACGTCCCCGCCGGGCAGGATCACGGAGGACGTGAGAAAGGCGTACGTCCTGAGCGCTTGATCCAGATAGGCGGGCTCCCCCAGGAGGCGCCATCCCTTGCACAGGGCCCTCACGGCCAGGGCATTGGGGGCCGTGTAGACGGTGGGGTCCACCTCGGGGGAAGGCACCCGGCGCCGCTCCTCGCCCGTAAGCCGGTAGTAGCCCGGAACGTCTTGCTGGGCGTGTCCGAAGGCCCCACCCGGCATGAGGAGGCGGTTTTGGAGGTAGTGAAGGATGCCGCGTGCAAGGGACGGCGCGAAGGCCGCTCCCGGATTCCGGGACAGGCGCAAGGCGAGGATGAGCCACTCGGCGTTCTGGCCCAGAAGCTTGAATGTCCTGGGACCGGAGGGCTCCATCTTGCCGAAGAACCCGCCTTCCACAGCGTCGTAGAGCGGCGAATGAGCTAGTTCGTGAAAGCGGTCCACGACCCAAGCGACCCCTTCTTCGTCCCCCGTCTGAGCGGCTCGGCCCAAGAGAAAGTGCAGGGCACTTGATCGGGCCTGAACGGGGAGGTACGGGGCGGTGCTCCGTACCAGAGCCGCTTGGACGGCCTCCCGAAAAGCCTCGAGGGTTTCGATCCCGCGCTCCAGGTTCTCCTCCCCCGGCGGCACCAGCGGAACGGCACAGGTTCCAAGTCCGGCCCGCTCAGAGGTGAGACCCACGGAAGCGGCGGCCACGCCCGCGAGGACGGTGCGAAGGCGAGACGGGTCGAGGGACGTGAGGCGCGCGAGGAGAGTCCCGTCCGCCGAAATCGCGAACGCCGAGGGTACCTGTCCCGGCGAGTACCGGAGGCGGAGGTCCGGGGCCCGGTCGGCGTCCGCCTCCACGAACACGAAGCGGTCCGGCGCCGGCAGGCCGGCCAGGCCGTTCTCCAGGCGCGCCCGCAGTGATGCGCTCTCCCCGGCGGCCCAGAAGGCCGAGAGAAGGACCAGCAGAGGGCGGCCCGAGGCCCGCGCGGCTTCGAAGGCGTCCGGACCCCACGGCATCCACCGGATATCAGCCTTGGGCAAGGTTTGAACCCTCCTAAAAAATCTTAAGCAGAGCAAACCCGATGCCATTCCTTCATGTCTTGCCCATGGCTTCCTGAAAGGGCCGCCGCTGCGCGGGTTGCGCTAGGCCGCTGGCGGCGGCCGGCAGCGTCCCATGAGTCTCACGGATGAAACGGCGCCTAGTCCCTGTTACAGCGGGTGGAGGAGGGGCCGCGCACCGGCCCAGGATCTTGCCGGAAGCCCGCTCAAATGCCATAATAATCAACCTTGCTTTCTAGGGAGATAAGAAAGATGCGTCGAGCAATCCTTCAAATGTTGGCGTTGGTCTTCCTGGGTACCGCCGTGAGCTTCGCCTACAACGCGGCTTCACCCAAAAGCGTCCCCATATCGGGGGGCAAGCAGGCCATCCTGCAGCAGCAGGGGACGCGCATGCTCACCACCGACGAGGTGAAGTTCTACGCCCAGCAGCCGGGCACACTGCTGGTGGACGCCCGGTCCTTCGAGGAGTACGAGCTCGGACACATCAAAGGCGCCCTCAGCCTCCCCCTGGATTCCTTCGATAAGGACTTCGGGGCCGTCGCTCCCCAGCTTCGGCAGGCCAAGCTGATCATCGTCTACTGCAGCGGGGGTTCCTGCGGAACCTCTGAGGAACTGGCGAAGAAGCTCCAGGAGAGCGGCCTGCGTGGGCTCGCCGTCTATTCGGACGGCCTGCCCGGCTGGATGCGTGCCAAGCTCCCCATCGCAAGCGGCGCGGAGCGATAGCGTGGCAAGCCGGGGCGTCATCTGGCTCGAGCGCCTGGCGCGCTGGGCTCTCGGGCTCATTTTCTTGGCCGCCGCCGTTCCCAAGATTCTCGATCCTTCCGGGTTTGCCCTGGACATTTCCCATTACGCCCTTCTCCCGGACGCTCTGGTGAACGTGGCCGCCATTGTCCTTCCCTGGGTGGAAGCCGTGGGCGCCCTGGCCCTCTTGTCGGGCTTCGCCGCAGAGGGAGGACTGCTCCTCGTCAACGGCCTCATGGCGGTGTTCCTCGCGGCCCTGGCCTCGGCCTGGATTCGGGGCCTGGACATCGACTGCGGCTGCTTCGGCCATAGCGCGGCCCGGGGCCACGTGGGCCTGGCCTTCCTGCGGGATTTGGGATTTCTGGTCCTGGGCCTCCTCGCGGTATGGCTCCGCTTCAGGCGCCTTAAGGTCCGGCTTTAATTGCATGGCGTGGGGGGGGCGCCCGCGCGGGCGAGACCCCGACGACCGGATCACAGGAGTCCTCGTCCCATGAGACTTTGGACTGCCGTCCTTCTGGCCTCAGCCCTTGCGGCCGCGGCCCAAACGCCCCCCCCGACGCGGCCCCGTTTCCCTTCGGTGACGTCCGGGCGGGTTTGATAGGTACGGGCTACACGGTCCTCTCGGGAACCCAGCCCGTGCCCTTCGAGGCCCAGGTCATCGGAACCACCGATCAGGGCGCGGCGCAACCGCGCATGATCCTCTGCAAGCTCTCAGGGGCTGGCCTCGGCCAGAGCGGCGTGTTGGCCGCCATGAGCGGGAGTCCCGTGTACACGGAGGGAAGACTCCTCGGAGCCGTGGCCTACACCTGGTCCTTCTCGAAGGAATCTTTGTGCGGCGTCACACCCGCCGAGGATCTCCTCGCCATTCGGGCCCAACGCCGAGAGGAGCAGCAGGCCTCGGGCGCCCCGCCCTTCGCCCTCTCGCGTTTCTGGTCCTCCTCCGCCGCCGTGAGCCTTCCGGCGGAAGCGGAGGGCAACATCCCGGCCTCGGAGGCCGATACCATGGAGAAGCGGCTCGCCGCCCAGGGATTCGCCTGGTCGGGACCAGGGAATCGCGGCGCCGCCGTCCCCGCCCCTCCCGAACCCCCGACGGTGGTGCCGGGACCCGGCGGCATGATCGGCGTCCAGCTCGTCACGGGGGACGTCCAGTTCACCGCCTTCGGCACCGTGACATGGGTGAAGGGCAAGGAGTTCCTGGCCTTCGGCCATCCCTTTCTGGGCCTCGGGTCCACCGACCTACCCGTGGTCACGGCGCGAGTGGCGGGCATCGTGGCGAGCCTCGCCCAGGGCTTCAAGCTGTCCCAGGCGGGATCGCCCATCGGAACGGTGACCCAAGACCGGGCCACAGGCGTCTATGGCCTCTTCGGCAAGGAGGCCGACCTGCTGCCGGTGAACCTCCGGTTGGAGGAGAATGAAGGCGCTGGAAGACCGTTCAAGTTCGCCTTGGCCCGCCAACGCCAGCTCACTCCCTTCCTCCTTACGGGAGCCATCACGACCCTTTTCTCAAGGCAGGTGGACCAGAGCGCCTCAAAAACCATCACCTTCAAGGGATTGACGCTGACGCCCGCGGGGCACCCGCCCGTGGTGCTTCAGGACCAATCCTTCTCGGGACTCACGGCCCTGCCCAGCGCCGCCGACTATCTTGCCTCCACGGTGGCCCTCCTTTCAGACAATCCCTATGAGAAGGTCCGGCTGGACCACATTCAGACCACCCTTTCGTGGCGGCCTGGCACCGGCTCCTCTACCCTCGAATCGGCCTGGCTCGACCGGCGGATCGTGCGCCAGGGTGAGCCCCTCCGCCTGACGGTGCGCCTCAGACCCTACCAGGGGGAGGCCGTCACGCGCAGCATGGAGATCCCCACGTCGGACCTGCCGCCGGGCCCCGTGACCCTCTGGGTCGGCAACGCCCTCAACGTTTACCAAAAAGCCGCCTCGTCTATGGACCAGCCCCAGACGGGCGAAGGAATCCTCCACTTCCTGGCCTCCATCCCCAGCGACCGGAATTTGGAGATAGCGGCGGCCACGGCGACGGCGGGGGTCACCTTCGGGAACCGGCACGCGGCGCCTCCGCCGCCTTCCGTGGGTGCCATCCTCTCAACGCGGCCCGCCTCCAGCTCGGCCGATGCCTCCACCTCGCGGCTGGTGTGGACCAGGAGCCTGGAAGGAACGGGCCTCGTGGAGGGCCTTCTCGAACTCACTTTTTCCGTAAAGGAGCCGGGCGATGAAGCGCCTTAGATTGGGGCAGGTTGTCCTCCTAACCTTTGTTGCCTCGGCCTGCTATGGGTCCCTGGGCGCCGCCGCGACTCAAACCCGCATTCTCCTCTCCTCCTCCCAGGATCTCTGGTCGGGGTATCCCGAGGGCGCCACCGTCACGTCCAACGGCGTCCTCACTCCCGGCCCCGCCTTCCGCAAGGCCCTGGACCTTCCTTCCCTGCCCCTCTGCGCCGCCTCCACCGCGGATGCACTCTGGGTGGGCACGGGAACGGGAGGGAACCTTCTCGAGGTGAAAGGCGGAAAGGTTCGGGTGGCCCACCATTTTGAGGAGCACCTCGTGACGGCGCTGGCGGTCCTTCCCGGAGGGGATCTTCTGGTGGGGACCTCCGGACCGGCCAAGGTTTACCGCTACGATCCGGCGGCGGGGAAGGCGGCCCTCGTGGCCGACCTCAAGGCCGACTACTGTTGGGCGCTCCTGTCCGACGATTCGGGCCTTCTGGCCGCCACGGGCGGCCCCGGACACCTGGCGCTCATCAAGGCGGACGGAAGCTCCCGCGTGATCCTCGATCCCAAGGCGGCCCACGTCCGGTGCCTCCTGAAGCAGGGCGGCACGGTTTGGGCGGGGACCAGCACCCCCGCGGCTCTTTTCCGGATCAAGGACGGCAAGGCGTACCTGGAAGCCTCCTTCAAGCAGGAGGAGGTGGCGGTCTTGGCCGCGGCCGACGAGGGAATCCTTATGGCCTTGAACGCGAAGGTCCAGACATCCCCGTCCCCCGCTCCCGCCCAAGCGAGCAGCGTCTCGGGCGACTCGGTCCTGGCGCTCCTTGAACCGGGCCATCCACCCCGGCAGCTAGAATCCTTCACCACGCCGATCCTCGCCCTCGCGTCTCTTCCCGGAGCCTGCGCCGCGGGATTGGGCGACGGGCGGCTGTTCTTGATCCGAGGAGGACGCATGGCCCTCGCCGCCCACTGGGAGGATGCCCCCGTGGCGGCCATCGCTTCGGGAGAGCAGGGGATCAGCATCCTCACGGCGGAGCCGCCGGCTCTTTACCTTCCGGCCAGCGCCCCGGCCAAGGGTACCTATGTGTCGCCCGTGGCGGACTTCGGTTCGCCTTCCCTCCTAGGACGCGCGGAGGTGGAGGGACGCTCCGCCGCACTCTTCCTTCGGGCGGGGAACAGCGCCAAACCTGGACCCTTCTGGAGCGGCTGGGTTCCGGCCGCCTCCGCCCCGTCCCTGCCGCTTGCCCAGTACGGGCAGTGGAAAGTGGAGCTGGAGACGGGCGGCGAATGCCGGGGGGTCAGCCTCGCCTACGGCCCTCAAAACCGGCCGCCGTTTTTCAAGGAAGCCTCCGTGCACGCTCCCGGTGAGGTGCTCGTGAAGATGCCCTCTCAACTGGGAGACCATCTCGTGCGGGAAGTCCACGAGAAAGATTCGGTCTTCCCCGCCCTCGCCGAGTCCACCGCCTCCGACGCTTCCCCTCAGCTCTTTTACCTCCAGGGATTCCGAATGGTGGCGTGGAAAGTGGAGGATCCGGACGGCGACGAGGTCCGCGTGAGCGTGCAGGTGCGGCCCGGTGGCTCGACCTCCTGGCTTACCCTCGCCGAGAGGGTGAAAGATTCCTTCTACGATTTCGACGCTCGCATCCTGCCGGACGGCGTCTACCGCGCGCGCCTCACGGCGGACGACGCGGCCTCCAATCCCGAAGGCGGCGCCCAGCAGGCCGTCTTGGACCTTCCCGATTTCGTGGTGGACAATACGCCGCCCAAGGTGGACATCACGGCCCTGTCCCCCGCCAGCCTCCGGATCGTGGTGACGGACAACACGAGCGTTCAGGCGGTCCGCGT
>JAKBES010000215.1 GCA_021833665.1 Acidobacteriota bacterium
TAGTAGCCCTCGGGCGTCTTGGCGTGCTCGCAGTCCCACACGATGGACACACCCAGCGCTTTGGCCTGCTTTCTCGCGGCGTAGAAGGAGGCGGTGCGCGCGAAGCGCCGCCACTGATCCGCCCCCATCTCCAGCACTTCGCCCTCGGCGGCCCTGAACTCCAGCACCTCGGCCACGGCCTCGCCGTAGGTCTCCAGCCCCGACTCCGCCTCCCAGATCTCGAGGCACCGGGAGGCCGCCGTGTCGAAGAGGGCGTCCACGTCCGCGCCGGCCTTGCCCTTGCAGGCCGCCGCGCTCTCGTCCACCAGGGAGGCGAGGCCCGTGCGGCCGAGCCAGGCGTCCGCCGCGGCGCGCTCCTCCTCGGAGAGGGCGTAGAGAAGGTGCCCGTTGATCTCCGTAACGCCGCGCGTGAAGAACCGCCGCATGAGGGCCAGGAAGGCCGCCTTGTAGGTGGGCAGGCTCACGTTGGTGGCGCCCAGGATGAAGGGCTGGTCGCGCTCGTCGCCGCGGCTGTCGAGGAGGTTCGCCGCCTCCGCGTCGGTGCGGGCCACGAGGATGCCCGGCACGCCCATGACGTCGAGCTGGAAGCGCGCCGCGTTGAGGCGCTTGATCTGCTCGTCCGAGGGCACGAGCACCTTGCCGCCCTGGTGGCCGCACTTCTTGGTGCCGGGCCGCTGGTCCTCGATGTGGTAGCCGGGGACGCCCGCCTCCACGAACCGGCGGATGAGGTTCCGCACGTGCGGGTCGCCTCCGTGGCCCGTGTCCGCGTCGGCGATGATGAAGGGGCGGTAGTCCACGGCGGGCGTCTCGGCGCGCTGCTTCTCGCTCATGCGGGACCGGAGGTACTGCTGGTTCCGGTCCGCCGCGAGCAGGGCCCGCACGATGCTGGCGGCTTCGTCGGGTACTTGGCTCAGGGGGTAGCTCGCCAGGTCCGCCCCCGGGTCCTCGCTGAGGGAGCCCTTGGCGGAAGTGGCCCATCCGCCCAGGTAGATGCCCTCAATGCCCATGCGTTTGATGGTTACGGCCTGGCCCGGCGAGTAGGGCCCGAAGGTCGTGATGCTCCCGCCCTCGGAGAAGAGCTGGCGGAGCCGGCCGTAGAAGGCTGAGGCCGCCTCGCGCGCCACCGGGTAGTCCGCGGCGATGGTGCCGCGCTGTTCCACGACCTGGCGGGCCGAGTAGAGCCTCGTGATGCCCGCGAACCGCGGGCCGTCCAACCACCTCTGCGTGTCAGCCACGGCTTGGTCGAAGGTGCTCATGGTTCCGTCTCCATCCCGGCACTTCGGCCCGCCAGGAATTCAGTCCGTTCCGACGCTTCCCTGTTGCCCGCTGCCTCCTGCCTGTCCCCTTCAGAAATCCACGTTTTCAGTCAGTCGCGTGCCGTCCCGGCGGAAGGCCTCGATGTAGCGCGAGATGCGTTCCTTTGCGGCGCCGAGATCGGCGTTGTCCAGGTTGAGGTTCAGCAGGTCCACGTACCACGGCGTCTTCACCGGATCGGTGACGTAAGCCTTCACGATGGCGCGGGCGATGGGCAGCGTCGTGTCTTTGGAATCGTCGTGGACGTCCCGGTCGCGCGCGCTCCGGAGCTTGGCGTACTCCTCCTCCAGCAGGCGCTCGAAGAGGGCCATCGAAAAGACGCCGCCGGCACGGACCCCCGTCTCGGTGTCCCCTTCGGTGAGCACGGCGCCTTTGTGGAGCCATTCCCAAAGGATGCTGAGGCGGATTTCGCCCGTGGCCATGTCCTCCATGAGGTAGAGGATGTTGTCGTCGCCGAAGAAATCGGCGGGCTTGAGGGCGGCGGCCTGGAAACCCTGGCCGAAGGCGTTGCCGTACTGGAGGGCCACGCTCAGCAAATCCCTGGCTCCGCGTACGGTGCGGGGAGCGGGCTCCAGGAGCGCCAGGCCAGCGGCGTCCTGCTCGGTGTAGGTGAGGCGGGGGAAGGCCCTGCCGAGCTGGTTCGCTTCGCCCACTTTCTCCCACACGGGCCGGACGATGTGGACCATCTTCCAGTGCGCCACCCACTTGCCGCTGGCTCCCTCGCGCTGCTCGCGCTCGGCGCCCGCCACCGCGCGCTTCATGCCCGCGGCCACCCCCTCCGGCGTGCCCACGGGGATGTTGGTCTCCATGCCGCCCTGCCAGAGGGCGAAGCGCCCGTTGCGGTCGGGCGTGTTGACGGCGCGGCGGACGCGGTCCTCGTAGGTCCGCATGTAGCCGTAGGTCATGGTGATGGCGTCGATGTTGGGATTGACGAACGCCGGGTCCCACGAGAGCGCGTCCGAGACGCTGTTGATGTAGTCCCAGCGGCCCGTGTTGAAGCCCACGAAATGGGGCGACAGCGCGGCGCGGATCTCCATGAGCTGGAAGGACGCCTCGATCTGCTCCACCAGGACGTAGGCCTTGAGGGTGCCCGCCGGCAGCCCGAGGTGGGTTTCCAGGGCCGTGAGCATGTCGTTCCAGAGGGCCGCCTCCTCCGCGGTTTGGATCTTGGGCAGGTAAAGGGCCACGGAGGAACCCTCCGCGCGAAGCCGCTCGTGGTTGTTCACCACGTAGAGGACCAGATCCACGATGGAGGCTGAGAAGCCCGTGCCGCCGGCCTCGCGCACGTGGCGGTCGTCCAGGTGCAGGCCCCGGCAGCGGAAGATCTTCGTGGTGAACCGGAGCTGCTCGCGCCAGTGGGCGATGATGGGCCGGCCGAAGAATCCTTGAGCCCACGCGTTCATCTCATCGGCTACGTCTTTGGCGACGTCGAGGAAGAGCGGATCACCGGCGATGGCGAGCTTGAGGTTGCGCTGGTTGTCCAGGGCCATGGCCTGCACCTGTCCGAGGGCGTCCTCGCCGTCGAACATCCATCCGTCGGCTCCAGAGAGCAGGGCGTAGGCCGCGTTGCGCAGGCCGCTCTTCACCGAGGCGCGGGGCTTGGTGGCCGGTCCCGTACCCTGGATCCACTGGCGCTCAAGGTCGCGGGGGATCTCACCGCCGTCGAAGGCGCCGTCCCTGGCCTCCTGAACCCGGATGCTCGTTCGGGGAATCGTCGTTTCGGGGGAAAGAAACGAGATGCGGTGGTGGCCGGTGATGCGGCCGTGGCGCCTGGCGATGCGCGCCGCCATGACCGCGCGCCGGTCGGCGTTGAGCGGCGACAGCACCTCCAGCGCGGTCCGTACGGCAGGCGTGAAGAGGTCGGGGTACGCCTCGGTGGTGGACCGGAATTCGATGCCCTTCGCCATCATCATCCTCCCGCGGCTCTCCTTCTCCAGGGGCGCACCTCACTCGGAGCCTTGAGGACACCGGGAGTCCCCCGAGAGAGTCTGGAGTGCCAACATTCCCAGGAACACGAAGGCGCCAGGCCGAATTCCCGGTGCCGGCTCGGCGGGCCGCGCCCTCGCCCTCGGGCCAAGGGCGGCGCGTTTTTGAGAAAGGGAGGGAGTAGCTGTTCCGGACCTTACGCCAGAATGCGGCGCAGTTCCCGCTTCACGGCGGTCTCGATCTCCCGCTCGCTCACGAAGGCCTTGGCCATGGCGGGGATGTCGAAGTCCACGGTGACGTCGGCAGGGGACACGGTGAGCGTGCCGCCCAGGTTGAGGGAGAAGATGCCCGTGGAGGCCTTCGTGGAGGCCGTGAGCGTATCGCCCTTCCATTCGCGTTCCACGGCGCCCAGCTTGAGCCCCGCCGGGAGGGGGCTGCTCAGGATCTTGTCCAGGTCGCGGTCGATGCGCTTCCGGGCTTCTTCGACGGGCAAGGCGTGACCCACTGAGACGACCATGTGATGTCCTCCTCCCTCAGTGTACCAGCCCCTCCCGCCCAATGGGACAGCGGACCGTCGCCCTCCCCGGCGAGAGAGCCGAGCCGTCACCGCCGTCATGGCTCCCGGGCCTTGAGGCCCTCTCGGATGGATTCGTACAGGGGCCGGAGCTGCTTGTACATGCGCAGGTAGACGTCGCGGTAGAGCCCGTCGTAGAGGGACCGGTTGGCGGGGACGGGCTCGAAGGTCCGCCCGGGGCGGGTCATCTCGCGGACGGCGGAGGCGAAGTCCGGATGCAGCGACAGCCCCACGGCTCCGTCGATGGCTGCGCCGATGGACGACGTCTCGTAGAGGTGGGGGCGGGAGGCCGGGAGGCCGAAGACGTCGGCGGTGATCTGCATGGCCGCGTCGCTGCGCGATCCGCCGCCGCACACGCGGACCTCGCGCATGGGGGTGCCGATCCGTTTCTCGATGCGCCCGCGTCCCTCGCGCAGGGCGTAGGCCAGGCCCTCGAGGATGGCGCGGTAGACGTGGGCTCGGGTGTGGACGTCGGAGAAGCCGATGATGGCGCCCCGGGCCTCGGGCCCCGGCACTTTCAGGCCGGGGGACCAGTAGGGCTGGAGCATGAGGCCCTGGGCGCCAGGCGGCGCGGCGTTTACGAGGCCGTCGAAGAGGGTCTCGGGCTCCACGCCCCGCGCGCTGGCCTCCTGCATCTCGAGGTGGGCGAACTCCTTCTTGAACCAGCTCACCATCCAGTACCCGCGGTAGATCTCCACCTCCATGTTGAAGGCGCCCGGAAGGGCCGACGGGTACGCGGGGAGAAGGGGAATGGCCTCGGCGTAGGTCCGGCTCATGACGTTGAGGGTGGCGGTGGTCCCGTAGCCTAGGCATCCCATGTCGGGAGTGAGGCATCCCGCGCCCAGCACCTCGCAGGCCTTGTCGGCGGCCGCGGCGACCACCGGAAGGCCCGCCGGTATGCCGGTGGCCTCCGAGGCCTGGGTGGTGATGGACCCCATGACCGATCCCGGCTCGGCCAGGTCGGAGAGGATGGAGGGGTCCATGGGGACGGCCTTCCACTTCCAGTCGCGCGGCGAAGCCCAGCGCAGGTGTTTGTAGTCGAAGGGGAGGTAGCCCACCTGGCACCCGATGGAATCCATGAAGCGGCCCGTGAGCCGGTGGGTGAGGAATCCGCTCAGGAGAAGGTACTTGTGCGTCCGCTCCCACACGTCCGGCTGGTGCTTCCGGATCCAGTTCACCTCGGCCTCGGCCAGGAGGTAGGCCACCGTGTCCTCCACCCGCGCGGCCTTGAACAGGAGCCCCCAGAGGCCGCCCACCCCCTTCAGCCCTTCGGTGCGCCGGTGATCGAGCCACAGAATCGCGGGGCGCAGCGGCTTGCCGTTCTCGTCCACGTTCACCACGGTGGCGCGCTGGGAGGTGAGAACCACGCCGGCCACGGATTCCTTTCGAGCGCCCTCCGCCTCCCACAGCTTGCGGCTGGCCTCGCACAGGCTGGACCAGAAGTACTCGGGGTCCTCCTCGGCCCAGCCCGGATGGGGCGAGGCGCACGGGCGGAGGGCGACCTTCGCCTTGGCCACCAGGTTGCCCCGTGGATCCACGAGGATGGCCCGGACGCTTTGGGTGCCGCAGTCGATGGCCAGGATCGTTTCGCCCGCCATGGTTTTGTCCTTTCCGGGTCAGCGGACTCCCGCGAGCCCTGGGCCGCCTTCCGGCGGCGCCCAGGGCCCCGCGGGAAGGCTGTAGTGCGTTCGCCAGAGATCGAGATAGCGCCGCGATTCCTCTTTCCAGCGGGCGTCGTCCCAGCCCAGCTCCTCGCGGCAGATGGCGCGGACCACGTCCAGGTGGTCCTCGCCGCCCTCGGGAAAGAGGAGCCCCAGGCGCACGCGCCTGAGCAGGAGGTCGTCGAGGTGGGCCACCCCCTCGGCGCGGGCCGCCCACCGGACTTCGGCCCAGAGGGTCGTGGTGCCCGGAAGGGGTTCGAGCTCGCCGGGACGGGCGGCTGAGACGAGAGCGGGAGCCGCTTCTCCGTACCGGCCCGTGAGGCGCCGGAGGACCGGCTCATCCAGGCGGCCCGCTTCGGGGGGCAAGGGCAGGACGCGGGCCGCGAAGACCGTCCCCGAATGCCGGGCGGGCCGCGGCGCGGGCAGGCGCTCCCGGACGGCCTTGAGCACGTCCAGCGCCTGGCACCGGAAGGTCGTGAGCTTGCCGCCCGTGACGGTGAGGAGGCCCGCCTCGGGCCAGATGGCGTACTCCCGTGATTCCTCCGAGGGGTCGGCTTTACCTGACCCGATCACGGGGCGGACGCCCGAAAGGGTCGAGAGCACGTCGCCGGGCTGAAGATCAGATGAGGGAAACATGCCGCGGACCGCATCCAGGAGGTAGCCCACCTCCTCGGCGCTGATGGCGGGCTCCTCATCCAGCGGCTTCCGGTGGTCCTGGTCGGTGGTCCCGACGAGGGTGATGCCCTCCCAGGGGAACACGAAGACTGGACGGCCGTCCTTCGGATGGAGGAAGCTCACGGACTGGGCCACGGGGAGGCGCCAGGAGGGAAAGAGGAGATGGCTGCCGCGCAGGGGACGGATGCGGGGCTCTCCGCCCACCTTGTGCCTGAGGCCGTCCGCCCAGGCGCCCGT
>JAKBES010000216.1 GCA_021833665.1 Acidobacteriota bacterium
CATCCAGGAGGTGGCCGACACCCTCAAGCTTTGGCCCAGCCACGGCGACGGCAAGTGGAAATCCAAACTCATGCTCAAGGACACCATCGCCGACATCACCCTTCAGCAGACCCTTACCAGGGCCGATGAGTTCGACGTCATCGCGACCCTGAACCTGAACGGCGACTACCTCTCCGACGCCCTGGCTGCCCAGGTGGGCGGCATCGGCATCGCCCCCGGCGGGAACATCAACTACGTGACGGGCCACGCCATCTTCGAGGCCACCCACGGCACGGCGCCCAAGTACGCCAACCTGGACAAGGTGAACCCCGGTTCCGTCATCCTCTCGGGAGAGATGATGTTCCGCCACCTGGGATGGATCGAAGCGGCCGACCTGCTCGTGAAGGGGATCGAGTCGTCCATCGCCGCCCACACCGTCACCTACGACTTCGCCCGCCTCATGAAGCACGAGGGCCACAAGGACGTGAAGGAGCTCAAGTGCTCCGAGTTCGGCGACGCCATCATCTCGCACATGAAGAAGTAACGAACGCGCGAAAGCTTTGGTCACGCGTGGGCCTGCCTTGAGGCCAGACGAGCCTGAGAGCCGGAGACGACCGTGAATAAGATCCTCCCGAATGTATCCCGGCTCTTCGGCTCCCTGGCTTCAAGGCTCGCCTGCGCGAAAATCGCCCGGAAGGCGCTGGCGGCGGCCATCGTGATGGCCGGTGTCCCCCTCGTCGCGGCGGCCTACGGGCCGGCCACGGCCAAGCGCATGACCGAGGTGACCCTCCGGCTGGCCCCGCCCTCCCTGCGGGCCGTGCTTCTTGATAACCGGCCCTCCCTGGAGCGGGGCGTCGCCGATGCCCTCAAGGCGTATGGCGCCTCCCCCGCCGAGGACGTGATGGCGGAAGCCCAAAAGGAGTTCGCCGGTATCCCCGCCCTCCCCGCCGCCATGGTACCCTTTCCCGACATCGCGTATCACTTCGGGAAGCTCGCGGGACTCATCTATGCGGCCAACGATCCTTTTTCGGGGGGGAGCGACCCTCGGGCTGGAGAGATCAGGGCCGACTATTTCCAGTACGTGGAGCGGAAGCTGCCCCTCATGGTTTTCGCCTTTGACGGCTACGGCCGCCCGCCCCTGGACGGGGATTTGAAGGCCTACCTGGCCCAGCGGCAGGAGGGGGAGGAGCGGTACCGGCAGGCAGTGCTCTTCTGCTATTTCCCCAAGGGCACCAGGGTTGCCTCCGAAACTTTCGACGACAGGTCCAATGCCTTTGGCGTGGCCCAGGTCATGCTCTCCCATGCCGTTTCCGATGCGGCCAAGGCCTGGTTCCAAGTCTGGCGGGCCATGGACGGAGACCTTTCGGCCACCCCCTACTTCAGGCCGGAGAACTGAGCCAACGCGTCCGGGCCCGATGGGGAAGAGGGGTGTCCTCGCCGAGCGGTATGGCGCCCCGGCGGTTCTTCCTGCTACCATCGGATCCTCAGGAGATGCCCATGGATTTAAAGACCGTAGCCGTCCACCGAGCCCTCATCTCCGTCTCTCGCAAGGACCACCTTGCCGAATTCGCGCGCTTCCTTTCGGGCCGCGGGGTGGAGATCCTTTCCACCGGGGGAACAGCCAAACTTCTGCGAGAGCAAGGCGTGGCCGTGAAAGACGTGTCCGACTACACGGGGTCGCCCGAGGTCATGGAGGGCCGCGTCAAGACCCTCCACCCCAAGGTCCATGGCGGCATTCTGGCGCGCCGGGCCGAGCCCTCCCACCTGCGAGACCTTGAGAGTCTGGGGGGCGCGCCCATCGATCTGGTGATCGTGAACCTCTACCCCTTCGAATCCGTGGTGGCGGCGGGTGCGGCCATCCCCGAGGCGGTGGAGAACATCGACATCGGCGGCCCCTCCATGGTGCGCTCCGCCTCCAAGAACTTCGAGTCCGTGACAGTGGTCGTGGACACCGCTGATTACGCCCCCCTCATGGCTGAAATGGAGAAGGAGGGCGGCATCACGGGGCCCACGCGGCTGCGTCTCGCGTCCAAAGCCTTCCAGCGCACGGCCCAGTACGACGGTGCCATCGCGCGGTACCTGTCCGGGCTCAAAGTAGACGAGGGCGAGCTGGCACGGAACGGCGGCACCTTCCCCGAGTTCTTGCCCCTCTTTTTCCACAAGGCGCAGGACCTTAGGTACGGAGAGAACCCGCAGCAGCAGGCCGCCTTCTACCGCGACGGGGACCGCTTCCTTGGGGCCCTCAAGCAGAAACAAGGCAAGGATCTGTCCTTCAACAACATCCTGGATCTCCAAGGCGCCTGGGCACTGGCGTGTGAGATGCCCCGGCCCGCCTGCGCCGTCATCAAGCACACCAACCCCTGCGGTGCGGCCCTGGGCAAAACGATGTCCGCGGCGGTCCGCCGAGCCCTCCAGACGGACCCCCAATCCGCCTACGGGGGTATCGTGGCCTTCAACGCGCCGTGCGACGGGGAATCGGCCCAAGTGCTCGCGGACATCTTCCTGGAAATCGTGGTGGCTCCGGCCTTCGACGCCAAGGCCCTGGAGATTTTCGCCCGCAAGAAAAATCTCCGGGTCATCGAGATGAAGGACCAGGATCCCTTCCCGGGATGGGACTTCAAACGGGTCTGGGGGGGGCTCCTGGCCCAGACCCAGGATTTGCCGGGCCTTCCCGAGGAGCGGCGCACGGTAACCAAGCGGGTGCCCACGGCGGAAGAGATGGCCGCCCTGGAGCTCGCCTGGATCGTGTGCAAGCACGTCAAGAGCAACGCCATCGTGCTGTGCGACGCGGAGGGCACGGTGGGCATCGGCGCGGGCCAGATGAGCCGCGTGGATTCGACCAAGATCGCCCGCATGAAGGCCTTCAAGGACACCCAGGGTACGGCGGCCGCGTCGGACGCGTTCTTCCCCTTCCCGGACAGTGTCGAGCAACTCGCCGAGGCGGGCGCCACGGCGGTTATCCAGCCGGGAGGGAGCATTAGAGACGCGGAAGTGATCGCCGCCGCCGATCGGCTGAACGTGGCCATGGTCTTCTCGGGAGCGAGGCATTTCCGCCATGGTTAGCCGCAGAGCGATCCTCCTCCTCCTTCTCCTCATGGTCCTCGGCCTGGCCCTCCGGGCCAAAGAGCCCGGTCTTGCCCCCCCGGACCCTCGGCTTGCCGACCTCCTTGCCCGCATGGACCAGGTCCAGAAAGGACTCACCACCCTCAAGGTGGCCTTCACCCAGACCAACACCTTCCGTATGCTCAGCCAGCCCCAAGTCATGAAGGGGCGGTTGGTCCTCAAGAAACCCGACACGGCGCTGTACGAGTACACGTCGCCGTCCAAGCTGTATTTCCTCATCAAGGACGGCGACCTCCTCGTTTACAACCCCGAGCGGAAAAAGGTCATCGTCCAGGACATCCGGCGCCACCAGGCGCGCATCATCCGGTACTTAGGGATCAGCCAGCCCCTTCAGGAGCTCCAGGAGTCTTTTAACGTGAGATGGGCCGGGGAGGACAACGGGGTGGTGCAGCTCGATCTCGTCCCCATCAAGGCCAAGCTCAGGCGAAAGATCGCCGTCCTGCACTTCTGGGTGAATCCTCAGACGGCCTACCTCAAAGGGTTCGAGGTGGTGGAGTCGGAAGGTGACCGGATCCGGTTCGACTTCAGCCAGTGGGAAGCCAATCCGCCGCTTTCCGACAGCGCCTTCAAGGTGGACATCCCCCCGGGAGTGAAGGTCCACCGCCAGATGCTCGATCTGCAGGAGCCCTTCCAGCGGTAGGGCGGGGGCGGCTTACGGCGCTCCCCCGCTCGGCACCAGGGAGGTCAGGAGCCCATGCTCAACCTGATCCTGAGAGCCATCCGGGCCCTTTTGGCGTCCCTCTACATGCTATTTGAAGGGATGCCGGCCCTTGAGGCCCTCCGCTCTTGGTTCGGTGCCGGAGACATGGAGAGGGCGGCCAGGGCGCGGGCCTTGACCCTTCTGGGCGCGGCGGGCTTCCTGAGTGTTCTGGCCTTCCTGGTTTTTCTCTGGTTCTTGTGGCGCCATCCCCTCTTTGGCCGAGCGCCGGCGGACGGGAGTTCACCGGCGGGGCCTCCCGAGCCGCACGCGCTCGGTCCGGAGGGAAGCGCCCGTGTCTAAAGCGCGCGCGGCCGCCGTCCTGACGATCCTCCTTCTGGTCCTCCTGGCCGGGTGCGGCACACACCGAAAGCCGCGAACTTCCCCGCAGGCCCGAGCCCCGATTGGCCAGATCCAGGAGGGCACCTCATCCTGGTACGGCAGAGAGTTCGACGGACGGCCCACGGCCAGTGGGGAGCGATTTGACATGCACGGGCTTACGGCGGCCCACCGAACCCTGCCCCTGGGCACGCGCGTGCGGGTGACCAACCTGGACAACGGCCGCGAGGCGGATCTCAAAATTAACGACCGGGGACCTTTTGTGAGGGGCCGCATCCTCGATTGCTCTTATGGGGCCGCCGAGGCCTTGGGCTTCGCGGGCGCAGGCCTCGCCAAGGTTCGAATCGAGGTCCTGGCGGAGGGCCGCGAGAAGCCCCGCTACGCCCCCGGCCCCGGCGAGGTGCTGGTGGGCGGGTCCGGCAGCCCCGGAACCGTGTTAGATGGCACCTTTACCGTGCAGGCGGGGGCCTTCGTCAACGTAGCCAACGCCACGCGATTCCGCGACCAGCTGACGAAGGTCTTCGGCGACGCCTACGTCATCAAGTTCCGGGATTTCTACCGGGTACGCGTGGGCCACCTGGCCGACGAGGAGGCCGCGGAAGCACTCCGGGAGCGCATCCAGAAGTACGGGATCGAGTCCTTCGTGACGAGGAACGATTAGCGGGCGTAACATTTCGGATTTGGGATTTCGGATTTGGGATTTCGGAAAAACGACCGCCCAGCAAGGCGGCTCTTGACGCGGATGCGCCTTTTATTTCGCTACTTGTTACTTTTCACTTTTGACTTTTACCTCTCACTCCTCACTTCTCCCCCGCCCCAGAAGCCATAAAGGTGAGCCACAAGGTTCTCGCCCTGGGCCCGTCGAAGTCGAGGAAAAACACCCCCTGCCAGCGCCCGAGGAGCAGGTTCCCCTGGCGCACCGGCACCAGGGTCTGGCTGCCCACGAGAAGGGCTTTGATGTGGGCGTCCGAGTTCCCCTCCTCGTGCTTGAAGCCCGCCCCCGCGGGGACCGCCCTTTCGAGCCAGGCGAGGATGTCCTCCCTCACCGTGGGGTCGTACTTTTCGTTGACCCCAACGCCGCAGGTGGTGTGAGGACAGTAAACCTGGACGAGTCCGGTCCCTCCCCACTGACGGCAAGCCTGCTGTACGTCGCGCGTAATGTCTACGATTTCGCAGCGCTTCTGCGTCGTCACCGAAAGTTCCATGGCCGTCCTTCCTCCAAAGTCATAATATAGCGCATTCGGGGTCCTCCGGTCCGTGACGGGGGGCACAAGGCAGCGGCTTCTCCGTCCACGTGGTGCATCCGGCCCCTCTGTCCCCGCGTTCCGCGCTGAAAATTACGTTCAATCAGAAGGCGGGCGGCCTGGGAGTGGTATGATTCGGAGTGGGCCGCCCCTCCCATGGACCCATGCGGGAGAATGGGCTCTGGAGGCTCCCTTGGCTGATCTTGCGTGGTGCGCGGCCGATCCTCACTTCGAGAGAAACGATCCGGCCCTGACGGTGTTCTTCTCATGGCTTGAGGCGTTCCGCGCCTCCCGGACGCCCCGCCTCATTCTTCTGGGAGACCTCTTCCAGGTCTGGGTGGGTCTTCCGGCGGTTCAAACTCAGGAACAGTCCGGGGTGATCGCCGCGCTCGGCACGCTGGCCGCCGCGGGCAGGACGGTCGTGTACCTCCGGGGCAACCGGGATTACTTCATCGAGGAGCCCCTGCGCGAGGCGGGCCTCTTGCTGCGAGACGAGTGGGACATGGAGGCCCCTTCGGTTGGGAGAGTCCGCTTCGAACACGGGGACCTGATCAACACCTCCGATCAGCACTACCTTCGCTGGCGGGAGATCTCACGGTCGGGAACCGTCCGGGCCCTCTTCCAGCTCCTACCTCCCGAACGGCAGAAAGCCGTCGCGCGGCGCTTGGAACAGAGCTTGAGCGGAACCAACGCCTACTACAAGAGCTACCGGCCCCGGAAGGAAATGGAGCGCTGGGCGCGGCGTCTGGCTGCCGAGGGAGTAGGGGCGGCCGTGCTGGGCCACTTCCACGTGGACGAGGTGTCCAGGGCGGCAGGGGTGGATATCCGTTTCGTGCCCCAGTTCCGCGAGGACGGGGCTTTTCTGCGCATCTCGGCAAACGGCACGGCCAAGCTGGACCGCTTTTCTGCCGCGCCAAAGCTTTAGCACTCCACGCCCGCGCCGAGGCTCGCCGTCCATCCTTGTCCCTTGACGCGGCCGCGAAGGTTGCGCGCC
>JAKBES010000217.1 GCA_021833665.1 Acidobacteriota bacterium
GGAGGGCAGGGTCGCCCTCCCCTACGGAAACCGCGCCATCCCCGCGTTTGATCCGTAGGGGCGGCCCACCGTGGCCGCCCTCGGGAGGGCAGGGTCGCCCTTCCCTACGGAAACCGCGCCATCCCCGCGTTTGATCCGTAGGGGTGGCCCACCGTGGCCGCCCGGTCATGCCGTAGGGGCGGCCCACTGTGGCCGCCCTGGGGAGGGCAGGGTCGCCCTCCCCTACGGAAACCGCGCCATCCCCGCGTTTGATCCGTAGGGGCGGCCCACCGTGGCCGCCCTGGGGAGGGCAGGGTCGCCCTCCCCTACGGCAGTTCGACGTGCTAGAGTGCTTCTATGAACCTCGAATACTTCCATCCGCTGTTCGTGCACTTCCCGGTGGCGCTGACCCTGACGGGGACGGGGCTTCTGATCTACGGCGCCCTGAAAGAGCGCGCCGAGCTCCTCCGGGCGGGCCTGGTTCTCCTGGTTCTGGCGGGGGCCATGGCGGTCCCCACGTACATCACGGGCCAGGTAGCGCGGTCGGTCATGGAGGACTCCTCCGCCTTCAACCGCGGCCTGCCCATGCTGGACACCCACGAAGACCTGGGCCTCACGAGCCTGGCGGTCCTCGTGAGCCTGGGCATCCTGGCGGGCATCGGCCTCGTGAAGGGCACGGGGAAGGGCACGCCCTGGGGCCTCATCCTCATGGCCCTCGCCGCCTCCGTCCTCATCGCCGTCACGGCCTTTTACGGAGGGCGCCTCGTGTTCGAGCACGGCATCGGGGTGGTCGTGGGGAGGAGTGAGAAGTGAAAAGTAAAAAGTGAGAAGTGAAAAGTGAACGTTCCCAATCCCTGATCCCTGATCCCCGATCTGAAATCCCAAATGTTCCTTCTTGTCCTTGGTGCCTTGGTCGTGATCCCCCCCCTTTCCTAAATCCGATCACGGGCCTCGGAGGGCCTGAGGATGGGGAAGGGGGCCAGAGGCGCCAGGGCGAGGAGATCGCCGTCGCCGGTGACCAGAAGATCCGCCCGCGCGGCGGCGGCGAGATCGAGGAACTTCTGGTCGTGCGGGTCCCGGCAGCGCAGGGGCGCCGGAGCGGGGGGCGGTTCGGGGAAGAGCTCCAGGAAGGGCACGTAATCCCCGAGAAGTTCCATGCGCTCCGGCCCGGAGAGCTGAAACTTCGGATAGCCGAGGACCCGGACCAGCTCCCGGAGGGTGGACGAGGAGCCGAGGGGGATAAACCTGCTCGTCCGCCAGGCGTCTCGCAGCCAGGCCACGTGCCCCTCTTCAAACAGAAGCGCCGAGAGGACCACGTTCGTATCCAGGACGGCCCGGCGGCTCACGGCTTCCGGACCCAAGCCACGGCCGGTTCCACGTCCGTCTCGGCGATGCCGAGCCGCGCGAGCTTGGCCCGCGCCTCTTCCGCCCGGCTGGGCTTTAAGGGCGCCAGAATGATAACGCCCGCCTCCTCACGGATCTCAAAGTAGTCCACCTCGGGAAATTTCTGCGCGATGGCCTTGGGAAGGGTGATCTGGTTCTTCCGCGTCTTCTTCGCCAACATGGGGAGCCTCCGCTGAGAAGATAATCCATCTTTCGGAGAATGGCAATAACAAGGAAACAAGGAAGAGTGAGAAGGGAAAAGTGAGAAGGGAAAAGTGAGAAGTGAAAAGTGAAAAGTAAACATCCCCGATCCGAAATCCCAAATCCCAAATCCCAAACTCCCTTTCCTCTTTTGGGGTCCATTGAACAAATCGGCTTTTCCTGGGTATATACAGGTGGAAGGAGAAATTCGATGGCCACGGAATGGTTGCCCGAAGGCTTTGAAAACCGGGACGCGAGCGCGCCGGGGCGGATGGCCCAGCGGGTCCGAACCCGCGTGGCCGTGCACCAAAGGCGCGCGCGCATGGTCCGGAGGGCGTCCCTCTCGGCCCTGTCGGTGGTGGCGCTCCTGGGCCTGGCCCATCTCCTGCCCCGCCTCCTGCCGGGCAAAAAGGCCCCCTCGGCCCAGCCGCCCGTGCAGGCCGCCCGCCTCCAAACCCCTCCCGGGTGGACGCCCGAGGCCGTAGGGGCGGCCCACCGTGGCCGCCCGGAATCCACCACGGTGGAATCGGCCGTAGGGGCGGCCCACCGTGGCCGCCCGGATTTCGCCGGCGGGAGGGCAGAGGCGCCCTCCCCTACTACGTCCCTCCCCGTGACCCTCGGCAAGGACGGCCAAAACGTGGAGCTGGCCTGGAAGGGAAATCCGGGTGAGGAGTACGTGATCTACCGGTGCACCTCGCCGCGGTTCGACCAGTGCGGCGTGGCCGGCGTCGTGAAGGGAACGAAGTGGACGGATACCGGGAAGGAACAGGCGCCCGTGGTGTTCTATAAGGTAGAACCGAAAGCGTGAAGGGCAAGGCGTGCAACGGAAGAACGGCCGAAAACGGAGCAGCTGGACAGGAGGATGGTTCGACCACGCGGACGGCATCATGAAGTCGAGGTTAGAGCAGCTTTTAGGCAAGATTGCGGTTCGGTTCGGGACGTGGTTGAGGTTCGGGATGAGGTTGAGCGGGCGGCGGCGGACGGGGCGCTTTTTCTTTTGACCCTTCCCCCATCACCCTTCACTCTTCACGCTTCACCCACGTCTCCTGACCCACGGAGGTTCCCATGAGGACAAAGGTGTTACTCGGGGCAGCGGTGGCCTTGATGCTGGTTGTCAGCGTCGCCACCATCGGAAGCAACATGGGGTTTAAGATAAGCATACCGTTGGCTGCAGGAGGATACCTTAACTGGATCGCGCTGCCGTATTACGACTCCTATTCTAATGCGGCGGCCATTTTCAGTGACATCCCTAGTTGCACCCAGGTATCGAGGTGGGACAACCCGAGCGGAAGTTACCAAACGTGGAACGGCGTTAAGGGAACAAACTTCACTCCAGTTGCCGGAGAAGCCTACTTGGTTAAAGTCTCAGTAGCCGGAAACTGGGTGGTGGTTGGCTCCCACAACCCAGGGTTTGCATTGAGCCTTAGCGGTAATGGCGCCCTCAATTGGATTTCGGTGCCTTACCACACCGTTGATACGAACGCCGCTGCGCTCTTTAGTGAGATCAGTAGCTGCACTCAAGTCTCAAGGTGGGACAACACCAGCGGAAGTTACCAAACTTGGAACGGCGTTAAGGGCACAAACTTTACCCTCACGCCCGGCGAGGGTGTTTTGGTCAAGGTGAGTGCAACGACCGTTCCTTGGACCCCGGCACACTATTGATCGTGGAGCTAAATCATGAGAAAAGCTTGGATTACAATTGGTACCGTAGCAGCAATCGCACTATTTTCCTATGTTGCTTATGGCAGCTGTTCCGGTAGTTACCTTGTCCAAAATAGTAGCAACTGTGTGGGCCTTCAAGTGGTGACAGGCACTTACAACACGGACTTCTTCACCAAGTGGTGGGCCGTCGGCGCCAACGTAACCCTGAACAGTGGAACCCGAACCAATTCTCTGACGAGCTGTCTGGCGAGCCAGTATCAAGCCTGGGATGATTGGGGAAACGCAGGGGTCAATGGATGCCCTGGAACACCTCCAGCCAGTACGTCAAGAACAGCATTCCTTTACAGCATCGCCAATGGTGGCAACGCTCAATTTCTAATCATGAACGTCGCCTACAACAGTGCCGGCAATAGCTCCTACGACTTTGATGCGATCACGAACGGACCCGGAAACGTTCTGAACGCTGTGTCCATCCCCCAAATGACGAGTGCCTCGCGTGTGCCCGTCACGGGCGGAGCCGATTACACTATCCATTGGACGCCTATCGCCAATCCCATGGGCTACAACGACACGGCCCAGCCCGGCAACATCGTGACCGGCATTGCAGTTTATTATTGGAAGGGCGTCGGCGCACCGGCCACAGCCGCTGACTACGCGATCACAAACGCCAACTGGGTTCTCGCCTCTGGCGGCCCTAACTCGCAAACGGCGACAGTCTCCTTCACCGGCGCTGGTACTGACCCGGGCACAACCACGATATTTCTCCCGACGACATCCCCCAGCCCGACTTATATCGGACTAGGCCTTTTCTTCGATGGCGCCGCACCGTCGCAAGCCGCCGGGTGGTATGCCCGCGCGGACTTCGTCGGGCACGCTGTTTCGGTCTCCAACCCCACTCCCGCCGGCTTGTTTACGTCGGTGAGCGCGTCGGCGGCGAAGAAGCAGGTAACGGCGAACTGGACGACGAACGTGGAGTCGGGCGTGGTGGCGTACGACGTGGTGTACTCGAACAAGAAAAACGGCCCCTTCCAGGTGGTGCCGGGCACGACGGCGGCGCCCACGGGGAACGGCTCGTCCTACTCCAAGGCCTTCGCCAGGCCGCGCGGGAGTGACAAGCTCTTTATCAAGGTCAAGGCCACCATGACCAGCGGGGTGGATGAATACTCCAACCTTGTGGCCGTGGGCGGCGGCGCCGCGACGCGGTAATCACCCCAAGCACGAACCACCCGGGCCGGCCTTCGGGCCGGCCTTTTTATTCCGGAGTGCGGGAGCTTGCTCCCGCCGGGAAGCCCGCGGCAGCAGGGCTGCCGCACTCCCCAAAGCCTCGCCCCTCCACGCACGGCGCGGGCTGGCTTCACTCCTCACTCCTCAGCCTCCCCCGCGTCTCGCGTCTCGCCTAATCGCGTCTCCCCTACCCCGGAAACACGACCTTCAGCGCGTTCTTGAGGATCTGGACCGTGGCGGGGCCGCTCATGTGCTTGAGGTTGCCGTCCACGTGGATGTAGGTGGGGCGGTCCACGGCGATCTCCAGCATGTCGGTCTTGAACCTGGAGACGCCCTTGAGGCTGCTCATCTGCCGCAGAAAAACCATGGGGAGGGCCACGAAGCGCTGCATGGGGCCGTAGTCGCCCACGAGGGTCACGTCCAGGAGGCCGTCCTGAAGGTCCGCGTGGGGGGTGAGGAAGAAGCCGCCGCCGGCGCACTGGCCGTTGCCCACTTCCACGAGGAGGCCCTTGCTCTTGAACTCCCAGTCGCGGCCCTTGAGGTGGAAGTGGGGGTTGCGGTAGGTGGGGAGGTTCTTAAGGACCACCACGAGGTAGGAGAGGATGCCCGTGAGGGTCTTCACGTCCTGGTTGTCGTGGGTCACCTGGCCGTCGAAGCCCACGCCCACGCTGTTAAGAAACGTGTGGGCGCCGAAGCGGCCCACGTCAATGGTCTGGACGTTTCGGGCCTTGAGGGCGCGCAGGGCCGCGGGAAGGGTGCGGACCTTGATGGCGCGGGCGAAGTCGTCCCCCGTGCCTTCGGGGATGAGGGCGAGGGCCGTGTCCGTGTAGATGAGGCCCCGTCCCGCCTCGCTCACGGTGCCGTCTCCGCCCACGCAGGCCACCACCTCGTAACCCGCCTTGGCCGCCTCCGCCGCCATGGCCGTGGCGTCGTCCGGGGCCTTGGTGCGGTCCAGGTCGTATTCCAGGCCCAGGTCCTTCAGGCCCTTCTCGATCCTGGGCAGAGCTTTCAGCGATTTCCCCCGCCCCGCCACGGGATTCACAAGGACCAGCAGTTTGGCCACTCCCCCTCCTGCACGGGGATCAGTATAGCCGAGATCGTCTTGTCGTGATGAGGAGATGAGGAGATCAGGGGATGCCGGGATGCCGGGATGAGGAGATGCGGAGACGCGCCGGCTAGAGCGCTCTTCCCCTCATTTCCTCATTTCCTGATCCCCTCATCTCGTTTTTCGCGTCCCTCACATCCTCTCGGGAACGGGGATGCCGAGGAGATCGGTGAGGCCCTGGCGGAGGAGGCGGGCGAAGAGGGCGACGGTGAGGAGGCGGGCGCGGCGCTTGAGGTCTTCCGGCTCCTGCAGGACGGGGAAGTGGTGGTAGTAGGCGTGGAAGGCCTGGGCCGCCTCGTAGAACTGCCGCGCCACGATGTTCAGGTCCAGGCCGTCCACGGCGGCCTTGACCTGGACGGGCACGCGCATGAAGAGGGAGAGGAGGGCCCAGCCCTCGTCGTCGAAGGCCGGGGCGAGGGCTTCCAGGGTGGCCGTATCGTTCGGATCGGGCACGGCCACGCCCTGCTCGGCGGCCTTGCGCAGGATGGCCTCGGCGCGCACGCAGGCGTACTGGAGGTAGGGCCCCGTGTCCCCCTCGAAGGCGAGGGCCTGCTCCAGATCGAAGGCCACCACCTGGTTCCTGTTGTACCGGACCATGTAGTAGCGCAGGGCCGCCGTGGCGAGCATGTCCGCGCGGCTCTCCCACTGAGCGGGATCGGCCTCAGCCAGGTCCGGCTCCCGGGTCTCGATTTCGCGGAGGGCCCGGTCCTTAATGCGGTCCAGCAGGAGGTCCGCCTGGAAGCCCAGTCCTTTCCGGCCGGACATTTCCACGAATGGCTTGGCCAGGTCCTCCTCGGAGAGGCCGAAGCGTACTCCC
>JAKBES010000218.1 GCA_021833665.1 Acidobacteriota bacterium
GTCCTCACCCGCCTCCTTTACTTTGGCGAGCCGCGGACGGACCATGAAACCCTCTTCGAGATGGGAGTCCCATGTTTGAGGATGTGAAGGCCATCTACCGCAACGATCCGGCGTGCAAAAACATCGAAGCCATCTTGTACCCGTGCCTGCACGCCATCGTGGCCCACAGGTACGTGATCCATCCCCTCTACCGGCTGGGCGTGCCGTTCATCCCCAGGTTGCTGTCCCAGATCATGCGCTTCTCCACGGGCCTGGAGATCCACCCCGGCGCCAGCATCGGCCGCGGCTTCTTCTGCGACCACGGCACGGGGGTCGTCATCGGAGAGACGGTGAAGATCGGCGCGAACTGCGTCATGTTCCACGGCGTGACCCTGGGAGGGACGGGCAAACACGTGGGCAAGCGCCACCCCACCGTAGGCGACAACGTGTTCCTGGGGACGCACGCCACGATTCTGGGGCCCGTGACCATCGGAGACAACGCCAAGGTGGGCGCCGAAGCCGTGATCATCAACCGGGACGTGCCCGCAGGGGCCACCGTCGTGGGCGCCCCCGCCGTCATCGTCAAACTCGGCAATGAGCACGTCCACCTACCCCTGCCCGTGTCCAAGTACCACCTGGAGGACAGGGAGAGGGAGGGGTAGCTCGGCGGTTCAACCCCCTCACCCGGCGGCGTAGGAGGCCATGGCCTCTTCGGCCACCATGCGAGACAGCGGGTGGTAGGACGGCCGTGCCACGGCGTAGATGTCGCGCGCCAGGGCCCGGGTCTTGGGGGTGGCGCCCAGGGCCTTGTAGAGGGGCCGCAGGTATTTCATCCGGCCCACGTGGGTGAGGACCTCTCCCAGACGAACGAAGGCTGGTTCGTAGCCGCTGGACGCGGCGATGGTGAGCCACTCCACGAGGATTTCGTAGTTGCCGCGCCCCGTGAGGCCGAAGGTTTGGTCGAGCCACGCGCAGTCCGTCTCAGGGAGGGGACGGGGCAGGCCCTGAAGGTAGATGAGGGTTTCGTCGGGCGACCAGTTCGCCCTGACGCCTTCGGACGGGCGCTGGCCCGAGGACCAGCCGGCGGACAGGGCCTTGAGCGACTGCAGGGCCGCCGATCTGAAGACGGGACAGTTGGCCGGCATGCCCTCCGAGTCGATCCATTCTTGAGCGCCCACCTTGGCCGAAAGGCCCGGCATGGCCTCATCCAGAAAGGCCAGGAACTGCTCGCTCGTGATGGACGTGAACCGGAAGCGGGCGATGTAGGCCCGGACGAATCTGTCCCAGGACTCCCTCCCGGCGGTCTGTTCCATGAGCGCCACGAAACGGGCGCCCTTCTCGTACGGAACTTCCGAGTACATGGAATCGGGGTCCACGCCCCACAGGTCGGTCTTAAGGCGGGTGAAGGGCGAGGAGGGACCAAAACGCGAGAAGGCGTCATCCAGTCCCACCTTGCCTATGGCCCAGGACATGGCCGCGCGCTCCGGCCCATGGAGGGCCTCAAGGACGCGCCGTTCAGCCCAAACCGTAAAGCCTTCGTTGAGCCAGAAGTCGTTCACCGTGGCGTTGGTCACGAGGTTGCCGGTCCAGGAGTGGGACAATTCATGCACGACCACGTTCACGAGGGAGCGGTCCCCCGCCAGGAGGGTAGGCGTGAGGAAGGTGAGGCGCGGGTTCTCCATGCCCCCGTAAGGGAAGGCCGGGGGCAGAACGAGCATGTCGTACCGGTCCCACTCGTAGGGTCCGAAGAGGGCTTCGGCGGTGGCGATCATGTCCTCGATGCCGGCAAACTCCCAGGCGGCCTTCTCCACCGTTTCCGGCTCCGCCCAAATGCGGGAGCGCGGGCTCAGGTCCCGGGAGGCCAGGTTTCCCACGGCGAGGGCGATGAGGTAGGTCGGGATGGGCTGGGGCATGTCGAATAGGAAGGTGCGGGACCGCGGGCCCGGTCCGGGCTGGACGCCCGACGATCCCGCCGACATGACGGCCGTGAGATCTTCTGGAACCGTCACTTCGGCCTGGTACGGGACGCGCGCGCCGGGGCTGTCCTGAAGGGGCGCCAGAGCTCTGGCGTGATGGGGCTGGCATTGGCTGAACATGAAGGGGTGGACCTTGCCCGCCGTCTGCTCCGGGCCAAGCCACTGGAGGGCCGTGGCGTCGGGGGAAGTCTCATATTCCAAGACGACGTTCCGGGTGCCCGGCGGCAGGTGAAGCCTCAGTCTCCGGCCCAGCACCGCATCGGTTTCGCCCAACTCATGGGGAACCGGCTCCCTCCCGGCGACGACGGACCGGATGGAGAGGTCGCGCGTATCCAGGTCCATGGGACCCTGCGACGGACCGGCAAGGATGAGGGTCACGCGGCCCGAGACGCGCCTCGTTTCAAAGTCCACGTTCCAGGCTATCTTCAGCGCGGCCGTGCGGGGCTGATCCGGATCAAAATACGAGTGGGGGTCCGTCCGGGCCATCAGGTCACCTCTTCGGTTGCTCTCGCGACGGCCCAGGGAGGTCTCCCCGGAGTGCGACATCGCTCAGCTTGCGTAAAGGCAAGCTTACCTGGTGCTCTCCCTCCTTGGCAAGAGGGCCGAGCGGGCTGCTGAAAAACTCCCGCGGCCCATGCGAGTTTCTCAACAGCCTGCTGGGGTTCATCAGGCCGCCTGGTCTTGCGAAAGGGCGATGATCCGAGGCGGAAGACCTGCGAAGCCGCGATCTGTAACCCGCCCGCGGCCCGCCCCAACTCTTGCAAGGAAAGCCCTTTCCTGCTACAATATGAGTTCGTGGCGGGGCCTTGGCCCCGGATTGAGGAAAGTGAGGAGTTGCAATGTCTGAACAGTTCATCGAAATAGAGGTCGAGCGCCGCGAGGTGATCGGCAAGCGGGCCCGCAAGGTGGCCGCCCTGTCCGGCATGGTCCCCGGCGTCGTTTACGGCGGAGGGAAGGAACCTGTCCCCATCGCCGTGGATTCCAAAGGCATCATCCAGATCCTCCGGTCCGAGAAGGGCGCCAACTCCGTGCTCCTGTTCTCCATGAAGGGGACCAAGCAGCAGCGCCATGTCATGGTAAAAGACATCCAGATCGATCCGGTGACGAACACGCTCATCCACGCCGATTTCAAGCGGATCATGATGGACCAGAGAATCCGCGTGAAAGTCCCCATCATTTTTGAGGGCGTGGCTTTCGGTGTGAAGAACCAGGGCGGCATGGTCGATATGATCATGCGCGAGGTGGAGGTGGAATGCCTGCCCATCGCCATCCCCGACCGCCTCCACGTGGACCTGACGCCGCTCAAGATCGGCGAGAGCGTGAAGGTCGGGGACCTCAAGGTGGCCGAAGGGATTCGCATCGTCATCGAGGACCATCACCTGCCCGTGGTCGTCGTGTCCGCCCCGAGGGTCGAGACGGCCGCCACGCCCGCTGAGGGTGAGGCCGAGGTAGCCGCCGAACCCGAGGTCATCGGGCGCGGCAAGAAAGCCGAGGAGGGCGAGGGCGAGGCCAAGGGCAAACCCGAGGCCAAGGGCAAAGCGGAAGCCAAAGCCAAGCCGGAGGGCAAGGGCAAGAAGGAGTAGCCCTTCTAGCCCATGGACGCCGACTACCTGCTGGTTGGGCTGGGCAACCCGGGGGAGGAATACCACCGGAGCCCCCACAACGCGGGATTTGAAGTGGTGGAGCGAGCGCGGGCCCTGTGCAAGGGCCCGCGCTTTTCCGTCCGCGGCGACGGCGCGGTCTCGGCGTGCCGCTGGAGGAGCCATGCCCTCCTCCTGCTCAAGCCCATGACCTACATGAACCGCTCCGGTTCGGAGGTGGCCCTCTGGCTTCGTCGCACGGGCCTGCCCCTGGAGCGCCTCATGGTGGCCTACGACGATCTGGATCTGCCCCTGGGCCTGGTGCGCCTCCGGCCCGGCGGAGGTGCGGGGGGCCACCACGGTATGGAATCCATCCTGGACCAGGTGGGCTCAGGCAACTTTCCCAGAATTCGCATCGGCATCAAAAGTCCGGAGGTGGGGAAGGCGGAGCACGTGGATTACCTCCTTTCTCCCCTCACCGAGGACCTGTGGGCGCTTCTCGGAGAGAGCGCCCATCGGGCTGCGGAAGGGGCCCTCGCGGCGGTGGCTATGGGCTGGACCCGGGCCATGAACCAGTACAATCGAAAAGAGCCGCCTGCCCCCCCCGGCACGGAACCATGAGCCCCTGGCCGCCCGGGGCCGGCTCGACATGGCGCATGTGTCGCCGCGGCCCGCCGGGCGTGTTCAACGGATCCTGACGCGCAGACCTTGACGCCGATGCCATTTCGCCATTATCTTTAGTCCAGAGGCGACCAAGGCTAGATGCTTCACCTAGTGAATGAATTTTGTGGGGGAAAGGCAAATAAACGCTTGACTTTCCATTTTGCGTCCGATAGACTCTCGTGGAGAGAAGGGTTTCGCGTCTGAGGGGAGAGAACGATGCGAATAGAGATGAAGTTGTTCTCACTCGTCCTTCCCGCCGTCCTGGCCCTGGGATGGGGCGTGGCCGCGGCGGCCCAATCGGCGCCCGCGGAAGAGCAGAAGCCGCAACCGGGGGCTACGGCCGCGGTCCCTTCCGTGTCCGCCGAGATGCAGCAAAAGGCCAAGACCTACAAAGGGTCTGCCGTCCCCCCGAGGGATCTGAAAAAGCTCCCCGATGGCCATTGGACGCCTTACACCCCTCCCGAAAAGGCCGAAGGCGGGGAGTGGTACGTGATCCAGCAGGGCGATACACTCTCCCAGCTTGCGCAACAGAAGCTCGGCACGTGGCTTCTCTGGCCCCAGATCTGGGATGAGAATCCGTACATCAAGGACGCCCACTGGATCTACCCGGGAGACCCCCTCCTCATCAGCAAGCCCCAAGTGGTTTCGGAGGCGGCCCCTGTGGAGCCGGAAGCGGCTCAACCGACCAGTACGGAGGCCGCCCAAACCGGCCTGGCTTTGGAAGAGGAGGCTCCCCAGCCTCCCATCAACGCGCACGATGTCTACTGTTCGGGGTTTATCACCAAGAACTTCAAGCTTCCCCACCTTACGGTGCTCGGAAGCCAGCGCCCCGAGACCTTGAGCCTTGCTCAGGGTGATGTGATCTACGTGAACGAGGGAAAGGCCGAGGGCCTGCAGCCCGGGGATAAGTTCAGCATCCTTCGCGTAGGGCAGCGTGTGAGCCATCCCGTGACCGGACGCGAGCTCGGGCGGTACGTGCAGCGCGTCGGAGAGGCCAAAATCCTGGCCATTCAGCCGCACACGTCCATCGCCGTGATCAGCGCGTCGTGCGACGAGATCAACGTCGGCAACGTGCTCGTGCCCTGGAAACCCATCCCCATACCATGGGACGTGAAGCGCGCCCAGGCCCTCCCCCTCCAGATCGACACGCCCGACAAGGTTCAGGGCCGCGTGATCTGGTCCAGCGACCGGCTGGAAGCCACGGGCGAGAGCAACATCATTTACGTGGACCTGGGGTCGCGCGAGCAGCTCGCGCCTGGGGACAAGCTGTGGATCTACCGCTATCCGGCGGCGCAAGCCAGCCTCATCAGCTCCACCACGGACCTCTTCCGCCAGCAGAAGATCGACGTGGGCGAGAAGGATCTGTTCCGTCCCAAGAAAGTCGGCACCTACCAGGGATCGGAAGCTCGCGCTGAGCAGGCGGCCCCCCCTGACACCCGGATTCCCGAAGGAACGGCCAAAGCCGAGGCCACCGACGGCCGGATGCCGGAGGGAGATATTTACAGAGGTAACACCGAGGGGGTCAAATCCATCAGGATGTATATCGGCGAAGGGGTCGTCCTCACCACCGAGTCGGGCACGGCGTGCGTCAAGATCATCAAGAGCTCTCAGGAGATCGGCTTCGGTGACTGGGTGACCCTCGAATAGCTTCGGAATATCGAGCGGATACAGAAAGGGCGGCCGCGAGGCCGCCCTTTTTCTCGAAGGACAGATGGGAGCAGCTATCTCCGGGTGATCACTCTCAGCCCCGGAAGATCTTCTCCCGCGAGGAATTCCAGGGCGGCGCCGCCGCCCGTGGAGATGTGGCTGATCTCATCCGCTACGCCGGCCTGCCTCACGGCCGAGACCGAATCACCCCCGCCGATGACCGAAAGGGCCGAGGACCGTGCCACGGCCTTGGCCAGGTCGAGGGTTCCCTGGGCGAATTCGGGCCGCTCGAAGACGCCCATGGGGCCGTTCCAGAAGATGGTCCTGCTGGCGGCCGCCCGGGCGGCGAAGGCCTTCGAGGTTTCGGGGCCGATGTCAAAGGCGGAGAGCTCCGCCGGGAAGGCGCCGGCGGGGACCACGCGGGCGTCTTGGCCCGCATCCATGGAGAGCGCGGCTCTATGGTCCACGGGCAAGAGCACGTCCACTCCCCGCGCCTTGGCGCCCTCCATGATCTCGGCGCA
>JAKBES010000219.1 GCA_021833665.1 Acidobacteriota bacterium
CTTCATCATGGCCGACTCGGGAGCCCGCGGCTCCAAGCAGCAGCTCCGGCAGCTCGCCGGCATGCGCGGCCTCATGGCCAAGCCCTCCGGCGAAATCATCGAGCAGCCCATCACCTCCAACTTCCGCGAGGGGCTGAACGTCCTCCAGTACTTCATCTCCACCCACGGCGCCCGCAAGGGCCTGGCGGACACGGCCCTCAAGACGGCCGACTCGGGGTACCTCACCCGCCGCCTCGTGGACGTGGCCCAGGACGTGATCATCACGGAGGAGGACTGCGACACCCTGGACGGCATCTACATCGCGCCGCTCATGGAGGGCGGCCGCACCATCGAGCCCATCCGCGACCGCATCGTGGGCCGCGTGGCCCTGGACGACATCAAGGATCCCTTCAACGGCGAGGTCATCGTCGAGGCCAACCAGGAGATCACCGGCGAACTGGCCCAGGTGGTCCAGGACGCGGGCATCGAGAAGGTCAAGATCCGCTCCGTGCTCACCTGCGAGACCAAGCGCGGCGTGTGCGCCCGCTGCTACGGCCGCAACCTCGGTACGGGCCAGATGGTGGAGATGGGCGAGGCCATCGGCGTCATGGCGGCCCAGTCCATCGGCGAGCCCGGCACCCAGCTCACCATGCGGACCTTCCACATCGGCGGTACGGCCAGCAAGGAGACCGTCGAGACGAGCCACACGGCACGCCACGGCGGCATCGCCAAGCTCATCAACGTGAAGACCATCAAGAACCCCGAGGGCGGCCTCATCGTCATCAACCGCTCCGGCGCCCTCGTCCTCGCGGACGAAGCGGGCCGCGAGCGCGAGAAATACTCCCTCGTCTACGGCGCCCACCTCAAGATCGCCGAGGGCGACAAGGTCAAGGCCAAGACCGTCCTCGTGGAATGGGACCCCTACACCAACCCCATCCTGGCGGACGTGGGCGGCATCGTCCACTTCAAGGACATCATCGACGGCGTCACGGTTCAGGAAGAGACGGACACGGTCACGGGCCTGAGCCAGCAGGTCGTCATCGACTCGAAGGACCCGGGCAAGGAGCCCCGCATCTCCATCCGCGACGAGGGCAAGAAGTCCGGCGGCCGCGCCTTCCCGTTGCCCTCCGGCGCCCACATCCAGGTGAAGGACGGGGACCGCATCTTCCCCGGAACCATCCTCGCCAAGATCCCCCGCGAGACCTCCAAGACCCGCGACATCGTGGGCGGCCTGCCCCGCGTCGTGGAACTCTTCGAGGCGCGCCACCCCAAGACCCCCGCGGTCATTACCGAGATCGACGGCGAAGTCCATTACGGCGAAGTCCAGCGCGGCATGCGCAAGCTCTTCGTGGACAACCCCCGCACGGGCGAACGCCACGAGTACCTCATCCCCAAGGGCACCCACATCAGCGTCCTCGAAGGCGAATGGGTCCACGCGGGAGACCCTCTGTGCGAAGGCTCCGTGGACCCGCACGACATCCTGCGCGTCCTCGGCATCAAGGAGCTGCAGAAGTACCTCGTGAACGAAATCCAGGAGGTCTACCGCCTCCAGGGCGTCAACATCAACGACAAGCACATCGAGACCATCTCGAGGCAGATGATCCGCTGGATGAAGGTGGAGGAGGTGGGCGACTCGCACTTCCTCATCGGCCAGCAGGTGGACCGCTTCGAGTTCCAGCGCGAGAACAACCAGGTCATGGAGGACGGCGGCGGCCCCGCCAGCGGCCGGCCGCAGCTCCTGGGCATCACCAAGGCCGCCCTCGCCACCGATTCGTGGGTCAGCGCCGCCTCCTTCCAGGAGACCACGCGCGTCCTCACGGAGGCCTCCATCAACGGCTCCACGGACTACCTGCGCGGGCTCAAGGAGAACGTCATCCTCGGACGCCTCATCCCCGCCGGCACGGGCTTCTACACCTACCACGACGTGGACGTGGAATACGACCCCACCGTCAAACCCAAGGAGGAGAGCGTCCGCGAACACTACGCCACGGACCTTCCCACGGAGCTCTCCGTCCAGCGCCTCCTCGAGGAGCACCACGCCCTCAGCGCCAAGGAGAACGACGCCGCCGCCACCGAAGAGGGGACGGAGGAGTAGCGTTCATCCGCGCCAACACGCCAAGGGCGGGCCGCCAGGCCCGCCCTTTTTTATGCTCGCTGGGTATGTGCTTATCGGGGTGATGGGAGACCAATTTTAGGTGAGCAGGTGAGTAGGTGAGAGGGGCGAACGGCTGCCTTCGAAGGCTTGCCCGCGCCTCGTCCGGCAGGCCGAGGGAACAGCCTGTGAGGAATGATGACGCGTTAGATGTGGCCTCCCAAGTTCAGTTGTCCCACTGGTAGCCCGCCGTGGTGATCCGGTTCGTGGCGGAGGAGCAGGACACGGAGAAGTTCGTCTCGCCCTTGAAGAGGCCCGCTTCCGTGGAGCCCATGAAGGCGTTCAGGTCCGTGTCGCCCGTCGTGATGGTTCTCGCGAGCACGTTCCCCCAGGCGTCGTACCCGTAAGAAATCTCCACCCGGAATCCCAGGGACGTGACGGGATGGATGTGGTTTACCTTGGCCGTGCTCAGGCGCTAGAGGGTGTCGTACGTGAACGCGTCCGCGAGAGACAGCCCGTACCCCGGCCCGATGGCCTTGATGTTGCCCGCCCCGTCATAGGCGTACATCCCCGTGCTCCAGAGGGTGGACCCGCTCCGCGTCACTTCCACGTTCGACAGGCGCGCCATGTCCCCCTGCTCGGTGAGGCTGAGCGTGTTCCCGTTGGTGTAGGCCATCACGTCCATCATGCCCGAGGGCTTGTAGGTGATTGAGGACACGCCCTTGGCGTCGGAGAGCTGTTTCGTCTTGAGCCCCCCGTGGGGGTAGGTGCTCGTGAGGGTCTTGGAGAAGTCCGTGCCCCGCGCCGCCGTCTCCGTGGACAGGAGCCCCTGGTTGGGCTCATACCGGTAGGTGAGGCTATAGGCCCGTGACGTCATGCCCCCGCCGTTGCATGGCTGGGCTATCTTCAAATATTCAGAGCACTCCGTGAGATCACGTCGGTGATGTTCCTTCTGCCACTTGGCGTAGAACACCCTTGCTCGCTCAAATGAATTAATCGCCTTCCCAACGTCCTTGTACGAGTTCGCCTCTTTGCCAGTTTGGGTCCATCTAAGGAGAAGAATCGGTGCCCAAAGTAGCGGGATTAATGTGTATGCATTCCAAAGCGGGCGCACAAGGGGAGGGACCCGGTGATCTGGTACGGCCCACAAGAGGACAAAGAGAGCAACCGCGACACCACAAGCCCACAGCACGTACAAACACCCAACGCGCGTCGCGGTATCCTGCACCCTACGGTGCAAGTCCTTGTAGCCCGCATCGGTCTTGAGGTCCCAATCCGGTTCACGTTGGTTTCCTGTCACGCCGCAGCCCTCCTGGTATCCCTTTGTGCCCAAACGCGTGGTTAGGCACCAACCAGTTCTTTCAGGCCTTCAACAACCTGCTCAATTTCGGGTGCGGACGCTTTGCCTAACTTGTTAGTGAGCCGCTCTGTGGAAAGCGTTCTGATTTGGCTTATCTTTGCCCAGGATTGCTTGGGCAACTTGGTATTGGTGAGTTCAAGCGTTAAAGGGAACCCCGCCTTTGGGGGCTGACTTGTAATGGCTACGGCAATGACGGTGCCAGAATGCTCATTGAACACATCTTGGCTTATGACGAGAACTGGGCGAAGCCCCGACTGTTCCTTGCCTTTTGTTGGATTGAGATCTGCCCAATAGATATCGCCCCTCAGTATTCTGGCCATCGCTCAACCTCATGGCTTATGCCTTCTTCAGCAAGTTCTCTTTCCTGCTTGGGGTCGAGTTTTGCGCATTCCAATGCAAGGCGGCTCCTGTCGAGCCTGCTCAGATGGTTCTCAAGCGCCTCTTGGATAGCCTTGCTGCGGCTCGGAAACAGGCCCTTTCGAACAAGCCCATCAATCCTATGGACAACCTTTTGATCAATTGATATAGCTATTTTGGCGACCGGCATGTTACACCTCCGGTAATACCATAGGTCATACCCATAATGGATGCAAGCCGTATTGGTGCCTAACGCCGGCGTGCAGCGGACCGGGCAACAGACTCGCGCGCGGCCCATGCGAGTTTCTCAACAGCCTGTTAGGGCCACAATCTTCACTCTCGACGCCCCAAGGAGGGTTGCTTCCCCTCTTTATTCTCTGCGCCCTCCGTGGCGAGATCAGGTGAGCAGGTCATTAGGTAAGTAGGTGAGTAGGGCGAATGGCTGTCTTCGAAGGCCCGCCCGCGCCCTCATCCCCTCATCCCCTCATCTCGTCGTTCCTCCGTGCTCCTCGTCTCTTAGTGGTGAATCGCTTTTTCGCGTCTCGCGCTTCTCGCCCCGCGTCTCTTCCTCGTAAGGGCGGAAGACGGGGCCGTAGAGCAGGACGTAGAGGGCCTGGAGGGCGGCGGCGATGTAGAAGGGGGCGATGAACCACCGCGCGCCGATGAAGGCTCCGGCCACCGCGGGGCCGATGGACATGGGAAGCATCATGGAGAGGACGTTGAGGCTCACGGCGAAGCCTCGGCGGTGGTCCCGGACCGCGGAGACCACGAGGGCCTGCCGGGCGCCGATGGTGCCCCGGTTGAAGGCGGACCTGAGGAGATAGGCCAGCGCCGCGAGGGCATAGAAGGGCATGACCGGCAGGAGGACGAGGAGGACAAGGCCCGCGGCCCGTCCCCACTGGACGGAGCGGACCAGCCCGAAGCTCTGGGTCATACGGGCCGTGGCGAAGGCGGAGAGGGCCGTCACCGCGAAGGTCGCCGCCATGACGGGGCCGATGGCGCTGGGTCCCACGTTGAACTTCATGGCGAACCAGTAGGCCATGAGGGGCCCCGTGAGGCCGATGGCCAGCCCGTTGAGGGTGTTGAGGCCCACGAGGCGCAGGAGGAAGCCGTTTTCCCTGGAGTGCGCCTCGGAGTGTTGGGGACGCAGCCCAGGCTCGCTTGGGCGATGGGCGGGGCGGGCGGCTTTGGCCGTTTCGGGGGCACCCGCCACGAGGACGAAGTTGATGGCGTTGCCCAGCAGCACGATGAAGAAGAGGGGCCGGAAACTCCCCGCCGCGCCTAGGGTGCCTTGCCACCAGGCGGGAGCCGCCGCCGCCAGGGCCCCGATGGCCATGCCCACGAATCCGAAGGCCGTGTTCACGCTGTAGACGAAGCCGCGCCTCGACGGGTCCACGGCCTCGGCGAGCCAGGCCTGCTCCGCGGGCGAGAAGGGGCCGGCGGCGCCGTTGGCACCCCGGCCGAAACCCGCGAGCACGATGGCGGCGCTGAGCAAGAGAGGCTGGGACGTGGACAGGGCCACGAGGGCGCAGGCACAGGAGAGGCCTTCGTAGGCGAGGAGAAAGGGCTTGCGGCGCAGGCGGTCGCTGGTGACGCCCACCACCATCGTCAGCGCCGCGCCCAGGAGGCCGCCTCCCGTGAGGACCATGCCGATGGAGGTTCCCGGCCAGCCCAGGGCGTGAAGGTAGAGGGCCAGGTCCACCACAAGGGCGCCCTGGCTGATGCTTCGCCAGAACCGGGCCGCCAGGAGTCTGCGGGTGGCCGGGGCCAGGCTCCGCCATGTCTGGAGGGGTCTGCCCAGGCTGGGTGCCGGAGTGCCTTGTGTGGCGCCGGATTCGGGAGGGGGAGATCTCATGGCGTGAGGGGAAATGGCGCCGCGTTAGCCGCGTCCCCCTTCTCCCTCGCCGACCTGCCCGTGTCCGCCCGGGCCAGGTGCTTGCGTTCCCATTCCCGGCGGGCCTTGCCCGTGGCGTCCCCTGGGCTGGCCTTCCGGTTTGCTCCTTTTGGGAGGAGTCTCGGGCTGGGAGGCGGCATTCAGGAGGTCTTCGAAGGTTTTGCCTGTTTGGAATTCTTGAAGGATGACACCGGGGCCTTTTCCAGTGAGCCGCTCCAGCGTCATGACCCGGGCCAGGGCCAGGATGCGGGCCTCGGAGGCGGATGGATCCCCGTCCTTCTTCTGCGGCAAGGGGTCCAGGTGATAGCGGGGGCTGCCCTTGAACACGAGATCCGCGAGGTAGCCGCCCTGGGCGCGAAGGACCTCGGCCCACGAACCCAGTTTGCCCTTGCGGACTTGGGCGTCGGCCACGGGCGTTCCCGCGGCGTGGCTCACCATGGCCGCCACGGCAAAGTCGTCCAGGGAGAAGCCGGGTCCTTGCATGAGCGTGGGAAGATCCGCTTCCGGCACGAGCCACGCTTGGCGCACGGCGGCCACGGCCGGCGGGCTAGGGGCGGTCTCAGGCGGGGGCGGCGCGGGTTCCTGGGCGCGGGCCAGAAGACCCGTGCACACCAGCACGGAAGCGATGAAGGCGAAAGCGAGCCGTACCTTCATGGCGGCTGGTCCTTATCCC
>JAKBES010000220.1 GCA_021833665.1 Acidobacteriota bacterium
CGTGCTGTGCGGCAAGGGAAACAACGGGGGGGACGGCCTCGCCGTGGCCCGGTTGCTGAGGGGAGCCGGTTACGAGCCCGAGGTGCTCCTGCTGGGCGAACCGGACCGCCTCTCCCCAGACGCGCGGGTCCAGTATGGCCGCCTGGCGGCGTGCGACGGGCCGTGCCGGTCCTTGGGCCCGTCCGATCTCCCGATGCTGAGCTCGCGCCTGGCCCAGGCTGGCCTCGTGGTGGACGCCCTGCTAGGGACGGGCCTGTCGGGGCCCGTGCGGGGCTTTTACGCCGAGGCCATCGAGGCCCTCAACGCGTGCGGCGCGTTGGTCGCCGCCGTGGATATCCCCTCGGGCCTTTCGGGGGATGCCCTGGCCCCCACGGGTCCCGCCGTGGTGGCGGATCTCACCCTCACCCTGGCCCTGCCCAAGCCCATCCTCTTCACCCCGGAGGCAGCGCACTACTGCGGGGAGGTGCGTCTTCTGGACATCGGCATCCCCGAGGAGGCCACCCGCGGCCTTGCCGCGGCGGGCGAGGTCCTTGATGAGGCTTGGGCGAGCCGGCGGTTTCCCCCGCGGGGTGCCCTGGACCACAAAGGGGATCTGGGCCGCCTCCTCATCGTGGCGGGGAGCAGGGGAAAATCGGGCGCGGCGGTGCTGGCCGCGCGAGGCGCTCTGCGCGCGGGGGCGGGGTTGGTGACCGTGGCGTGCCCTTGCTCGGTGCAGCCCGCATTGGCGGCGTCCCTTCCCGAGGCCATGACCCTCCCCCTGCCCGAAACCTCCGAAGGTACCCTGAGCATGGACGCCCTCGTGCCCATCCAGTCGGCCTTTGACGGGGCGAGTGCGGCAGGACTGGGGCCGGGCCTTGGCCAGGCGGCGGAGACGGCGGCCCTATGCCGGGAGCTCTTCCGGCGGGGCGCCTTGCCCATGGTCGTGGACGCGGACGGGCTCAACGCCTTCGCGGGACGGGAGGGCGACCTTTCGGACCATGGCGGCCCTAGGATCTTCACCCCTCATCCGGGCGAGATGGGACGGCTGGTGGGACGGGAGGCCGCCGAGGTGATCGGGGACCGTTATGCCCTGGTTCCCGCCAAGGCCACGGAGTGGAACGCCACGGTTCTGCTCAAGGGATTCAGGACGCTGGTGGCGGCTCCAGGACACCCCTGGCGCATGAACCTTTCGGGCGGCCCCCACATGGCCGGGCCCGGCTTTGGAGACGTGCTCACGGGGGTGGCCTCGGCCCTTCTGGCCCGGGGCATGGATCCCTTCGATGCGGCGGCTTTGGCTGCCTGGTGGCACGGAGCCGCCGCGGACCTGGCTGCGGCCCGGCTGGGCGGCTATGGCCTCCTGGCATCGGAGGCCGGCGACGCCCTTCCGGTGATCGAGGGGGAGCGGCGCCGTCCATGAAGGTTCCCCTCCCCCAGCTCAGATCCACGAAAGGCCTCGCCGCCAGGATCGGGAGGGGCTTGTCGGGACGAGAGCTCATCCTCCTCTCGGGCGATCTCGGCGCCGGAAAGACCACCTTCACGCGTTACCTGGCGGAGGCCCTGGGTATCGACCCCGCCTGGGTATCGAGCCCCTCCTTCACCCTGGTCCAGCGCTATCCGCCCGGCTCCAAGGGGCTGGCCCTCACTCACGTGGACCTCTACCGCATCGAGCGCCCCGGCGACGCGGAGAGCCTGGGCCTCGATGAGGTTTTGGCGGGAGACGGCGTGGTCGTCGTGGAGTGGCCTCTCGCCGCTCAGGATCTCTGGGCGGCCTCGGGCCGTCCCATCCTCCAGATCGAGTTCAGGCGCGACGCCCAGGGCCGCCGGGAAGCGGTGACCGGCCAGGGGATCCCCCCGGGGTAGCCGGCGGCTGAGAACCGCCCGCGGGCCGCCCTCGTTCACCCGTTTCCTGCTTGAAGATGCATCACGACCGGCTCGGGAGCACCGCCGGCGCTGAGGGTGACAGTGGCCGTCGCGGCGAGGCCCTCGCCGGTCCGGCACCCCAGCACCACGGTTCCTTCTCCCAGGCCGGTCATTCGAAAGTGTCCCTGTCCATCGGTCATGGCGGCGTTCTGAGGGTTGGCTCCCACGCCTTGATAGCCCAGGGCCACGAGGATATTCGGCGCGCCTTTTCCCTGCGGGTCCAGCACAGTTCCGTTGATCTCCATTCCCCGAAAATTCCACGTAAGATACGCTGGCGGCGCGGACGGAATGGTGACAGGCATCTTATAGTCCATATCGTTGTAGCGAAGGGTGGCTTGGCTCGGCCCCGGCGAGACGCCCTCGATGATCACCTGCCCCGCGGCATCGGCCGACCCACTGCGAGGAAGGGAAGGCAGGCCGAGGATCACGTTGCCCCATTCGGAGTTGACCGTGACCACCCCCGATTCGAACACGGCGTCGCTCGGGCATGACAGGCCCACCGTGGCACCGCCCGCCGGACGGCCCTCCACTTGGACGAAGGCCGTCACCGTCATTCCTCCCACGGGCACGATCACCTCCGCCTCCTGCCCGGCCATGAGTTCAACCCGCTGGTCCGCTTCGGGCATGAGCTTGAGCGGTGCATAGGCTTGAAGGCGGTAGACGCCGGGAGCCAAGTCCGCGAAAGTGAACGTGCCGTCCTCCTCGGTAAAGGCCGTGGACGGATCGAAGTCGAAAGCCTGGGTGGTGAGCGTGATCCTCCAGGACGAGACGCTTTTCCCGTCCGATCGAACCAAACTCCCCCGGATGGAGGAGGGTTTCTCCAGTAAGATCCTGCCCACGTCCACGTCCTGCGTATCCACGGCCACGGGATGGATGGTTTTCTTCCACATGCCATCCGAAGCCACCAGACGATAGCGCCCCGCGGCAACGCCGCGGATCACGAAACCACCGTCCGAATCGGCCGAACCCTCCAGCTTCCTGGCGTTGAGGGCCGTGACCACTTCCTTGAAATTCAGGTCGCGTTCAAGACGGACCTCCGCGTTGGCCGACACCGCCTCGTCCCCCGGAAGGGCGAGAACGCCCCTGACGGCGGGGTGTCCAGAAAGAAGGAGGTCGCCCAGATCGTGGGGCTCGGTTGCCGTGATAAGGACGGTCACCGGCGAAGCGGCGCCGCCTTTGGCATACGCCCTAACGGTGTACGATCCCGGGTCCAGTCCTACCTCGGAGAAGACACCATCCTGATCCACCTTGGCATCGAACGATACGCCGCGCGAGCTCGATGAACCCTGCACATGGAAGGTCACCTTGGCATCGGAAACCGGCTGTCTCGTCTCCTCGTCAAGCACCCGTCCGCCGACCGTGGCACCGCGCTCCAGAACGATGCGCAGGGCGCGGTTATCCTTGGCCGGGAGGTCCTTCACGTCCCGGTCCAGATAGCCATCCGCCCCCACCGAAAGGGTGTACGGCGCGCCGGACCTGGCCAGCGGCGGCAACTGGAAGGCACCGTCCTTGCCCGTATGAGAGAATGTCCCATCGAAAATGCCGCCCACGCCAAGCCATGCCCCTGACACGCCCTTTCCGTCCGAATCCGTCACAAGGCCCGCGAGGATCACGCCGGTTTCGAGCGGGACGTCCAGACGCCCGCCGGCGGGAGGTTCCTTCAATTCGATCATGGCGGGAACGCGCCCATCGGCCTTCAGCTTTATCTTGCACGGATAGGCGCCCGGACTGACTACGCCCGAGCCTTCGGCCCACTCGGCCTCTCGCTTAAAGACAAGGACGGGGATGGTGGCGGAGCTAAACGTGCATTCAGCCTTCACGTTCTTGACGGGAATCTTCGTTTTCCCGTCCAGCGCGAACACTTTTATGGCGGGGGCGGCTTTGAGAACCACCACCTGAACCGAATCGAGCGAAGCGATCTCCGCCAAGGAGCACCCCGGCGCGAGGAGGCCTCCCGCCGCATGCTCCAAGCCCGCGGGCACAAGCACGCGGCCCGTCTCGTCCCCCGATGCTATCCGCTGGATCGCCTTCATGTTTTCCATGAGAGCCAAAGGGTCGGCCATGGCCTGGAGAGGAAACGCTTTCAACTCGGCGCCCGCGAGATCCCGGCCGTAGGCGTCCCTCACCCGAAGGACGGAGCCGGGGTCGGGAACGAGCGGGAGGACGAGGCGCTCGGCGGAAGGGGCCGCCTCCGCCACCATGGGCAAGTAGCCCTCCTCCCTCACCCAGACCACCGCGCTCTTGCCCGTCTCCACGCGAATCAGCGCGCGGCCATCCTCGCCGGTCCTCACCCGCCCGAAGGGCTCGGGAAGGTTGGGCAGGCCCTCGGGTTTCCATTCCAGGCGGATCCCCGCCGCCGGAGCGCCCGTCGGGTCCTGGACGGCCACGGCAACCTCCCGGCCTTCCGGAAGCTCCTGGGGCGCGGGGAGGCCGGCCTTCACTCGCAGGATGGGCCCGCCCTCCCGCCAGAGCGCCGTGTCAAAGGAAAGCGGGCGGCCCAGGGTGGCGGGGTCCGCCTTCGCGGGCGCATCACCCGGATGGAGGCCGCACCGCCAAAGCGGCGGCCGGGCGTCCTGGGGTAGCACCTGGATGCTCAACGAGGCAATCAGCATTACGAGCAGCCAACTCCCTAGCTCAGGACGAGCCAAAGCGCCACGTGTGGCGCAACGTATCCTGGTCATGCAGATTACTCTCCTGACAAGAACCGCAAAAACGCCAGAGCGGCGCCTTGGGAACGCTGATCACCCAGCATCTTAGAAATTTGAAGCGCCATCACAACGGTGCCATCCGCGCCCGTTGAGGCCACAAGAAGATAAGGCAGGCGATCCTGGCTCAGTCCAAGCTGGTCTACAAGCGATCCGTCAGGATCCCCTGCCAGATGTTCCTCGCTTACCCCGAGGTCTTTAAGATGGTGGAATTCTCCCGGCTTCGGACGAGAGACGATGACCTTGAGATCCAAGGGTAAATCCTCTTCCTTGATGGTTCTTACGGCGGCCCAGTACGTCTCCAGCCAGTGGCAAGGACATTCTTTTGAAGCCACGAGGATTAGCGCCTCAAAGCGCGCCCTTCCTGGCTGTTTGTTGCTCAAAGCTTGGGGCAGGCCACCTGACAGGTGAATGGGCGCAGCGGGCGCAGCCGCGCCTGCGGGCAGAGCTGGCCCCAACAGCGCCAGGGCGGCGGAGAAGGCCACCAATCGCGCGGCGTTCATGGCCGGCCCAGGTCCACGGAGAAGAGCGCCGACGAGCTGCTGCCGCCCATCGGCCTTTTGAGGATGAGGATGAAGGCTCTGCCCTTGGCATCGGCGGTGGCCGAGTAGAAGATGTCGTCGGGGGCGAACTTCACGGGAAAGTCGAGCCGGGTGGTGCCCAGGGGCCTCAAGTCTTTGCCCATCCACTCGATCTCGTACCGTGGCGAGGCGCCGGCGGGAATGTGCCAGATGATGGCGAGCCGCTTGCCCGCAGGCAGTAGGGCCACGACGTACTTCTCTTGCACCCAGGCCATCATTTGCTGCTGCGGCGAATCCAGGGGTCCGAGGACCGGCCACTTGGCCGGGACCGCCTCTGAAACGCGAAGGACGCGCGCGTCTTGATCCACGAGCACAACTTGCCTCGGGAGCTTCTGCGTGACCGCCCAGGCCCTCTGATCCGGCCAGTAGGCTCCAAGCCCCCGCCCAAAAAGGAAGAAGGCCGGCCTCTCGGCGGCACGGACCTCCTCCGAGCGAAGGAAGGCCCAGCGCTTGTCCTTGAGGGAGATGGAGGCCAGGGTGGAAACCTTGGCGGCCCCGCCCTCCGCCATGTGCTTGCTGTCCGTGAAGGTCTGTCCCGTGAGCAGCAGGGCGCCGGGCAGGAGCTGAAAGCCCGCGTACGGCTGGGTGTAGGCGCCTTCTGGAGATTGGGGGGACAGGGCATTGAGAGGCTCTCCGTTCTTGAGCGAGAAGATCTTGAAGTAGCCCTCGTCCGCCACGGCGGCCCGGCCGCCTTCGATGGAAAAGCACACGGGCTGCTGGAGCCTGTCGCTCCCTGATCCGGCCTTGCCGAAGCTTCTCACCGGCTTCAAGGACCCGTCGAAGGCCACGAGTTTGGCCGAGGAGCGGTCCAGGGCCCACAGAGTGCCCTCCCCGTCGAAGGCGATCCATTCCATTTGGCCGCCTTGGCCCGCGAGTGCTGCCGGCTCGGCATGGAGGACGGCCGGGACCTGCGCGCCAGCAACCAGTTGGACCGGCAGGACCATTCCAATGATGAGCAGAAGTCTTGCGATTCCCATTGAGTTTTCCCCTCTATGATGGTGCCCACGAACCCGCGAAGGTGTTCACCAGCGTCAGCTAGAGATGCCGAAACAGCCTCTAAGGGCTTATCCCTAAATAACATTCGCTTTTCTCCAGCAGATGATAGCGGCTGCGAGATGGACAAGTGCCTCATAGTTCTGGACGAACTTCTCATAGCGAACCAGCAGT
>JAKBES010000017.1 GCA_021833665.1 Acidobacteriota bacterium
ATCAAGGAGCTGTACCGCACGATCCGCAAGCACAACGGCTCCATCCAGACCATCACCCAGCACCCCAACGACCTGATTAACTCCCCCCACCGGGACGCAATCCTCGCCAACACGAGCTTCCTCTTCATGCTGGAGCAGAAGGGCGTCGGCACGGAGGCGCGGGATGCGTTCGGCCTGAATCCCCGCGAGCACTACGTCATGCAGCAAATTCGTATGAAGAAGGGCCAATACAGCGAGTTGTTCTTCAAGGGGCCTTACAAGCGCCAAGTGCGGGTGCTGGCCGACCCCTACAGCTACGTCCTCTACACCACGGACCCGGACGAGAAGGTCCAGCGCGCCAAGCTCACGGCTAAATACGGCAGTCTTCAGAAAGCCGTGGACGCAATAGCGGAAGGCAGTTTCCAGGAACCGATTTTGAAAGGAGGGAAGAACCATGGTGCGTAAGGCGGCAAGTGTCATCCTGATGACGGTCTTTCTCTGCCTCGGGCTCACGCCCCTCGTGACCCCGGCGCAGATCCCCGTCACCGACGTGGCCCACATCGTCATGAACCAGTGGGGATGGACGGCCACCCTGACCGAGTGGGTGAGCCAGCTCAGCTACATGCTCCAGCAGTACCAGCAGCTCGTGCAGACCTACCAGTGGGCCCAGCACGTAGCAGAGACGCTCCATAACCCGGACCTGTTCACCGTCCTGAGCCTCTTCGCCATCGTGGACTCGGCGACCCTCACCAAGATCGACAGCGTGAGCGACTTCCGGCGCATGGTGGAGGGCTCTACTTCCTATAGCAGCAACCTGGGGCACATGTACGAGCGCATCTACGGAACCGCCTTGGACCTCGGCCACATGGCCCCACGGGGCCCGGAGGATTGGGGCGCGGCGGCGGGTCGGATGAACACCATGGTCCAGAACGCTGACGCGGCGGTCTTGGAGACCCTCGCCCTTGTGTCCCAGGTGAACAAATCTCTCTCGGACATCAACGGCACCGGCGGGACCTATGCCCAGCTCCGCAGCCAGATCCAGAACACGAGCGCGACCCCTCACCAGACCGCACAGGCCGGCGCCATGGGCTCTCTCTACGCGGCCCAGAGCGTGGACAAGAACACGCAGGTCCTCTCGGCCATGGCCGCGATGCAGGCCCAGGAGTTGGCCCAGCAGGAGGCCTACGCCAAGCGGGCCATCCAGGACAACCAGAAGGAGAACGACTACATCCAGGGGTGCATCCAATACTTGCGGAGCCACCCCTACAACCCGTCACCGTGGAATTGAGGAGGGGGAAGAGATGACCAAGAGGGGGATTCTTGTTGCGTTGCTTCTTCTTGCCGCCCTTGTGGCTTGTACCAGTGCCCTCAGCCAATCTGAGGCCCAGCGGCTCGTTCGGGACTACCTTGCACCGTTCAAGGCTGAAAACCTCGCATTCAAGAGCATGACAAGGATGCAGGTTCCCGGGGCCGGGGAGGGATATGTCCTGGTCGCCGACTTTGTCGTGCCCTACGAAGGCAAGACCCTCTCTCCCCTTCCGGGCCAGACGTTCTACCTCACCTTCAACGAGCTGTCCCACCGTTATGAGGTCAACCCTCAGCTAACCCATGTGGCCCAAGGGCTCCAGAGCATGATAGGGATTCAAAAGACCGCGGATGCCATGAGGAAGACCCCTTACGACCCTTCGCCCTGGAAGAAGCGCTAGGCGGGCCCCATGAATCCGGCCCTGACCCCGCTCAACGCACTCTTCAACTACCAGCAAGGCATGGCGGCCCTCGACGCTCTGATGAGCACCTTCGGGACGGCGGTTTCGGGGCCCCTGGGCTCGCTCACTATCAGCCTCTTCCTGGTGAGCCTTCTCTGGGTGTGGGTCAAGAACAAGTTCGACACGTGGTCCTTCTGGGAGCTGTTCCTCCGCCTCTTCATCACAGCCGCGGGCCTGGCTGCATGGCACACCGTCTTCTTCTTTGTTGACGATGGGATGAACCAAGTCGTCACACTTTTTGGCCACGTGGAGCCCAATACTCAGATTACCGACATCCTCCTCATGCCGTTCGCCAATCTGACCGGCACCACTTTCTCGCTCCTCCAGATTGGAACGAGTGCGCCCCTGTTCCAGCTCGTTGGCATTCTGCTCTTCTTCATCGCGTGGGCCATGTACAACCTGAACGTCGTCGGGGCTTTCTTCACAACGATGCTCCTCTACCTCATCGGCCCCATCTTCCTGGCCTGCTTCGTCTTCGAGCCCCTTCACGACATCTGGATGCGATGGGTGCGCTTCTACCTGACGGTTAAAGTCTGGATGCTCGTGCTCAACGCCTTCATCTACATGGTGGACACCTTCATGGCCGCCAACATGAGCACGGACTGGGGCCAGGTGAACGCCAGCCTCCTAGCTGACTCCTACCTCTTCTTCCTCATCGTGGGATTCGGGGCCTCCTTCCCCATCGCGCGAGGCCTCGTGGGAGGCGCTGGGACGGTCCTTGGCTCCGGGGCCATGGTGCCTGGCGTGGCGGCAGCCGCAGCCGGCACAGCCCTCGCTGTGGGAGGCCTCGCAGTGGGCGGAGCGATCGGGGGCCCAGTAGGCGCTACGGCAGGGGCAGCGGCCGGTGGCGGTGTCGGAAAGGCGGGCGGCAGTGCCCTGGCCCCCAAGAGAGAAGGCTAGAAAGGAACCTTTATGAATGCTTCGAAGGAACCGCTTCAGCGCTTCAAGGTTTTCTACGGCTCGTCGATCCTGGCCCTAAGGGTCTCGGCCTTCGCCAACCTCGTCCTGGTGGCCGCCGTCGCGCTCCTGGTCTACAACCTGCACGGCACGCGCGCCCAGATGGCAGCCTGGAAGCCACTGGTCATTCGCGTGGATCAGGCCGGCAAAGCCGAACCTGTGGACCTAACTCTGGCTGACGATCCCCCGACGGAGCTGGAAGCCAAGGTCTTCGCGGCGGACTACATCAACAAGATCGCCTCATTCGACCCGCACACTCTCAACCGGGATCTGGGTCTTGCGCTCCAGTGCACAGACGAGGCGTGCGCGCGGCAGCTCCTGACCCACTTTCAGGCGGACCCCGAGTTCAAGAAGCTGAGAGACGCAGGCACGGTCCTCTCGTGCCGCACCAATGCCGTGCAGATCCTGCGCACAAACCCCTGGGAGATCCGCGTCGAGTACACCCTGACCAACTTCGCCACGAGCGAGCCCCGAGCCTGGTACGCGCTCCTCTCCCTCAGGCCCGCGACCCGGAGCTTCGCAAACCCCTTTGGCCTTCTCGTCACCGGAGTTCGCATCAACACCACCATCCACTAACCCCCAATCCGCCGGTACGGGCCGGCAAGAAAGGACAGGCAGGATGTTCTCCCCAAAAACAGGAGCCCAAATGCGCCTCGGACGGATTTTCGCCTTTGTCTTTATTCTAGTGGCATTTAGTCAACTCCATTTCTCACAAGTGCCCGGTAGTGCTCAGCAGCCCCCACCGGCAGCCCCGGCAGATGAGCCGATCGGCCCGCCGGAAGGCATGACCATCCAGGAATGGAACCGTACCGCCGTAAAGGACCTCACCACGGAACCGCAGGCCGGGAGGGCACCGAAACCCACGGCGGAAGAGAAGCGCGGCATCTTCCCGGCGGGACCGGGCGTGGAGTCGGTTCAGGATGATCCCAACGCAGTGCGGGTCTATCCCGTCCAGACCCTCGTGAACCATGCCACCCTCATCCAGGTGCCCAGCGTCGTCCTCAAGGCGTGGTGCGGGGACCTCCAGGGCTGGACGCTCGAAGGCGAGTCCAACTACGTCTCCATCAAACCCCTGGCTGGGACCCTCTCCACCAACCTTCACGTCCTTACCACCGACGGCCGGATGTACAACTTCCGCCTCTACAGCAACCCCAACGGGAGCTATACGGACGTCTTTCAGGTCAGGGGCGGGGCTGGATACCAGGCCAACGTCGGGAGCCTCGTGGACGAACGCGTAGCCGATGCCAAGAAGCAGCTCGACGCCGAGTACGACAAGAGGTTCCAAGAGGCCATGAGCCAGGCGCAGCTCCAGTGGGTCCGCGATTACGCAGGCAAGACCTTCTTCGACTACACCATTGCGGAGGGGCGTGCCTTCAAGATCGAGGGCGTATTCAACGACGGCACGTTCACCTATTTCCGGGTTAAGGGCGACGAGAAGCCCATCGTGTTCCTGGAGGCCAAGCAGGGCTTCAAGTGGGTGCGCGAGGTCATCAACTTCAACGTGACCGACGGGAATTTCTACCGGGTGCAGAAGCTCCTGGAGGCCCACCAACGCTTCGTCCTGAAGCTCCGCCACGAGGAAGTGACCATCTCGCGCAAGGGAGCCTGATATGACCGATCCTTCCGCAGAACACCCTGAAATTCAGCCCACTTCTAGCCCCACGGCTCCGCCGGCAGTGGACCCTGAGAAACGCAAGAAGCTGACGCTCCTCCTCGTGGTCGGAGGCGCCATCCTCATCCTCGTCATTGTGGCCAACCTGACCTCGCGCAAGCGCCAGCAGACGGCCAAGAACATGCCGCAGCCCGTCACTATCAGCCGCGCAGAGGCGAAGAACGCCTCGGAGATGTTGCCTCTCGTGACCATCGGGAGTCAGGCGAAGGGTGGCCAGGGATTTGGGGCTTCGGAGCAAGACCTGGAACTGGAGCGGCTCACCAAGGAGCTGAAGGTCCTGCAGGCACGAACTGCCGTCGTTCAAGCCCAGCAGAATCTTGCGGACCTGCGAGTTGCCCCCAAAGCGCAAGAACAGAGGGCGCTCACGGTGGGATTCGTGAAGAAAGGCAAGGGATCGCCCGATGAGGAGTCGGAGGAGTCCAGAGGCACCCCGGGAAGTGCTGGCTCTGCAGGGCCCCGCGTGGCCAAGAACCCGGCCCTTTCAGAAGTAACCGAGACCAAGCTCTCGGATAGCCCAAAGCCGTTCCTCCTAAAGATGGGCACGCTCCTGGACGCCGTCCTGGTCAACAAGCTCGTCTCGGACAACTACACCTCGCCGGTCATGGCCATGGTGGACCGGCCCTACTACGACCCGCTCACCCAGAAGCTGCTCGTTCCGGCGGGCACGCGCATCTTGGGCAAGGCCGAGGCCGTGAAGTATCAGACCGCCTCCCGCCTGGCCATCACCTTCGAGACGTTCCAGTTCCCCAACGGTACGACCTTCACCGTGAAGCCCGACGAGCAGGCCCTCGAAGGCCTCGGCATTTTCGGCTTGCAGGACCATGTGAACCGGCACACAGCCAGGATTCTCTTCACCGCGGGCCTCGTGGGCATTCTCACAGGCTGGAACGCCTCGCAGGTCCAGGGCGGCACCGGCAACAACGGCGCCTATGACGGCACTGACCTTATGAGGATTCAAGCCAACAACAGCATGAGCAAGACTGCCGAGCAGATGCTCTCGCCCTTCCTCAACGCCGTGCCCACCATCACCGTGGACGAGGGCCACCGCATGAAGATCTGGACCTCCCGCGACATTCCGATGGATGCCTACCGGGAGGCCCCCAATGAATAACGCTTGGGCCTCCCTCAAGTCCTACCTCCCCCCCTCGCGCACCTCCCGGCACCGAACTGTCGTTGCCGGGGGGGCGCTCCTCCTTCTCGCGGGCTTAGCATGGGGGCTCTGGGCCCTCCTATTCCCGCAAAAGATGGATTACAGCAAGCTGTGGCTTTCGGTGGAGTTCACCACCGACAACCAGGCGCACCCCGTGCACCTGACCCTGCCCGACGGCAAGGAGGGTATGTTCGACATCCTCATGATCGAGAACCTCTCCGACAAGCCGCTTTCCCTCCTGGCCTTCTCCTCCCGCCCGAGGATCTCAGGGATTCCTGCGGACCAGGTCATGACCACCTGGGCCCAGTGGATCGCCACAAGCCGCCAGGGCATTGTCGTGAGGCCAAGGTCCACGTGGGTACTCGATCCGGGTGACCTGGGCCGCCTCCCCGCATTCCATGGCCACACCTGGATCAGCGTGTTCTTCTCCGACGCCCATCCGGCAATTGTCGGGGGTCTTCCGGCTACGATATTGCCGGCGGGCTTCCACGGTCGATTCAGGGTCTACTACTGCCTCTCCCAAATTTCCGAGGGTCAGCTGGCCGCTCCGCAGCTTCACAGCCAGGACCTCATGCGCCTGCTACAGCATGAGGCGGATGCCACCAATAAAGCGACCACGGCATCGGTACCCCATGACGTAAGGGCCGATACCGGCCTCACCTCGGATGAATTGCACTAGGGCCAGGCGTGTCTCTCAAAAGCGAAGACTTGCCTAGAACGAAATGCGCAGATATCCCGACACCATCCAGATGCTTCGCATTACCCTTTCCCACGCTCACCATGCTCATTTCACTGAAAGAAGGCACTCTCGTTGAGCTCCTCTCGTTTTGTTCTCTCGGTCTCCTCCTGCAGCCAATCGCGCACCGTTCGAGCTATTCGCTGCAATTTTGGCGCTGCGTTATCCTCAAGACCGCGAACGAGCGCAAGACGCTTCTCCAGGTAGGGCACACGAGACCCTACAGAACCAAAAGAAGACAAATTGGCTACAAGTGAGCGCTCCAGCTGCTTTTCATCATTGCCCTGTTCCATCAGCAGAATTGAAAATGGGTGCCATTCAAAATGCTCGGCACCATCCTCTGCTTTCTGCACAGTGTAAAGACTGATATTCTCAAGGATAAGCGGCACTAATTCGCGATTCTGGCTTATCCATGATCTGAATTCGCCCTCGGGCAGCCGCCAGATGGGGGAGCTAGTCTCCTCAAAAGATATACCGGGCCGGCCGAGGGACTCCATAAGGATATGACGCTGGAGACGGCTTCCAGAGGAAATCGCCTGGCCAAAGACATGCCAAACTTCAGTTGGCAATTTCCCAATAAGCTCTGAAATAACCGCCGACAGAGAATCCAACCCAACCAGCGTTTCATTAATGAGGAGTGTTTTGCATATATGCTCGGCAAGTTTCTTCACCCATTGCTTGTCCTTGGTGGTCGCAATTATCGATTTCGCTGCCTCCTGCCATTCCCAGCCAGAGTGTCCTCCTAGCAAAGGAATCTCACTTTGGAGAAGCAGCTTCTTAATTAGATCTTCGTACTTTTCCCATTTTCCAGGCTCCCCGTGACAATGCACTCCGAGAATCTCCAAAATGAACGGAGCAGCCTCAGGTTTGGATTGAAGAATGCCTGTGAACTCGGTTTTCACATCGTCGTCTGGAAGTCCTGCCATTGGTTGTCCAGGGATCAGGTGCCTGAGCGCGCTAACGTCCAGGCGATTCGCATCAAAGGCCTCGCGGATTCGAATGAGATCAGCTATTTCCATGATAGGCGTAGCCGCAGTAAGGGGCACTAGGAGATCTATTAGATTCTCATCTACAGCAACACGATTCAATATTTCAGTCCGCAGCTCGCTGCCAGGTTCAATGCTGAACAGGAATCCTCGCAGTACAGACGAGTTACGTCTGTTTGTATCAATTCCAGGCCACATTTCAAGAGCCGCATTCAAGGTTTCATTCAGTCGGGACTGCCGCTTTCCGATGCGCGCTCCAAATGCAAATCCCTGCTGTTGTTCGTCGGTGAGAAGTTGCCGCAGATATGGCAGGAGGCTGATGCCTTGTTCAGTTAACTCTGAAGCGAGCCGCTCCGCCTCCTCCCTTGAGAGATCAACATAGTCCCCATTTTCAGCCTTCCGATGGTGCCATCCGGGAGTCGAGACCATATCTTGAATTCTATCTCCTAAGGCCGCTGAAGGAGGTGTCAAGTAGCTCACCCAGCGTTGCAATGCTTGTCGGTGAGCCGGGGGAGTTTCCTGGTGATATTCCAAGACACCTTTGATTTGGTCCTTAGCCTCCGGCCATAGGTGCCCCAGGCTCTCGCATAGTTCCCTAAAATCGACCTCCAATTCTTGGACCAGAGGTGTCTGTAAAATAATGCCGAGATTTCTTCCAAGCACCAATTTCGCTTCTCCTGCGGTGGGAGCTCCTTCAACGATCAGTTTTCGTAGAATTGTGTAGCATTCTTTCCAATAGTCAAGTTCTTGGCGACGATTGGCTGGTTGCCAGTCTTGCGCGTGATCCCGCTTTCCACTTATGCTCGCATCACTCATCCTCATGAAATGTTGAAAGTTGAGACCGGCGCCAAGAGCCTGGATAGCTATTGAGCGAGCATTTGGCTCAGCAGACTGGAGAGCAAAGCGGATTATCTCCAATCGTTCAATCGCAGGGCTCTTGGTCCCTGACAAGTAGAGGTTGAAAAGTTGTTTGAAGCTACCCGTTGCGTTGTTGGACCAAGATTCATTCTCGGCCGCGGCCAGTCGAAGAAGAAGTTTCGCAGCATCACCAAACTCTGCCGACTCCCACGAGAGCCACTCAAGAGCCCGGACGAGATCCCGGCGGGATTGTTTTGCTTCATGGAGCTTTTCGAGGGAGCAACCCCCCAGGCTCCGCCATGCAACCTTAATCGCTGCTGACGGGTTCAGCAACGACAATGCGCGGAACATCTGAGACCCCGTCGTCCCAGTAAGAAGATATTCCGCACTGGAAAAAGGGAGACCTTCCTCCAAGATCAACTTGCCGATTTCCTCCCCTTTGTCCGAAAACTCCAATTCCCCGAGTCTCGATGCGAAGGCTTCTAGGAGGCCGGCCTGCGCAATCGCGTCAACGGTAATCTTCCATTTCCCTATAGGTAGCCGCTGAATATAGTCGGCCGCCAGCGCAACGGCAAGTGGGCGAAGATTGAGCATAAGTGTGTCAGCAATTTGTTGGATGACCTTTCGGCTCTTTTGTTCCTCAATTATTCGCCAGAACTCATTTTCATCCAGCTTAGGACAGAACAGACTGCGAATCGCCTCTAAGTCCGACTGCAGTTTCCCAGCTGATCCGCCAATTTTGCTGAACATGGCAAGGGCCTGCATGGCCGCCACAGTATCGGCACCCGGGTCTTCTCCTCGGCTAAGTAGCTTCTGGAAAAACGGTTCTCTATCGCGCAGTTCTTGCAGGGTGGGAGCGCGATGGAATTCTGTTATGAGTTTCGCGAACTGTGCGAAGCCTCTAGCAAAACCCGCAACAGCCTTAATTGCTTCCTCACCTCGCCCAACTAATTGACGGTCCTCTCGCAGCATTCGTTCTACAACGTCCTCCATTTCGCTAGGATCAAGTCCCAACAGCAGGCTGTTGCTCCACGATGGCTCAGGTTCATGAAATATAGTGATGATGCGCAAGGGAGACCGATATACAATATTGGCAATTCTACTGTGAATGTCCGGGGGACAATCATCGATTACTATGATGCCAGAATATTCGTTGTCAGCCAGGTGAGACACAAATCCGATCAAGTCCGCTGGAATGTCCGCGTAGCTCACGTAAACGGAAGATGCCGAGAGCGACTCCTGACCAATATCAGCGTCATGATGAGATCTCAGAGCCTCATATACAAGCCTGCTCTTGCCCACGCCCGAGAGCCCATTGAGTCTAATTATGCGTGTCGCGTCGCCGAGAAGCGCTTCCCGTATTGAGGCGATTTTTCGACCCACCGCCTCATTTCCAAAAAAGGGGCCAGAGACCGAGCCGAGTTTCCCCCAGCCTTCCATGGTGTAAAAGTGGACTCCACCAAACCCCTTGGTTACCTGCCTGACGTAGTGTATCGCCGCCGGGAACTTGTTCACCCAATCCGCAATCCTATTGCATCCCAGAAACTCAACGCAGGCATCTTTATGGGGAGTGAATCCTGCCTTCGCCAGTTGGCCGCGGGCAATTGAGTTCAGGCTGGTGGCTCTACTGGATTCAATCTCCTGCTTGCTACAAAAAAACGCGTAGCAGCCGCCCTCGGATAGAGCTTCCCGCACCCTGTCCTTTACAAGAAGTGCGGCGGGGCTCGCAGAGCCTTTTTTCCGAACCGCCTTCTTCGTGATTGTCATTTCTTTTCGGCACATAGCAGCGTCGATGTGTTCAGCCTTACATTGATACAAGGTCAACGACCGTGGAATATAGTCATGTGGTTCTATGTCGGCATTCCAACGGCCATCTTGTCCTCCGTCCGGAACATTGATTTGGGCAGGCACCAAAATGCCTGGCTTTCCCACCCCAAGCTTCCGGGCTTCGCAAAACAAAAGCCGATGGAGAAGCTCCACAAGCTGCCCCGAAGTGAGCTGCTCAATCTCCTTCGCTTCAAGTCGTGTCAGTGACTCGCTCATGTCTCCCTCCAGCCTGCTCGGACCTTCTGAGAAGAGTCCTTTCTGCCGCTCCAGTGAGATCCCACTGCCTGAAATCCTGACCACCACTTCTTATAGTATAGGCTCGTTCTAAGAATAGACACTATTGGCGCCACGTTTTGCACTGCATTCACCCCTTGGGATCATGGCCACACACTAGTTCAATAGCGTGGTCTCGTGGTGACTCCTCTGGAAGTATGCGGGAATCCCGACAAGGTGGGGGAGTGTTCTTCGTGGGCGAGGGCGGCAAGGTCATAGAACGGAACTGGAAGGACAAGGAGTACGGCACCCAGGGCACGACCTGGAAAAAGCGCGGCGCCCTGTGGGCCGACACCACCAAGGAGGGCTCCCTGATCCTGCGCGGCACCATTACCTTGCTGGACGGCCCGAGACCCGCGTGAAGCTGGTGGCGCCCCGCGCCAAGAAGGAGAGGGTGGCTTATTACAAGCCGCATTCTAGCCGACGGCCCTGTCCCATCGAGGGGCCGGGCCTTTTTCGTGCCGCCGGGAGGGGCCAGCGCCCCTCCCGGACTCTCTTACGGAAAACGACGTTCTAAAACGGCCCAGGTTCAACGAAACGGGCCAAGTCCAGGGTTCAGTTCATCCAAGACCCAAGGCCGCACTGTGGCCCTGGGCGCCCAAGCCTTCCGTTGCGCCCATCGGGCGCGGGGAAGGGGTGCCTCCTTCCCGGGCTATCCGCTTCCCCGTCTTGCCTCCTGGCAGGCCTTCGGTGACGCCGGGGTAATGGGAAATGAGTATTGTGTCCCCTGAATTCCAGACCTTCGGTCCGTCACCCGCCTAGCCCTTCTCCATCTTCGGTGACGCGTAAATCCTAATGTCGTACAGCCGACGTTTTGCGTGCTCTTCGACGATCAAACACCCCCTCGAAAATGGGAATGGGATCGACCCGCCTGCCATCACGGCGTAAGGCTAGCTCCCGTTTTCTATCTTCGACACCTCCCGCGTGACGTAGTTTCTCCGGCTTCTTGATGAACGGCCTCAAGCACGCGGACGAAGTCGTCGTTGGAGGGACTCAAGAGAAGGTCGAGGGGGATTATTCCGTCCAGGTGGCTGTTAGGTCGATTAAGGAATACTGCGAGTTCCTCGACGTCCATGCGACCGTCTACTTCCTTCAGCAGTATCCCTAGCTGGTCGCTAAGATCGCTAGGGGAGGCATGCTCTTTCATGGGGAATTCCCTCTCGGTTAGTCGCCCAGGGAGATACGGCCAACCAGTCCAGCCCTTAGGCCCGCGCTCATGAACGTGGCGCTTCAGATTTCGTCGGCGCATCCATTCGCTGTATGACCAGATCCGTCTTGTCGAACGCGTCTACAGCCCAAAGTGCCGACTGCCGATCTTTCCTGATAACCAGATCCCAATGCTGCTCCTTGGCGAGGTCCGCCAAGGCGCTCTGGAGCATCTTATGGATTTCGCGTTCAGCCTCCGACCGCTTTTGATCCACTTGCTGCCCCGCACTTTGCCGCATCTGGTTCAATCGATCCCTCATCATGGCCAAGTTCTGAGGGGGTATGCTCGGATCTGAGGAGGCCGCCTGGAATTCCTGAAGCATTTGGTTCAGTTGGACTTCCGCAGCTTTCGCACAGTCCTCTACGTCGCGCACCAAGCGCTGCGCCCGGACGGATTCCTGGGCCACCCTGTCGACACTAACCACGACGATCACGGGCGCCTTTGGTCCCCCGCAGGCTGATAGACTCGCAAGCGAAAAGGCGAGCAATACTGTTCGCAGGTTCATGGGTCTTCTCCTCGGATAATCGGGCATGACGGTGTCCATAGGAAAATTCGATCTGGCCATACAAAGGCCGACTTGCGCCGTTGGTGGGCCGTTCCTCTGATCCTGATTTCCGTGCCTCATGGCAAAAGCGGTCCCATGTGCGCCGGCCCATCCGCGTATTGAGGAGATCGCCGTGTCGACTCCCGGATCTTACTCATATCGAAGCGCCTCAATGGGGTCGAGCCGCGCGGCCTTCAGGGCCGGGAAATAGCCGAAACCGACGCCAACGGCGCCGGAGAAGAGGAACGCCAGGACCACGATTCCACCCTGGAAGACGAACGGCACGCCCAGGAGGGAGGCTCCCCAGACTGATGCGGCCAGGGCCAGCGCGATCCCGAGGATGCCCCCAAAGCATGAGAGGGCCGCCGACTCAACCAGGAACTGCACAAGCACCTCACGCTCCAGCGCACCGATGGCGAGCCGGATGCCGATCTCGCGGGTACGCTCCGTAACGGACACGAGCATGATGTTCATGATGCCGATGCCGCCGACAAGGAGGCTCACGGCCGCCACGGCGCTGAGCAGGGCCGTGAGCAGTTTCGTGGTCCCCGTGAGCATGCTCGATATCTCCTTTGTGTCCATGACGTTGAAGTTGTCGTCGTCGCTCGCCGAGAGATGGCGGTGCTCTCTAAGCAGGGCACGGATGTCGGTCCGGGCCTTCTCCGTGGAGGCGCCCTCCTTCACCGTGACCTGGAACATGGCCACGTCCAGGTTCCCGGAGACGCGCCGCTGAAAAGTGCGCAGCGGGATCACCACTACGTCGTCCTGGTCCACCATCGTGCTCTGGCCCTTTTCCTTGAGTATGCCGATCACGTCGCACGAGAGTTTTTCCAGGCGGATCTTCTGTCCGAGCGGGTCTTGAGAACCGAACAGCTCCTTGGCGACGGTGGAACCGATAACGCAAACCGCCGCCCCCGAACGCATCTCGCTCTCGGAAAACTTCCGGCCCGAGGCGATGGTGCGATTCGTCACGTCGAAGTACTGCGTCTCGGTGCCCGTCACGGTGGTGGACCAGTTCTGGTTGCCGAAGACCGCCTTGAGGCCTGCGGAAGAGACGGGCGCCACGGCCGCTATAGAGGTCACGTCGCGGAGGATGGCCGCCCCATCGTCTTCCTTGAAGGGGACGGTGGCAGAGGACTGCCCGGGGCCGAGGCGCTTGCCCGGGCTGATCATGAGGAGGTTGCTCCCCATGTTCGCGATCTGCTGGCGCACTTGCGCGGTGGCGCCCTCGCCGATGGTGACCATGGTGATGACAGCCGCCACGCCGATGACGATCCCGAGGATGGTCAGGAACGAGCGCATGAGGTTCCTCCTGATCTCGCGCAGGGCCAGGACGACTGCGTTCCACAGCATGGACCTCTCTTCTCGCAGGGACATCAGTGCCCCCTCCCGTTGCACTCCTCCGAGGCGACCAGGCCGTCGAGGAAGTGGACCATGCGCGCGGCGTAGGCTGCCATGTCCGCCTCGTGGGTGACCATGACGATGGTGATCCCGGCGTCGCGGTTCAAGACCGTGAGGAGGTCCATGATTTCCCGCGCCCTCGATGTGTCGAGGTTCCCCGTGGGCTCGTCCGCGAACAGGACTAAGGGATCAGTCGCGATGGCGCGTGCAATGGCAACACGCTGCTGTTGTCCACCCGACAGTTCTCCCGGCGTATGGGTCTTCCAGTCAGCGAGCCCCACGACGTCGAGAGCCTCGATGGCCCTCTTGCGCCTCGGTGCGGCGGGGAGGCCTCTGTAGATGAGTGGGAGCTCTACGTTCTCCAGGGCCGTTGTCCTCTTAAGGAGGTTGTAGCCCTGGAAGACGAAGCCGATGTAGAAGCGCCGCAAGAGGGTGCGCTGAGCCCGCGTGAGGCGGCCCACCTCCGTCCCTTGGAACCGATAGGAGCCGGTGGTCGGCGTATCGAGGCAGCCCAGGATGTTCATGCACGTTGACTTGCCAGAGCCGCTCGGGCCCATGACGGCCAGGAAGTCTCCTCCGTGAATCCTCAGGTCGATGCCGCGGAGGGCGGCCATGGCGGCCTGCCCCTCACCGTAGACCTTAGTGACCCCCTCCAGTTCGATGATGGGCGTGCGGCCTTCATGTGCAAGATCGCCCATCACGGCTTCTCCACGCTGAGAGTGTCCACGACGACGGCCGTCCCGGGTATGAGGTCACCCTCTAGAATTTGTGTGCTCGTTCCGTCGGCTAGGCCGATCTTGACGGACGCCTCTGCGAGCTTCCCGCCCTTCAGCGTCCAGACGTGGCGCTGCTTTTCCTTGCCCGGGTTCATCTCCTTCTCCTTGGGCTCCGACGGCGGGCGGGGGATGAGGGAGCCCACGATGCTGGGCGATCCCTTCGGGGCCGTCCCCTGCGTGGGCGGGGTGAAGCGCAGCGCCGCGTTGGGCACGAGGAGCGCGTTCTCCACCTTCCGGACGGTGATGTCCGCCGTGGCCGTCATCCCCGGGCGAAGAGCGAGGTCCGTGTTGTCGACGCTCAGCACGGTCTCGTACGTCACCACGCCCGAGGTCGTCGAGGAGCCGAAGCGGGCTTGCCGGACGACGGCCTTGAAGCGCCGGTCCGGATAGGCCGCGACGGTGAACTCCGCCGCCTGCCCCACCGCGACCTTGCCGATGTCGGCCTCGTCCACGTTCACGTGGAGCTCCATCTTGGTCAGGTCCTCGGCGATAGTGAAGAGCGTCGGGGTGGTGAAGGAGGCCGCCACAGTCTGCCCTGCCTCCACACTGCGCGTGAGCACGATACCGCCCACCGGGGACCGGATGACGAGCTTCGAGAGGTCGCTCTCGTAGGTCGCGAGGGCGGCCTCTGCCTGCTTCACGTCTGCGCCGGCGCTCGCCTCGTTGGCCCGGGCCCGGTCCACGGCCGCGTCCGCCGCGTCGAGCTCGGTCTGGGAGGGGACCTGGTTCCCGCTCAGCTCCCTGACCTTCCTATACTGTTCGAGCTTGCTCTCGCTCTCTCTAAGCGTCGCTTTCGCCTGCAGGACCCTAGCTTGGGCCGATCCGAGGGCGGCCCTCATCTGCGTGACCTGGGCTTCGAGCTTCGTGGTGTCGAGCCTAGCGAGGACCTGCCCCACGGCGACGCGGTCGTTGTAGTCTGCCTCGACGCTCTTGATGATGCCGGAGAGCTCACTGCCCACTTCGACCTTGTTGGTGGGCTGCAGGGTGCCCGTGGCGGTCACGATGACCGTCAGGTCTCCCCGCGTGGCCTCCTGCGTCACATACTGCACCGAGCCGGAGCGGCCTGCGGCCCTCCAGGCCACAACGATGATCACGAGGATCACGGCCGCGAGGGCCATAGACAGCGGTCGCCGCCAGAGCGGCCCTTTTCGCTCCGAAGTGAGTCCGAGCCCGAGTTTCTCCACGATGTCAGAATCGGAAACGGCTTTCATGCTCATTGGCTCACTCCACCTTACGAGTTCTGCTGGTGCTCGCGATCGAGGTCCGTCCACCCGCCCCCCAGGGCCTTGTACAGGCGGATGAGGTCAGCGGTCACTGCTCCCTCGGTGCCGGCCAGTTGGTCCTGGGCGGTGAGGAGGGAGCGCTGCGTGATCAGTACGTTGCTGAAATCGATAAGCCCTGCCTGGTACTCCCGGAGCACGAGGTCCGAGGCATTTTTCGCCGCCTGCGCCGCATCGTCGAGCGACCGCCGACGCTCCTCCTCCTTGGCGAAGGCAGTCAGGGCGTTCTCGACCTCCTCGAGAGCTCCGTTCACGGTGGACTCGTAGGCATAGAGATACTGTTCCTGCAAGGCCGACTGTACCTCGATGTTCTTCCGGATGGATCCACCCCGGAAGATCGGCAGGCTGATGACAGCGCTCCCGCTCGACGTCCCGTTCCCGGATGAGAAGAGGTTGCCGAGGGTCAGCGACCCGAGGCCGGTGGACGCGCTCAGGTTGATCTTTGGGTATAGCTCCGCGGTGGCTACACCAATTCTTGCCGTCTGAGCCGCCAGCTGGCGCTCTGCCTTCCGGACGTCCGGCCTGCGGAGCAGGACGTCGGCGGGCACGCCCACATAGATGTCTGCCGGCGCGACCGGAATGGGCCGGCGCTGTGCAAGCTCCGCATGCACCGCCCCCGGCTGCTCGCCGAGGAGGATGGCAATCCGGTTCATGGCCCCTTCCAGCCCCGTTTGGAGAGACGGGACTTGGGCCCGCGTGTTCTCGAGGTCGTAGCGCGCCTGCTCCACCGCCAGGCGGTCGCTCAGGCCGGCCTCATTGCGCCATACGGTAAGCTGATGGGTCTTGGCCTGGGACTCGAGGTTTGCTTCGGTCACCGCGAGACGCGCCTGGTACGTGCGCACGTCCACGTAGTTCAAGGCCACCTCCGCGAGGAGGGAGACGAGCACATCCCGCAGGTCCTCCTCCTGGGCCTGCAGGTCAGCCGTGGAGGCCTCCACGGAGCGGCGCACGCCGCCGAAGAGGTCCAGCTCCCACCCTGCGTCGAAGCTAGCGAGGTACTGGGTGTTGGTCTCGTTCGGCCCTGAGGTCGTCGCGTACTGGCTCCTCGCCGCGGAGGCCTGCGCATCCAGCGTGGGGTAGAGCGAGGCCCGGGAGATGCCTCTGCGGGCACGCGCCTCGCGGACCCGCGCCTTGGCCTGCTTCACGTCGAGATTGCCCTTCACGGCGCGGTCGATCAGGCCGTTCAGCTGGGGGTCGTTGAGAGCCTTCCACCACCGAGCTAGGTCCTGGTGCTCCGCAATAGACGCGGTCCGGCTGCCCTCGAGCTTGTTGTTCCAAGAGTCGTGCACCGAAACCTCTGGGCGGGTGTAGTTCGGCCCCACCGCGGCACACCTCGCAAAGGCGAAAACGGTGGAGGCTGCGGCGAACCAGAGGAGCCATCGGAAACGGTTTCTCTTGTTATGGCGCTTCATCTGATGCTCCACAATCGATCCCTATCGTCACTTTCTGGGGGCGTGGCTCCGCGTCCTGGTTTCCTTCTTCCCTTCCCCTCGGAAGGCCGCGATCCCCGCCACGGAGAACCTCAGCACGTGAGCCGCGAAAGCGTCGACGTCCTCGATGGCCGGCGGCGCGTCCTTTCCTCGCCACTTCTCCGCGCTGGCCCGGCTCAACATACCGCCGTCGAGGCACTGGCTGATGATGCTCATGGTGCAGAAGCGCACCTGCTGCTCCATGGCGACTGGGCCGAGCAGCTCCCTCACCGGCTTCTCCAGGCGCATGAACTGGGGTTGGAGGTCCTTGCGCATGACCTCGTTCAGCAGACCGGTAGGGTTGGTGCGCTCCCTCATGGCGATGGGGAACTCCCGGTTGTCCTCGTCGGCGATCCTGTGGAGGAGAGCCGTCACCGCTCCCCTCAGGCGCGCCTCCGGCGGGGCGCTCTCGTCCACGCCGCCGTCCGGCGGGTGAGATCGGAGAGACTCGGCGAAGGAATGACGCCACGCCGCTGCATAGAGCTTCTCCTTGCTCCCGAAGTGATAGTTCACGGCTGCGATGTTGGCATGAGCCTGCCTGCAGATCTCCTCGACCGTGGCGTCCCTATAGCCCTTCTCCGCGAAGACCATGCCGGCGGCCTCAAGCAGGCCAAGCTGGGTTTCGGCCGACCTCTTCCTCTTAGCGACCATCGGGCAGCTCCTCCGGCTCCCTGAATGGCGAGAGCCATTACTAAAATGATAATTTAAAATGAATACTTTAATATGTCAAGCGATGACCGTAACCCGCAGACCATTCTTCGGTCTGTTCGAAGTCGAGGGCGTTGACTGGCCTGCCCTCTCGTCGGAAAGCCAAAAGGTCCAGCTTCGCCCTGGGGATTCGCCCTAGGCAAGCCCGACTTTTCCCTGCATGCCGCCTCGTATTGCGGTCATGCGGCTCACAGTCGGGCATCGCGGTACATCCAGCAAGTTAGTCGTTTCACTCCCGCCTAGGATTCTAATCTGGAGAATGGAGAACGCCCGCAGGAGATTCAGGATCCGCAGGCGCGGTGTCGGCAAGGATCAAATCCAACCATCGAACGGGCTTGGACACTGAGTAGGTAGGGCCCTCCCTGTGCCCCCCAGGCGGACCACCCGGAGCCCCCGATCCTCCCGGACCTCCGCCCATCCCGCCCCGGCCGCCTCCCATGCCCCCAGGGCCACCGCCCATCCCACCGGGACCGCCTCCCCTACCTCCTGGTCCCCCGCCCATCCCGCCCCGGCCGCCCATCGCTGCCCCGGCTGAACCTCGCTCCTCGTGAATCTCGGCGTCTTGGCTGAGTTCGGGGATGATGAGCCCAAGGACAAGCCTCTTAATGACGTGGTCACCGGAAAAGGTCTTGGTGGCTGCGAAGCTGTTCCATGGTATTGAGAATTCATACAGAAAGAAGGGCGTCTCATAGGCGGATGCGGCGCATGGGCCATCGCTCGTGCACTCCAATTGCATCGAGTGTTCTTTGCCCTTGGTCACTATGACAATCCCTGGGTCCATGGTCTTCTTGAATATGGTGCGAACCATTGCATTTTCGGAGCCGGCGCCTGGTGGCGGGCCGGGCCTTGTGGGTGGGCTGGGGGAGACCTGATTGTCGCCGGACGGGGGGGGCATCCCCGCCGGAGGTTTTGCGGGTAGCCCAACTGCGGGCTGATTTGTTTCAGAGAGGGTCTCGGAGAATGGGGGTTGGTTTGTTTCGGAGAGGGCCTTGGAGAAGGGGTTGTGTGCGGTCTCGATCTCACGCGCGAGGACCTCTGAGCCAGCGTATCGGAGCGCATAACCGGCGCTTCCTTCCCGCTCTTCTGAAAGCCTTAGTTCCAGTCCCTGGAGAAGAACAAGAAACGCCAAGGTTGGATCCTTGATTTGAACGAGAAGGTAGAGACAATTCGAACTCCACGCCGCCTTGATGATGCCATCTCCTCCAGGAAGCTCCATCGATTGCACTCCCGCCCAGTCTGAGGCAGAGCCGTCCACTCGGAGGTTCGCCCGCGCTGGACGGCACACGAGTTCGGTCGCGTTACTGCGAGCCGCAACCAGGATGAGCAGGAGGCTGGCGACGGTGCACATGCCCCTAGATTTCCAAAACCAGCGTCTCTCATCCAACGGAACGCGCATGAAGAGTCTCCTCATATGGACGAAGTACAGCCTACCGTCGGCTCAAGCACGGGAAGTCCCATCCTTGCCCTTCCGGACTCCTACCGGAATTTATGGCCCGAGATCACGAGACCTTGCACAGCCTTCTTGCCGCGAGAAGCCGCACGTCATCCTGCGACGCCCCGATATATTTAGGACCGCCCAAGATCGCCCAAGGTTTAACGAGATAGGTTTGGCCTGGGGTCAGGGACAGTTCGAAGCCCATATCACCTTGCGGCCCTGGGCGCCCGGACCTGACCTTGCGCCCATCGGTCGCGGGGAAGGGGTGCTTCCTTCCCCGGCTATCCGCCGCCCCATCCTACTTCCTGGTAGACCTCCGATGGCGCCAGGGCTCAATACTCAAGAGCCCCGGCGCGGGCTCGTCCTGGTCTCTCCCGCCGGGTTCCCTTCCGTTGGGGCTCCGCCCCGGACCCTCCTCGGGTTTGAGGCTAGGTCCGCGCCCTAACATCTAATTGAGCTTTTCAGGCCGCGCCCACTGGGCGGCGGTGGACTGAGGTCCCGCGAGGGCCGCGCCAGCGCCCTTCGGGCTTCACCTGTCACGGCCCGCGCCTATTAGTTTCCCCTAGCTCTCATCGCTCAACCCTCAACTCTCAACCCTAAAATTGCCCCTTCCTTCTTTTTCACTCGCCTCGCCTCTACAACCTACGGCACGTGCCCTGCTCGGGTAGACCTACGCCCCCGCTGGACGGGTCCCCCCCTGCCCTTCGCTTCAGGCCCTTCGGGCCTTCTGGCACGCGCCTCCCCAACTGACCGGCGTAAGGCGAGCAAAAAATGCTCCCTCCCCAAGGAGGCACGACATGGCAAAGCTCCAGCAGGTTCTAAAGGCAGACAGTACCGCCACCGATTGCGACGAGTTCACCCTTTGCGGGCGCTCGTGCTGGATCACGGTCGAGAACCTTTCCATCTGGCTTCGCCGGATGGACGGGGACGAGGGCCTCGTCATTGAGGTCTACCCTCTTCGCCACGAAGCCGAAGCAGGCCCTATCACGGGTGTGGGCGTTCGGTTCGAGGAAGTTCAGGTCTCTTAGCGCGGCATCGGGCCGCAACCCCTCAGACGGCCCGCCCGTGGGCCTTGTACGCGGGCAAGGAGGATTCACATGGTCGAAAAGAACAGCAACGGCAATACCAACGGCAGCACCAACGCCACCCCCAAGGCCCGCCCCGCGTGGGAAGTGTTTTTCCTCGGTGAGGACGGCAAGGTCATCGAACGGAACTGGGAGGACAAGGAGCGCGGCACCAGCGGCACGACCTGGAACAAGCGCGGCGCACTCTGGGGCGACACTACCAAGGACGGCGTCCCGGTCCTGCGCGGCACCATCACCCTGCTCGACGGGACCGAGATCCGCGTCAAGCTGGTAGCTCCCCGTGCCAAGAAGGAGAAGGTGGCCTAGTCCAGGCCACCCTCGGCCAACGGCCCGGTCCCATCGAGGGGCCGGGCCGTTTTTCGTGCCGCATGGAGGGGCCGATGCCCCTCCCGGACTCTCCCTCGGAAAACGGCGCTCTAAAATCGCCGAGATTCAACGAAACTGGCCAAGTCCAGGGTTAAGTTCATCCGAGACCCAGGGCCGCACTGTGACTCTTGGCGCCCGAGCCTGGCCTTGCGCCCCTAGAGCTCGGGGAGAGGGTGCACGCGGTCACATCCTTAGGGCAGGTGCTTAAGCTCAACCTTGGAGCCTGTGCTCTGCGTTTGTGCCGGAAAGGAAGGGAACTCGGCGACGAATGCAAGAGAGCCTTTATTGTGTGTGAATGGGTAGGTATAACTGGCTATTGGGGGTGACAAGGTGAAAGGGGAGGTCTAGGCGGCATGGAACCCAAACTAATGGAAGACATGCTTCAAGAATACAACCGGGGGAATCTCACCTTGGTGGTACTGGCTGAGCTCAGACGGGAAAACTGCGGGTACAGCCTGCGCAAGACCTTGGCCAAATCGTACGGAATAGCGGTTGAAGACGGGACGCTATACCCCCTTCTGCGGCGGCTTGAGAGCAAAGGACTTTTAGCGAGCAAATGGCAGTAAAAGGGGAAAAGGAGAATGCACGCCTACCGGCTTTCTCCGAACGGCGAGCTGTTTCTGAAGCCTTCTTCAACCGGATCGCGGCCGTACCCATGCACATCTGCTCCCTGGTGGAGGAATTCTCATGATCGTACGTATCTACGGGCTCCCCCACCGTCATCGCCAGCGTCTACCGGCCGTGCAAGTCCTTGACCATGGGAGCCTTAACGCACCAGCGGCGCTAGGCGAGTCGCGCTCCGTGCGCTGTAACACTCTTTAGAACTGTCCCCTTCTTTGCGGGTTCTGCCCGCTGCGGTGGGTGGTCATTGCACCGGCTGCGACCACTGCAAAGTTAATCGATAAGAAGGATGCAGAGCTGTCCCACTGGACGCGGACGTCGTGCGCCTGATGTCACTCTAGGGGATGAACGTCAGCAACGACAGCCGTCAGTTGGTGAAGACTCCGAGCGTTCATCTGAGTATTTGCACTGGTCATTGACCAGGACAACGATAAGTGCTAGTGTAGTTGCTATGGGTGACCATAAGACCCACCTTTTCGATGAGCTTCGACATCGCGGCGACGAACCGCATCTCCTGCGGGAGGTGTTCAGAACCTATCAGGTGTTGATGTCCAGTTTTGCTCGCCAAACCGGGATGCCTGCATCGCGCTTCGCGTTGATGCGTCTGCTCGCCCTCTCGGAAGGCGACATCGGTTTAGTTGAGCTTGCGCGCCAGCTTGGGATCAACCCTGCCGCTGTTACGCGGCAGGTTCAAGAGCTGGAGGCCGAGCACCTTGTGAAGCGGCGAGCCGACGCTAAAGACGGCCGGCGCACTTACGTCACTCTTTCACCCAAGGGACGCAAGCAATTCGAGGAAATCCACGCGCGCAGTCACGAGCTGGAGAGGTCGCTCTCCTCGACACTCGGGACGGAGGAGATGGCCGCGGCGGCGACAACTCTGGCCAATCTGCGCACCTTTCTTGAGGGGCTCAGGTGAACGGATCGGAGGGACATGCCATGTCATCTGGGAAGAACCCGCCGCGAAGCAGGCTTCATATGCCGTTTCCGCGACATAACCGCACGCCCTTCGTCAGCTTCGACCTTGAGCGATGTGTTGCCTGTGGCAAGTGCGCTGCGGCCTGCCCCCGCCAGGTCCTTGGCATCATCGCCTTTCTCAGCCATCGCCACGTGCACGTTGATCGCGCAGGTGACTGCAAAGGATGCCGGAAGTGCATCGCCGCCTGCTCGCGCGGCGCCATTCGGGCGCGGCAGACCTGGGATCGCAGCGGCACATCAAGCCACCAATCAAGAACGGAGGACCTGATGATGGGAAATCCCGCCAGATCGTTCAGACATCGGGCCTTCGTGGCCATGGTGATGGTCTTCAGCGGCCTCGCGTTGCCTGTGACTGGCATCGCCAACCACTTCTACGGGTTTGCACCGCCGTCGGTCGAGCGCCACGCCTGGATGTCCGCCCACAATGCCCTTGGGCTGCTCTTCGTCGTATTCTCGATCTGGCACGTCGTGCTCAACCGCAAAGCTCTCTGGACTCATGTGAGGAACACCGCGGCAAATCTCCCGATCGTGAGCCGGGAGACAATGCTCGCGGGTTGCGTTGTCGCTGTCATGCTGGCGCTGTTCGTCGGGCATGCCTTCCACGCGGGACACTGAGGTGGCAGCAAACACCGTCACAACGAGGTGGACCGGGCTCTGGTGCACGCGTTGTGGGACGACGATGGCGGCGAGGTCAGCACGATCCGCTTCTTCGTGATTCCGCTCAGGTTACCCTTCTTCAAACGCGTACCCACAGCGAACCGCAGGCAGGAGGAAGGCCGTTCGAAGATTCTGACGCCAGATGCGAGGGCGGGCTGCTCGCCGAGGAGATTGCCCGCGCTGGCTACGAGGTGGCCCGAATCGATCTCGCGCCCAAGTCGGTCGAGACCGCCAGAGCACACCGACTCGCATTTGGCCCCGCAGAACGGGTTTCTGACTGAGTTGAACGGCACAGCACATTGCTGAGAACATTCCTTGGGCACAAGGCGAGAATCCCTCCATCGTTGTTGCGGACGCGGAGGCGAGAGTGAATGTCGCATCGAAGGTGGCTCCAAGCACTTGACAAACCACCTGGAGTGGTGTCTTCTTGTCCCAAATAAGGGGGGATCATGTTCCGGCAGGCATATCGCTTATGGCCAAAGGGTGGGGGTCTTCGCCAAACTGTGAATTGGTTTGTAGCTACTCTCTTTATTCTCTTGCCCTTAGCAGGAGCTGCCACTCCAGCACAGTCCCCCATTAAGTCCGCGACGTGGGAAACCACCGAGATCATGTTAGATCAGCCCAATCCCCGGGCGGTTCTCCGAATAGAGTTGATTAGAAGAACGCGGCTGCGGGTTTCTATAGTCGGCCCGGACGGGCGGACAGTGCGAACCATTGTGCCCGACCAAACCTGGGAACAGGGCCCCCACTTGGTGAGCTGGAACGGCCTGGATGACAACGGCCGAGTTATTCCGTCTGAGGCGTATGCAGTGTCCGTGGAGGAGCAAGTTGCGGGGAACTGGACACCCGTGTTCGAACCGAACGCCGAAAATCACGGGGCAAAATCTAAAGTCCAACCTATTCAGTGGGATCCCGTGGCGGGAAGGCTACTCATTTCAGTGGCCAAGCCCTCAAGGATGCGGGTTTGGGCGCTTCACGGTGATGATGGGATGATTCTCTCGACTTTGAAGGATATGGAACCAGTTCCCGGCGGCATGCTTTCCCTGGTTTGGACCGGTAACGACTGCGATTCAAACCTCAGCCTTGCTGGCTGGGGCTCGGTGGGATTTCATTACAGCGGGTACGAACTTCCGGAGACTGCGATCCTGGCACATGGCGGAGGGCAGCCATCCTATCTGGCCGTGCGTGAGAGATATCCGCTTCAACCAGCGGCAGCCCCTCGGGCCTACGAAAACTCGGCCCCGCTTTATCGTCTGGAATACGGCGAACAGAAGAGGCTTCATTTTTCGGCACGAATTGACGGCACCACCCTGTGTATCACACCTCAATCTAGTTCGCTGAAGAGCTTCCAAGCGGGCAATCCCTCCGCACGGGTGTTCAAAAAGAATGGAGCATGGGTCGAACTCAGCCTCATCCCGCCCTCAAGGAGGAAAGGATGCTGGACAGCGGAATTGCCGCCATCGATGAAGGCTGGGCTTGAAGCCCTGGATGTGATCGTCAGCACGAGTAAAGAACAGTTCGGCTACGTTCTCATGCCCTTGATCAGAGAGGACTTAGCGAGAAGTTAATCCTGATTCCGCAATCGATTGGGGGGGACCATGAAGGCAAAATGCAGGCCCTGCCGCAGGATTGGGCGTCCGGGGAGATGCTTGTGCCTCCTCGGGGGCGCAATGGCCTTTCTTTTGCTGGCTATCGGCACTTGCGCCGTTCAGGGGAGGATGGCAAGTGGGCCAGATGCACTCGGGATGAAGATCGGCCCTGCGACTGTGGGCCGGACCTCTCCAGACGGGTCCGTGCCGCGTGGTTCCGCGAGAACTATGCTGGAATCGTTGACCCCACCCATTATCAGTACGGCCGTTTTTTCAAGCGGTTACTTAGATCTTGTTTTGAGTTCCCAAGGGAGCGCGGCGAGCACGTACACTCTCGCATACGGAAACACCACGGGCTCTTACACAGGAAATGTGGAAGGTATTGCTGTTAGTTCCAACCTCCATGTCCCCTTTTTCGGGCTCGGCGATCAGTGCACTGGTACGGTCTATCTGGCACTGATCGCTGTCGATTCAAGCGGGGGATTCAGCGCGTATTCCAACGAGGTGAGTGCATCGGTGGCTCCAGCATGGCCAACGGACGTTGTTCAGGTGACCAGCACCATTTTGAACCCTGCCGGGGCGCTTGTGGCTTTCACCTCCGAGCATATTTATAAAGTGTCCACTAGTCTCACTCTTCCCGCTTCAAAGACGCTACGGATCGACCCGGGAACGATCATCAAATTTGAGACTAACGGACAACTCAATCTAGATGGGAACGTATCTGCCAAAGCAGACAGTTGCCGACCAATTTACTTTACATCCTGGAATGACAACAGCGTGGGTGGGGTAACTGGAACGGGGAGCCCCCAGAAGGGTTCATGGCAGTACATCCGGATTCATCCCGGCACGTTCGGAACGGCAAGAACGGCGGTGATGGATTGGTGCGTAGTGAAGTATGGGGGAGCCTACGCCTACGAGCCGTACAACCTTGGTGTCTCGCTGTGGGGCAACAACACCGTCACCATCACGAACAGCGAGTTCTCCTACAGCTACCGCGCTGGGATGAATGTATACAACGCAGGTACCGCTGGAAGCCGGTATACGATTCAGGCAGACGGCTTGACCATGAACCAGAACACAGGTGTGGGGTTAAGTCTCAATACGAACACCGGTGTTTGGGATAAGGCGATCATCTTGCAGGCTCCGGATGGTTACTTGAACCTGGCGGCCACAGGAAACGGCTCCTACGCGGTCCAGATCGGCAGCAACATGGCGGGGGAGCTTGTAGGGCCGGGGATGGCCAGCTTCAGCGGCAATGGATACAACGCGATCGAATGGGAAGGCAGTATAACTAATACGTCGATGCACTGGTACGATCTCGGAGTCTCGTACTTATTGCCAAGGGATAGTAGGATTGGCGCCGGGAACACCTTGACGCTGGACCCTGGGGTTTGCATCAAGTTCAACATGGCGGGCAGCTCACACCTGGACATTGACGGATCGTTAATGGCAGCAGGTACGGCGCAGAAGCCAATTTACTTTACATCCTGGAATGACAACAGCGTGGGTGGGGTAACTGGAACGGGGAGCCCCCAGAAGGGTTCATGGCAGTACATCCGGATTCATCCCGGCACGTTCGGAACGGCAAGAACGGCGG
>JAKBES010000221.1 GCA_021833665.1 Acidobacteriota bacterium
CTGCTCCTGGACCATTTCCTGGCCGAGAGCAGCCGGAAGGACCATCGCGTCTATGTGATCCACCCCGAGGCCCGCCACGTCCTGGAACGCTATTCCTGGCCGGGGAATGTGCGGGAGCTGATGAACGCGGTGGAGAACCTCACCCAGTTGAGCCGCGGCCGTGAAATCACCGTGGATGACCTCCCCCGCAAAATCCAGGCGGACGTGTTGAAGCGAGCGCTCCGCCAGCCGGCGAGCGGGGATGAGGTATCCAGTCTCACGGAGGATTGGCCGACCTTGGACCAGCTCGAGCAGCGTTATATCCAGCTCCTGGTCAGCAGGCACAAGGAAAAACAGCGCATTGCCGACATTCTTGGCGTGGACCGGACCACCCTGTACCGCAAACTCAAGCGCTACGGCCTGCATGAAGGCACCGAGTAGGCCCCAGCCTGATGGACTCCGTCGCAGGCTGCGACATGTTGCAAGCTGCGACACTCGGCGGCTTCTTTTTTTATTTTAAATATTAAAAATAAACAATTTATATTTTGGCGCACATCCTGCTTAGTCTCGACTCGAACCCGGCCGTGCCGGATAACCCTATGGAGAACCCCATGAAGAAGCTCGTCGCGCTGCTCTTCGCCGCTGCGCTCATCAGCCCCGTTTTCGCCGGTGAGGCCAAGAAGCCTGAGCCCAAGAAGGCCGAAAAGGTGCAGAAGGTCGAGAAGAAGGAAGTCAAGAAGCACGTGGTCAAGAAGGCCGAGAAGAAGGCTGTGAAGGCCGAAGAGAAGAAGGCCGAGAAGAAGGAAGTCAAGAAGCACATGGCCAAGAAGCATGTCGCCAAGAAGGCCGCGAAGAAGGCCGAGGCCGCTCCTGCCGAGAAGAAGGCCATGAACGCCGAGAAGAAGGAAGCCAAGAAGGCCAGCAAGAAAGTGGCCAAGAAGGAAGTCAAGAAGGCCGAGAAGAAGGCCATGAACGCCGAGGAGAAGAAGGTCGAGAAGAAGGAAGTCAAGAAGCACGTGGCCAAGAAGCATGTCGCCAAGAAGCACGTGGCCAAGAAGCACGTGGTCAAGAAGGCCGAGAAGAAGGCTGAGGCCGCTCCTGCCGAGAAGAAGGCCATGAATGCCACGGAGAAGAAGGCCGAGAAGAAGCATGTCGCCAAGAAGCACGTGGCCAAGAAGCACGCCGAGAAGAAGGCCGAGAAGAAGGCCATGAACGCCGCCGAGAAGAAGGCCGAGAAGAAGGAAGTCAAGAAGGCCGGCAAGAAGGTCGCCAAGAAGGAAGTCAAGAAGGCCGAGAAGAAGTAGTCTTCAAGCCTCAGACGATGCGGAAAAGCGGGCCTCGAGCCCGCTTTTCCTTGTTCCGGCTTGGCGCGGGCGACTCCCAAGGCGATGATGGGCTCCATGACGAATGATCTGCTCGACCTGACCTCTGAAATCCGCGCGCGCGTGCCCGCCCAGGCGCCCCCTGGACCGGCGCAGCTCCTCGGGTGCCTCCATGCCACCTGTCTGCTGCGCGATGCCGAGGGGCTCCATTCTGTCCCCCTGAGTGATTGCCGCCCCCCCGCGGGGCCCTGGGCCCTGGCCCCGCTCATTGACCACACGCTGCTGAAGGCCGATGCCACCGCGGCGCAGATCGAAACCCTCTGTGGCGAAGCCAGGCATTACGGGTTCGCCTCCGTGTGTGTGAATCCGGTCTGGGTTGCCCTCGCCGCCCGTCTCCTCGCAGGCAGTCCGGTGCGGACCTGCACGGTGGTGGGGTTCCCGCTGGGGGCCACCTCCACCGTGGCCAAGGCCTGCGAAGCGGAGGTCGCGCTGCGGGATGGGGCCCAGGAGGTGGACATGGTCCTGGCCATCGGCCCCGCCAAGTCCGGCGACTGGCCGAAGGTGGCCGAGGATCTCAGGAGCCTCCGCGCCGCTGTTCCTCAGCCAGCCGTTCTCAAGGTGATCCTGGAGACTTGCCTGCTCACGGACAGCGAGAAGGCCCGCGCCTGCGTCCTGGCCCGGGAGGCTGGTCTGGATTTCGTGAAGACCTCCACAGGATTTTCCACAGGTGGCGCCACGGAAGCGGATGTGGCCCTGATGCGCCAGGCTGTCGGAACGGGGCTGGGCGTCAAGGCCTCCGGCGGCATTCGCACCTACGAGGCCGCGCTCGCCATGGTGTTCGCGGGTGCCACGCGATTGGGGCTCTCCGCCTCGGTGGCCGTGGCTGGAGGCGGCGCCGGCTCTGGCGCCTACTGAATCCTCAACTGCGGTATCCTCCAGAAAGGTGTCCCCTGGAGGTCGTTGTGGCCAAGTTGGATCTCATCATGTTTGAGGAGGAATACAAGCTCCTCCAGGAGATCATCGGCCGGCTCGCCAAGGACGCCTCGGCCAAAGTCGTTTTCCTGGTGGACAAGAATGGTCAGCAGATCGCCGCGGCCGGCGATGTGAAAAGCATTGATGCCACCAGCCTTGCTTCGCTCACCGCCGGGAACGTCGCCGCCACGGATGGCCTGGCCAAGCTCATCGGGGAGAAGGAGTTCAGCCTGCTCTTCCATGAGGGGGAGAAGGACAACCTCCACATCTCCATCGTGGGCAAGCGCGGCATCCTGGTGGTCATCTTCGACCAGAATTCCAGCCTGGCTTTGGTTCGGCTGAGGGTGAAGAAAGCGAGCAAGGAACTCCAGGAGATCTTCGACCAGGTCGAACAGCGGGCCCAGAAGGAATCCGATACGGGCAGCCGCTTCGAGAGCCCCTTCTCCGAGATCACCGACGAAGACATTGACCGGCTCTTCGGCGACTGAATTCCGGAGTCGGCCATGACTTTCATCAACTACGCGTCCCGCGAGATCAACTGCAAGATCGTGTACTACGGTCCCGGCCTCTGCGGAAAGACCACGAACATCCAGTGGATCTACGAGCAGGCCAACCCCGAGAAGAAGGGCAAGCTCGTCAGCCTGGCCACTGAAACCGACCGCACCCTCTTCTTCGATTTCCTGCCCCTGGACATGGGCACGGTGAAGGGCTTCAAGGTCCGCTTCCACCTCTACACGGTGCCTGGCCAGGTCTTCTACGACGCCAGCCGGAAGCTCATCCTGCGCGGCTGCGACGGCATCATCTTCGTGGCGGATAGCCAGAGAGCACGCATGGAAGCCAACATCGAGTCCATCGCCAACCTGGCCACCAACCTCAAGGAGAACGGGTTCGACATCCGCTCGATCCCGTACGTGCTCCAGTTGAACAAGCGCGACATGCCCTCCGCCGCTCCCGTCACCGAGATGGAGCGGCTGCTCCGCTTCCGGGGCGAGCCCATGATCGAGGCCGTGGCCAACCAGGGCACCGGCGTCATCGAAACCCTCAAGGCCGCCGCCCGCCAGATCCTCATGGAGCTCCAGCGGTCCTAGAGGGCCCAGCCCCGCTTGAATTCGCGACCGCCTCCGGTAGAATGAGCTTTTGCCCTTTCCGGAGTAGCTCAGGGGTCAGAGCGGGTGACTGTTAATCACTAGGTCGGGGGTTCAAATCCCTCCTCCGGAGCCAACACGAAGCCCTGGAACCCAACGGTTCCGGGGCTTTACGCGTACCTGCCAAAGATGCGCCCGACTCGCTCGCGAGGGGTTAGGTTACCACTTAAAGGTAGGTCAGGTGCAATAGAGGTGCAAGTCGAAATCCGCTGGAACCCTCATGGTTATTGGGTTTGCGCGTGACGATAGTACGCAGAAGGTGCAAGGCACCCTCCTGTTAGCGTTCTAACGCCCCCACACGCCCCCGGAACACACGGACCCCCCCCCCGGGTGGGGTTTTTCGAAATCGCCCCCTCCTATCGTCCAATCCCCCAGGGGTGCTCGACTTACTAAGCGCACCCATCATCGCTGCCAGACGCACCGTCGGCACTCAGCGAGGCACTACCAGTTCCGGTCCATCACCTCTCACCGGACCCACCTCATGCGCCTCCATCCCCCCCGGGTCACAGGGCATCAGGAGCCGCTGTATCCGGGCAGTGTCCTGATTTGCAGGGTCCAACCACTCGTCGAAGTTCTCCGCCGCGAGGATCACCGGCATCCGATTATGGATTCCCGCCATGAGGGCATTCGGTTCAGTCGTGATGATGGTGCAGGATTCCATCGCCCCGTCGGCAGTCTCCCAGTGGTCCCACAGACCGGCGAAGTGGAAGATGCCCTCGGGATCGGCGGGTTGGATGAAGAAGGGTTGCTTCGCCTTCCCACCCGTCGCCTTCCACTCATAGAAGCCGTCACAGGGGATCAGGCATCGCCTACGCTTGAACGCCGCCCGGAAGGTGGGCTTCTCCGCGACCGTCTCTGCCCTGGCGTTGAAGGTCTGCCCAGGCAGCTTGGCGGCGTCCTTCCACCACGAGGGCACCAACCCCCAACGCATGATGCTGGCGTCCCACTCGCCCTCACCCGCCCGGAACACGATGATGCCCTGGGTAGGGGCAATGTTGTAGCTAGGGCGGAACATGGGCGGGATGACGATGCGCCCGTCCTTCGTCCAGGCTTTCTTGAGCACCCGGGCAACGATCCGACCGCACACCCAGCACCTCGCTTCAGCCCCTCATCATAGGCACCCCGCCTCGCTGGAAAGGCGAGGTTGATCCCGGATGGATCAGGGAGGCAGAATCGGCGTCTTGACGTTCGTCTTTTTTTCGCCATGCTTGATACCCCTGGAGGTCTCCATGGAGGTCCAAGCCCACACCACCCCCGAGTCCCGTCAGGCGCTCCGGAAGTACCTCCGGGATCGGCGGATGACCACCTCCATCCACCAGACCATCACCATGCAGACCCTAAATGACCTGGAGGAGGCACTGAGGCTGCTTCAGGGGGTCCAGCATCCGTCCGAGTCGTGGGTGGGGGAGATCGAGGCTTACCTGGATCGCCGACTCGCCCAACGCCCCCGACATCAGGGGACCCCATTGCCAGGTCTCGCCGAGGAGGGCTGATGGAGCGGGGAGCCGGGTACTACTACCAGATCCGGATGCGCCTGAAGGGGCAGATCTCCCAGTACCGGACGTCCGGGAAGCAGCTCACGCGCAATCAGGAGGATGCCTGGAGCTTGCTCAATGAGTTCGAGCAGGTCATCGCTACCGTGGGGAAGGTCGAACGGTTCCTGCCCCAGTACGAGCAGTTCGAATTGACAGCCGAGGTCCGACGAATACTCCGTCAGCATCGCCCAGGGCTCCGACTGACGCAGGATCCGCCAATGGATTAAGCGGCGGCGGTCCTCAGGAGGCATGGTTCCTGGCAGGGACCTTTACTTGCCAAAGTAACGGTGGTGCGCCTTCTCCAGCAGTTCAGTAAGAAGTTCCTTGTGCTTCTTGAGGTCATCCTTCACGAGTCTGACCCTGAATCGGAACCCGTCGTAGGGTGAGACATCCAACCCCGACTCCTCTAACATCTTCTGAAGGTCTGGATCTTCATCCAGCCGAGGTCTAACAAGAAGCACCGCTTTCTGAGGGTTAAAGATGACGAAGTTATTGGGTTGTCCACCTTCCTGGAGCCCAACGTAAGCCTTGTTGTACTTCAGACCGAGTGCAGAATTCAGCGGCTGAAGGTACTCGGCAAGCATCTGGTCCATCATCTCGATGGTTTGCTTCGTGCCGCGCTTTTCCCAGTAGGCACGATCAGCAGGATCGGCGGACTCTTCCTCCTCGATTGCCTTGGAGGTCCTTAGGTCGAGAATCTTGGTAAACAGGACCGAAACCTTCCCATCGATCTTCAGTGCCTGCATCTGGACAGCGACCATCGGGATTGCGCCATTGAAAAGCCCGATGACGTTGAAGAACCTGCCCGTAATCTCCTCTGCCACGATCACAGGAGTGTGCTCATACCCGGGGTAGCGCTTCCTCTCTGAATCCCAGTATTCGATGGTGCGGATGATATGGCTTTCGTCCGTTTTCCCGAGCTGAATTTCGACCTCGAAACGCTTCGTCGAGTCTTCATCCTGTAGGAGTAGGTCTAACCGTCCAGAGCCAGTGACCACCTTTTCGCGGGCTTTGAGGAACAACTGTCCAAGACCAAGGATGCCCGGGTCGTCGGCGATCAGGCTTTGTACCCAGAGTTCAGTGAACTCGGGATGGTTTTTTAGGGAGAACTTCTCGGGTTTGAGGTAGGTAGGCGTTGCCATGGATCGCTCCGAGGATGGTGGTGGCTAATTGGAGGCTTGCGACGGTGTCGGGAATAGGCGACTAACCAGCTCCGCGACCTTCAGTGGTCCCTGGAAGGCTCGCCTTGGCACATCCCGATAGTTCTCCCGCACCTTTCGCTCCCCGTCTGCCGTGCGGCGCCCGGGTGAGAGGCTCATGTGATTCCCCTCGATGTCTGGCATGGGCTCACCGGG
>JAKBES010000018.1 GCA_021833665.1 Acidobacteriota bacterium
TCACACCAACGTCATGCACCGGGCCGTCTGCCCCTACGACGCGAACGAGTGGTTCGTCTTCGAGAACCGCGCCCCCGTAGGATACTACGAGCCCTATCTGCCGGAATTCGGTCTTCTCGTGTGGCACCGCCACCTCGACGGATCGCGCGACGACCCGCCGTACGCCGCCAATGTCGAGCGCAAGGGGTGGAACACGACCTCCTCGGCGGGCCTCAATTCGACCACGTCGGGGGCGGCTTTCTCCTACGAGGACGGCGCCACCGCCTTCACCTCCGCCACCGATCCCAACAACAAGCTCAACAACGAGACGACATCCGGGCTCATGGACGTGAAGTGCATCGGCGCCGAAACCGACACGGCCACCTACGTCTACGGGGCGATCTCGGGCCCCAATCCCGGCTACGCCGGAAGCACGGTGGACGACAGCCTCATGGACAACGACGGGTTCATCGACAACGGCGAACGGGTGACCCTCACGGTCCAGGTGGTCAACACGAGCTGCGCCAGCGAGGCCGCCTTGAGCGTCGCGCTGAGCCTCGCCGTGGCGTCGGACAGCTCCATCCCGGCCTCCGCCGTGACCATTACTCCCTCCTCCGTATCCGTCGGGGATCTGGCGGCTGGAGCCGTGGCGGCACGCACCTTCCAGGTCACCCTCGCCTGCGATCCTTCGGGCTATGCCGACAGGAGCATCACCTTCGCCTGCACCCTGGCGGGGAGCAATTTCACCACGGTCACGGGCAAATTCACCAAGGAGACGGACAAGGATTATCTCTTCTTCGACGATGCCGAAGCCTACCCCAACGGCTGGGCGGGCACCACGGCGCTGGCGGTGAGCGCCTGCACGACGGCGCTGGGCCACGGCGACTGGCTCTGGTCCACGGACCGGTTCTTCAGCGCCGGCCACAGTTACCATACGCCCGAAGCCTCCACCGACGTGTGCTACACCAACCCGGAGGAGTCGTGGATCAGCCCCAATATCACGATTCCAGAGGGGTATGTCATCAAGGCCCTGACGTTTCGAGAGTCCATGAACATCCCGTGCCCGGGTTACAGCCGGGCCCGCGTCTGGACGTCCACCGATGGGGGCGCCACGTGGATCCGCAACGAGAGTTTCTACCGGGACGCGGGCGATCTCGGCTGGGAGAGCGTCTCCATCCCCCTGAGCAGCTTCGCGGGCGCCACCCAGTTCCGCTTCAAGTTCGTCCTCTACACCTACACGTGCTGGTCCGGGTGCACGGGCACTGAAGGATGGTACGTGGACGACATCGGCATCCTCATCAACGAAAAGGATGCTTGCCCCTGCCTCAACCCCTCCTCCGTGGACGTGACACCGGGAGGCGCCGTCGCCCTTTGCAACGGAATCTCCCAAGTGCTCACCGCGTCCCACACGGAAGGAACGGAACCCGTGACCTACCAGTGGACCATGGACGGGTCGCCCATCGCGGGCGCCACCGGATCAACCTTTACCGCAAGCGCCTCCGCGGCGGCCTCGCACGTGTACAACTGCCGGGTAACGGGTGCAGCCTGTTCGGGCTACACGGAGGATGAGGCGCCCGCGAACGTTGCCTGGAGCCTTTGCACCGCCCCGGCGGAGGTTTCAGACGACGTCTTGCATCACATGCAGGCACGGCGCAACGGAAGCCTGGTGGACTTGGATTTCGAGGACGTGGGCGCGGTGCACTACCAGATCTACGTCTCCAACTCCCCCGTGACGAGTGCATTTCTGGTGGCCGACCCGGCCTACGGCAGCAAAGACTGCTCCTGGTCCACCTGGACCGGCGCCGAAGAGATGCTGACGATGGCCGGGGTGAGCCTCGAAGCGGGAATCACGGGGAGTACATCCGTCCTCTATTTCCTGGTGACGGGTGACAACGGACTGGGAGCCGAAGGTCCTCTCGGGACCGCATCCGACGGCACGACCAGGGTGGCCGACAGCGCCTGCGACCTCTAGCAGAGCACCAGCAGGCGCACAGACGCACGCCTGAGGCCCTCCCGAGCTTATGGCTCGGGGGGGCCTTTTTGCGGCGCGGACCATCAGCGGAAGAGGTCGAGAACGTGGGCGCAGGAGGGACAGTAGGCGAGGTCCTTCAGATCGATTTCCTCGGGCCATTGCGAAGGATGCATGGCGCACCAGGGAGCCCTGCAGTGGACCAGCCCCAGCGTGTGGCCGAGCTCGTGAAGGACTTCCTTCGCGACCCGCTCGGGAAACAGGTCCACGGAGGTCCCCTCCTCGGTCTTCAGGCGGAACGTGGACACGACGCCAATGGTCCCGCCCAATTGGGCATACCCATACAGGTACGTGAACACGGGGAGAAACAGGTCCAGATTGGTCACCCCGATGCGCTTCACGCCCGGAGGGGGGGGCGGATCCTCCAGCATGCTCAGGAGGCGTGACGCCAGGTACTGGCGCCGCACCAGGTCCAGGGCGGGGGCCGCGTCCAAGATGGCCTCCCCCACGGACACGGGGCGGAAGAGGATTCCCTCCATCCGCCGGGCCGTATCCCTGAGCAGCACCGGCGGAACGGCACCGACGGGAACCAGTTCAAGAGAGAGGCGGGATGGCGTCACGCTCCGGCCTTACGGATGCCGCTCGATGCCGTACCGGCGAATCTTGTTGTAGAGCGTCACCCGGTCGATCTTGAGAACCCTCGCCGACCTGCTGATGTTGAACCCCTGCGCGTCGAGAACGCGCTGGATGTGGCGCTTTTCGATTTCTTCGAGGGGCTGGGCCTCCACGTCCACTTGCTCTCGTGGACGGACTTCGGCGGAGATGGGCAGGTGCTCGGCGCGGATCTCTCCCTCCCGGCAGACCACGAGAGCCCGTTCAACAGCGTTCGCCAGCTCTCGCACGTTTCCCGGCCAGGGGTGGCGCCGCAGGAGATCCTTCGCGCCCGCCGAAAAGCCCGTGGCCTTTCTGCCCATGGCGGCCGCGTAGCGGTGCAGGAAATGCTCCGCGATGGGGAGGATGTCCTCCCGCCGGTCGCGCAGAGGCGGGATGGTGATGGTGAAAATGTTGATTCGGTAGTAGAGATCTTCCCGGAAGACGCCGGCCTTCACCGATTCTTCAAGATCCCGGTTGGTCGCACAGATGATGCGGAAATCCACGGGGATCTCCTGGCTCCCCCCGACGCGGACTATTTTGTGGTCCTCCAGCGCCCGCAGAAGTTCCACCTGCACCTTCGGGGAGATCTCGCCGATCTCGTCGAGGAACAGGGTGCCTCCGTCGGCCAGTTCGAGCTTGCCTTTGTGGCGCTGAACGGCCCCCGTGAAAGAACCCTTCTCGTGCCCGAAGAGCTCGGACTCGAGCACCCCCTCGGGGAGGGCGCCGCAGTTCACCGCCACCAGCGGCCCATAGCAGCGGGTGCTTTTGGCGTGGATGAGGCGCGTGATGAGCTCCTTGCCCGTTCCCGATTCGCCGCGGATGAGGACCGTGGTGTCCGTGCCCGCCACCGCCTCCACCAGGCCCAGCACCTCCTGCATGGCCAGGCTCTGGCCCGTGACCAGCTCCGGGGCCGAGGCCTCCAACCGCTGTTTCAGCCTCACGTTCTCGTCCTGGAGCCGGAGGGTTTCGCAGGCCTTGGCCACCACCCGGGAGAGGGCTTCCGGGTCGAAGGGCTTGGTGACGTAGTCGTAGGCCCCTTCCTTGAGGGCTTGCACCGCCGTGGAGACGGAGGCGTAGGCGGTGATGAGGATGATGGCCACACGGGGGTTGATCTCCCGTATGCGGCGCTGCAGCTCGATGCCGTCCATCCCCGGCATCTTGATGTCCGACACCACCACGTCGTAGTGGCGCTTGCCCAGAGCGGAGAGGGCTTCCTTGGCATCGGCGGCCGCGTCCACCTCATAGCCGTCCTCAACGAACCAGCGGGAAAGGGACTCCCGCACGTGCATTTCATCGTCCACCACGAGGAGCCGTGGAGCCGGGGAACGGGTATTCATGACGTGACCTCCTGCGCCGGTTGAGGTGGGTTCTTGGAGAGGTAGATGGTGAAGCGGCAGCCCTGGCCGGGCGCCGTCTTGAGCTCCACATGGCCGCCGTGGCGCCCCACGATGCCGTACACCACCGCCAGGCCCAGGCCCACGCCCGAGGTGGCGCTCTTGGTGGTAAAAAAGGGTTCGAAGGCGCGGGCGGCCACGTCCGGCGGCATGCCTGGGCCGTCATCCTCCACCTCGAGGATTTCGCCGCCGCCCCACTCCCGCGTCCGCACCACGATTCTCCCTCCGTTTTCCATGGCCTCGCAGGCGTTGATGAGCAGCGCCATCAAGGCCTGCTGGAGCTGCCCAGGGTCCGCGTGGATGGGCGGCAAGTCCGCGAGATCCCGCGTCACGGTCACTCCCACCATTTCCATCTTGTGGTTCACGAGGAAAACGGACTTGTCCACGACGCCCGCGAGACTGACGCTGACGAATTCTCCACCCCGTTGGCGCGCGAAGGACAGAAGCTGGGCCACGATCTCACCGCACCGGCTGGCTTCGGAGGCGATGGACTCGAGGTATTGAGCGTTCTGCCGGCATTCGGGCGTGGCGTCCTTGGCCGCCAGCCGGCGCAAAAGTATCTTGGCGTAAGTTACCACGCTGGAGAGAGGGTTGTTGATCTCATGGGCCACCACGGCGGCCAGACGGCCCAGGGAGGCCAGCTTCTCCACTTGGAGGATCTGCTCCTGGGCGCGCTCCAATTCGTCGGTCTTCTCGTGGACCCTGTGTTCCAGCGTCTGGGCCCACTCCAGAAGCTCCGAGTGGGCCTTCTCCAGGTCCCGGGACATGTGGTTGAAGGTGCGCGCCAGAACACCCAGCTCATCCTGGGTGAGCTCGGGTACCCGGACCGTGTGATCGCCTCGTGCCAGGGCCTCGGCGCTACTGATCATGGCGCGCACGGGGCGGTGGACCATCCTGCGCACGGAGGCGGCGGCCACCACGGACGCCAGGATGATGCCCAGCATGTTGAAGAAGATGAGCTGGATCGTGCTGGAGCGCCGGGCATCGTCATAGGGCCCCAGGCGCATGGCCACGTCCAGGACCCCCACGATCTGCTGCGCGGCCGGATGGACGTGGCACGGCGCGCTGATGCAGTCGGGCTCGTTGTTGATGATGTGGGTGATCCCGAGGACGCGGTGGCCGTCGTGGATCGTGCGCCGAATCATTTCCGCCGCGGCCAAGTTGGTGGGCGGGTCCTTCTGCTTGTGGCAGGTGACGCACTGTTCCTGGTTCGTGTCGATGACGCCGCCCACTTCCGAGGGGTCTGAGGAGTAGGCGACCCTGCCGCTCTTGTTGATGATGCGGATGCGCTCGATCTCCCGCTGGCCCGCCAGGGTTGAGATGGTGGCGCCGATGGCCTGCCGGTCGTTGCGAAGCATGGCTTCCCGGGTGGCCCTCGCCACAAGGTCCGCGAGTTGCGCGCCGTTCAGAACAAGAAGACGCGTGCTGGCCCGCTCCTGGACGTCCACGTTCATCCACGTGGCGAGTCCGAAGAAGACGACCAAGCTGCCGACCGTGAGCATCACGACCTTGGACGCCACGCTTTCGTAAATTCGCATCTCTCCCCCGCTTCCCCGAAGAGAATCCGCACGTTAAGGCTTTATAGATTCCGCCCGGGAAGCCCCCCTGCTGCTTATAATATACACACTTCGCCCCTGCATTGCGACGAGGGACCGTGCCCCAAGAACGGCAAAGGGCCGCCTCACTCAGGCGGCCCTTTCGCGCAGTGTGGACAGCGGAAGCTAGTTGACGAGAATGACCATCGTCCGCTCGGCCTTGAACTTGTCCTTGTTGATAATTTTAACGGTACCGGTCATGCCATCGGGGGCGATGGACCAGCTGTAGTCCTGGTCGATCTTGTACGTCGTTCCCGGGGCGACTTTGATTTTGGTGATTTTGGCCACACCGGCCTCCTGGGCCGTAAAGGTGACCGTGTCCCCCGTCCGCAGGTCCAGGTGCTGGGGGAAATTGGCTTCGTCGAATTTGGCGATGCGGGGCTGCCCGTACCATGGATCTTGCACGAGGCCCGACTTTACGAGGGACTGGCGCTCACCTATCCGGTAGAACACCGAATTGAGGCGGGCCTTGAGATCCTCGGAAAGGGCTTGCACTTCTTCCATTTTCTTCAAGAGGTCGGCTCTCTCGGCCTGCAACATGGCCACGTCCTGGTTGAGCTGGTCGCGCTTCTGCTCGAGCTCGGAGACCTGCTCGAGGAGGGTGGTCTTCTCCTTGGCCAGTTGGTCCCTCTGGCCCTGGGCCTCGACCTTGGCGTCCACCAGATCCTGTTTGGCCTTCTGAATGACTCGGTAGGGGCTGATCTGAGCGTCACCCTGGGTGACGAAGGTCCCAAAAACGCCGTTGTCATAGAAGTTCCAGACCTTGAAGCCGGGCACGAGCTCGTCCATGAGATTGGTCTGGAGCGCGAGCTTTTTGGCCGTGGCGGGATCGAGCCCCTTCTCCTTCGTGAGGTAATTCATGGCGATGTCCAGGTGCTTGTCGCCACGCTTCACCACCACGGCGGCGGGGAGCTTTTTCTCCAGGTCCTGTACCTGCACCTTCAGGTCCTCTACATCCTTCTGCTTCTTGAGGATGTCAGAGATGAGGTCACGGTAGCCGATGCCTTCTTCCTTCTGAAGCTTCTGTTCGAGCACGGCCTTCTGATCGGGCGTCAGCGTTTGGCCCACGACCGAGCCCACGTCCTTGCCGCCCTCCTGGATGTACTTCTGGAGGAGCTGGTTCATTTGGTCCTGTTTGCCGTTGATGTCCTGTTCGAGCTTGGCGATCTTGCGCGCCGTCTCCATCTCGTTGCTGACCTTGGACGATTCGCGTTTGCAGGCCAGAGACAGCACGAGCGCGGCCGCCACGAGCAACCATATGACTTTTTTCATGGAATATACCCTCCGTATGCCTTCTAATATACACCAGGCCGGCCGGCTTGTTAAGGCGTCAGGGTTCCCGCCGGATGAGCGAATAGGAGTACATGAAAAGGGCTCCTGCCACCGCCACGTTGAGGGAATCCCAACCCACCGCCATGGGGATCGAGTACCGCTCGTGACAGGCCGCCGTCAGGGCGGGCGAGAGGCCCCGTCCCTCGTTGCCCAACACCAGGGCGGACGGTCCCCGCAGGGTCAGATTTCTCGGCAACGGGGTCCCCCGGGCGTTGGTTCCCACCAGGTGGACCCCATACTTCTCCGCCCAACCGATGAACGCTTCCTGGGTGAGGGCAATGGGAGGGAGGTGAAGCGCCGCCCCCGCGCTCCTGGCGAGGACCGTCGGATGGTAAGGATCGGCCGTGCCCCGCCCGGCGAAGACGCCCGACAGGCCGAAGGCACAGGCGGAACGTATGAGGATGCCCTCGTTGACGGGATCCTGCACGCCGTCCATGAAAAGATAAAGGCCCTGGGGGCCGGGAATGGGCAGGCGTTCCTCCCGGCGAACCGCCAGGGCGAGCACCCCTTCGGGCGAGGGCGCGTTGGCCACACGGCTCAGGAGGGCCGAGGATCCAAGAAGGATCTTCCCCCGGGGCTCCAGAGCTTGCAGCCTCCCCGCCCAGTCACCCCAACGCGCCGAGTCCAGGAGCACGGCCTCCAGCGGCCATCCCGCCGTGAGGGCCTCCTGGAGAAGGTGGCGCCCTTCAAGGAGGAACACGTCCCCGAGGCGCTTTCTGGCCGCCGCCCGGAATTTCTTGACCCAAGGGTTTTGCAGGGAGGTGAGGATTTCGGGCGCCATGGTCCCTATGGTAGCAGGTCCGGCGGCCCGGCCCAAGGGGCGGGCCGGGATAAAATGGAACAGCGGAGAGGATGGCTCCTCTCCGCCGCCGTACCTTGGTGCCGAAGGGGGGACTCGAACCCCCACACCCTTTCGGGTACTACCCCCTCAAGATAGCGTGTCTGCCAGTTCCACCACTTCGGCGAGGGTGTTCATTTCGAGGATTGCGCGGGCGCCTGGTTCGCAGCCGGCGCGGTACCAGCGGGAGCCTGCGGAGCGGGAGCGGCGGCCGCGGGCGATGGCTGGGCCGGAGCAGGAGCCGGCTTGGGAGAGGCCGGCGCCGCCGGTTGAGGCATGGACGCCGGGGGAGACTCCTCTCCATGAGGTTGCTCTGCTTGGTGTTGCTCACCATAACCAGCACGATCGAGAGAACCATGAACAGAACGGCGAGTCCCGTCGTCAACTTCTGGAGGAACGTAGCCGAACCGCGGGCGCCGAAAGCCGTCTGCGACGAAGCGCCACCAAATGCGGCCGCCAGGTCACCCCCCTCACCGGGTTGCAGGAGAATGATCCCGATCAGGAGCAGGCAATCCAGGATGTAAATGATCCACAACAGAGTGACCATACCTGTCCTCCACGCGCCCTTCCTTGGCGCCCATAGATCATACTCCATCGGAGGCTTCCGGTCAAGGCAGGCGCTGGGACCTTAAGCTCAGATCACGGCGGAAGGGGGCCCGGAGGAGGGCCCGGAGGAGCGCAGCCGGGGGCGATCCATGGTAAACTTCTCAAGTTCACGCGCACCGTGCGCGATGACCAGGTTGAGGTGGCCCCATGAGACGAACCGTCTTGCCTGTCCTTCTGTTCGTGCCGCTGGCCCTCTTAGCTTTAGGTGGGTGCGCGTCCAGCCAATCGAGGATTCCGGGCGCGCCGGGAGGCCAAAACGTCCCCTCCTCCAAGCGCGCCCCGGGAGAGCTCCCGGGAGACGAAACCATCAAGAACCCGGAGGTCGCCTATAACATGGCCCTGGAATTCGCGGGCCAGCAGAGCATGGAGGCGGCCCACCATTACATCGAACTGGCCATGAAGCTCCGGGCCGACGCCAAGTATTCCTACACCGAGGGGCTCTTCTATCTCTCCGAGGCCCGGTACAAAGAGGCCCTGACCCACTTCCAGCGCAGCCTAGACCAGGGACCGGGGACCCAGGACAACCGTCTGGCGGTTCTCAATGCCATGGGCGTCTGTTACAAGGAGCTGGGCCAGGACGAGGAGGCCCTCGCCAAGTTTCGCGAGGTGGTGAATTCGCCGGGCCTGTTCAGCCGGTACGAGTCCTACTACAACATGGGCGTCATCTACATGGGCCAGAAAAAGAATCTGGACGCGGAAGCGGTGTTCATGAAGGTCGTGGACGAGAATCCGGGGTACTACAAAGCCTACGACAAGCTGGGGATTTTAGAAGCGGCCCGGGACGATTGGGCGGGGGCCGCGGCAAGCTTCAAAAAGGCGCTGGACATCCTCACCCAGGATTACGGAGCCACGCAGAGTGACGGCGCCGAGGTGTACTGCAACTACGGAGAGGCGCTCTACCGAGAGAAGCTCTATCCGCAATCGCGCGACGCTCTCCTTCAGGTCCTGAAGATTGCCCCCGAAAGCCCCTATGGTAAACGGGCCAAGGAGATCCTCGCCCAGTTCGGGGGTTCCTGATGTTCGGAAAGATCCGCGACAGCCTCAGGAAGACCCGCGAAGCCCTCGTGGAGAAGGTTTCGAGCATCTTCTCCTCCACCGCCGAAGCGGACGACACGACCATCGAGGCCCTCGAAGACGCCCTCCTCCAGGCGGACGTGGGCGTTCCCACCATCCATGCGCTCCTGGACCGCTTGCCCAAGGAGGCCCGCGCCACGGGGGCCGGGCTCAAGGAGGCCTTGCGGCTGCGCATGATGGGCCTGTGGCCCGCCCTTCCTCCTCCTGAAGGACCCCCGCCAGGCCCCTGGGTGCATCTGATGGTCGGCGTGAACGGCGTGGGCAAGACCACCACCATCGGTAAGCTGGCGGCGCAGCGGAAAGCGAAGGGCCAGAAGGGCCTCCTTGCCGCCGGCGACACGTTCAGAGCCGCCGCGGTGGAGCAGCTTGAGATCTGGGCCCAGCGGGCGGGGTGCGAGGTCATCCGCCAGGCCGAGGGCGCCGATCCCGCCGCCGTGGCCTTTGACGCCGTCCAAGCCGCCACCGCCCGGAGCCTGGACTTCGTCATCATCGACACGGCGGGACGCCTCCAGGTCAAGCACAACCTCATGGAAGAGCTCGCTAAGATCAACAGGGTCGTGGGCCGCGCGCTCCCCGGAGCCCCCCACCAAGTCACCCTCGTCCTGGACGCCACCACGGGCCAGAACGGGTTGAGCCAGGCCCGCCTGTTCACCGAGAAAGTTCCCCTGACGGACCTCGTCCTCACGAAGCTCGACGGGACGGCCAAGGGCGGCATCGCCCTCTCCGTCGCCGCCGAACTCCGGGTGCCCATCCGTTACGTGGGCGTGGGCGAGAAGGTGGACGATCTTGTCCCCTTCGACCCGGCCGAGTACGTGGATGGACTCCTGGCCTGAGGGCCCAAGCCATGTGGACACCCGACTCCACGTTCATGCAAGCCGCCATCGAGGAAGCCCTTAAGGGGGCGGGACGGACCCACCCCAACCCCAGCGTGGGAGCCGCCGTGGTGAGCGGGGGCCGGATCGTGGGCCTGGGCTTCCACGAAGGGCCGGGATGCCCTCATGCGGAAGTGGCGGCCCTGCGCCAGGCGGGCGAATGGTCCCGCGGGGCCGACCTCTACGTGACGCTGGAACCCTGCTGCACCACGGGCCGGACGGGCCCATGCACGGCGGCCGTCATCGCCGCGGGCGTGGCGAGAGTGGCCGCGGCCGCCCTGGATCCCAACCCCAGGGTGGACGGCGCGGGCGTGCGTGAATTGCAGGCCGCGGGGATCCCCGTGGCCATCGGATGCCTGGCCAAAGAGGGCGTCGGAGTGGACCCGGCCTACCACACGTTCTACCGCAAAGGCCGCCCTCACGTTCATCTCAAGTGGGCCCAGACCTTGGACGGCCGGGTGGTCCTCCCCGGCGGCGGCTACATCACGGGCCCCGAAGCCCGGCTGAAAGTCCATATGGAGCGTTATTTGGCGGACGCCATTCTGGTGAGCGGCACCACCGTAGCGGCGGACGACCCGAGGCTGACGGTCCGCCTGCCCGGCGTCTCCAAGGCTCTCACCCGGGTCGTGCTGGATAACAGGGCGCTCCTCACGGGCCGGGAGGGCCTCTTCGCCACCGCGCCCGAACAGGGCCCCGTCTGGGTCTTCCGGCCCCCGGCGGGCTCCACGGACGGCCTGGTGTCCCAGCCCGGGGTGAGCGTCATCGAGATGCCCCTAAGCAGCGACGGCCGCCTTCCCCTCGCCGAGGTTCTCCACGCCCTGCACGGGAGAGGCATCATGGGCGTCTACGCCGAGGCCGTGGGGCGCCTCGCGTCGGCCTTCTTGCGGGAAGGCCTCGTGGACAGGGTCTCCGTCTACCTCGCCCCCCTCCTGGCGGGAACGACCCCGGGACCCGCGGCTTTGGAAGGGTACGTCCGGCCGGGCGGAGGCGCGCGCGTGCTGGGACAGCCGCGCTGGGAGCGTGCGGGAGCGGACTGGGTGGTGGCCGCCGACCTGGAGGATTCATGTTCACCGGACTGATCTTCGAGACGGGCCGAGTGGCCCGGCTGCGACGGGCCGGCCCCGAAGGCGTTCTGGCCGTGGCCTGCTCAGCCGTGCTTGAAGGCGCCAAACCCGGGGACAGCATTGCGGTGGACGGCGCCTGCCTCACCGTTTCGGAACTCTCCCGCGAGGGTTTCACGGCCTTCCTCAGCGCCGAAACCTTGGACAAGACCACCCTGGGCCACCTTCGCCCGGGAGACGAGGTCAACCTGGAACCGTCCCTCCGCCTCTCGGACCGCCTCGGCGGCCATCTCGTGCAGGGCCACGTGGAGGGCGTCGGAACCGTCGCCAGCCTCGCCCCCCTGGGCCAGGGCTGGCGGTTGGCCGTGGACCTTCCGCCGGGGCTGGAGGAGGCCGTCATCCCCAAGGGCTCCGTCGCCTTGGCGGGGGTGAGCCTCACGGTGGCGGCCCTCTCGGGACAGCGGTTGGAGGTAGCCCTCATTCCGGGCACGCTGAAGAGTACCACCCTCCGCGCCTGGCACCCCGGACGGCTGGTCAACGTGGAAACAGACCTCGTCGGGCGCTATGTTCTGGCCTACCTCAAGGGCAGGGGCAATGGCCCGGGCGCCCTGACCATCGAAGGGCTTTTGGAGAAGGGGTTGTGAAAACGCGAGAGGCGAGGGCCAAAGGGCGGCACCTCGATCAATGGTCTTTTCTGCCCCCGCCGAGGCCGTCGCGCCGGAGGCGGGGAAGCCGAATTCCGTAACGCACACGTCCTACCGGAGAAAGCATGCCAGTCATCCCTATCGAGCAGGCCCTGGAAGAGATCAAGCGGGGCAAGATGCTCATCATCTGCGACGACGAGGACCGCGAGAACGAGGGCGACCTCTACATCCCGGCCGAGAAGACCACCCCGGAGGCCATCACCTTCATGGCCACCAAGGGGCGCGGCCTGATCTGCCTCAGCATGACGGGGGAGCGCCTGGACCAGCTCCAGATCCCCATGATGGTCCAGGACAACACGAGCGCCTTCCAGACCGCCTTTACGGTCTCCATCGAGGCCCGCCACAAGACCACCACGGGCATCTCGGCCTTCGACCGGGCGGCCACCATCCTGACGGCCATCGATCCCGCCACCAAACCCTCGGACCTGGCGAGGCCCGGCCACATCTTCCCGCTGCGGGCCAAAGAGGGCGGCGTCCTGCGGCGCACGGGCCAGACGGAGGCGGCGGTGGACATGTCACGCCTCGCGGGCTTCTACCCCTCGGGCGTCATCTGCGAGGTCATGAAGGACGACGGGGAGATGGCCCGCATGCCCGACCTCCTCACGTTTTCCGAGGAGCACGGCGTCAACATCGTGACCATCGCCGACCTGATCCAATACCGGCTCAGCAGGGAGTCCCTGGTGAAGCGCGTAGCCCAGCCCAAAATGCCCACCCCCTACGGCGAGTTCCGAGTCATCGCCTACGAGAGCATCCTGAGCGAGAAGACGCACCTGGCCATCACCATGGGCACGTGGAAACCCGGTGATCCGGTGTTCGTGCGCATGCACTCCGAATGCCTCACGGGCGATGCCCTCCTGAGCCTGCGGTGCGACTGCGGCGCCCAGCTCGAAGCGGCCATGGCGGCCATTGCCCGCGAGGGCCGAGGCGCCATCGTCTACCTGCGCCAGGAGGGCCGGGGCATCGGCCTGCTGAACAAGCTCAAAGCCTACGAACTGCAGGACGGTGGCATGGACACGGTGGAAGCCAACGAGGCCCTGGGCTTCGCCGCCGACGAGCGGGACTACGGGATCGGAGCCCAGATCCTCCACGACCTGGGCCTCCACAAGGTCCGGCTGCTCACCAACAACCCCAAGAAGCTGCACGCCCTCTCCGGCTTCGGCATCGAGATCGTGGACCAGATCCCCCTCGAAATCACCCCCAACGACACGAACCGGGCCTATCTGAAGACCAAGAAAGACAAGATGGGGCACACCTTGAAGAAAGTGTGAAAGATCATGCGCGAGCAAGGGTGCAAGTGAGGAAGGTGATAGGGGCGACGTAACGTTGCCATCACCAGGTACAAGAGGTATGATAGGCGTCCGATCCGCGGCCGATGGGGCCGCTTGGGTTGGGCCGCATTTTCCGTCGCCCACCCGTTCCACGTGACCTCGAGGAGAACCCGAATGAGGAAAGCCTTTTACGCCGCCGCGTTAATCGCGGCCTTCGCCCTCACCCTGGCCTGCAAACCCGCATCCACCTCCACCCCCGCCACCGGCGGAACGGGCGCCAAACCGGCCAAAGCCAACCCCGTTATCGTGGTGCTCAACGTGGAACGCATCATGCACGAATCCAAGCTCTCCAAGGATATCCAGGCTGACCTGAAAAGCTGGGCGGAGGGCATTCAAGGCCAGCTGCAGTCCCACGCCGAGGTCATCCGCAAGGCCGAGGCCGACAAGAGCAAATCCCCTAAAGAGCTGGACGCCATGAAGAGCGAGCTTTTCCAGATGCAACAGCAGGCCAAAAACGAGTTCCAGCAGCGCCAGGAAGCGGCCGCCGACCAGATGAAGAAGGCCTTCGACCCACTCGTCCAGCGCCTGGCCAAGGAGAACGGCTGGGACGTGGTCCTGAATGAGAACGAACAGATCACCATTTTCGCCTCCAACGCCCTGGATCAGACGGATTTTGTCATCCAGCAGCTCAACGCCGCCCCGGCGCCCTCTCCCGCTCCCGCCCCAGAGACTCCCAAATCTTAGGGTTCACAATCCATCGGCCATTGACCGAGGGCGGGGTAACCCGCCCTCGTTGCTTTTCCCCTCACCCTGGGCGCCTCTGCCCCTCCAAGAAATCAAGCGGCGGGAATGGGGAGCGGCCACGGCCTGTTCCGAGAGGATGAGAGTCAAGGAGCTGGACCCATGAAACGACGTCTTTCAGGCTTGGCCGCGGGGATGGCCCTCCTGGGGCTTTGCGCCTGCGCGGAACACAACGGCCCCATGGAACGCGCCGGACGGGACATGGACAAGGCCGCCGACAAGACCGCCGCGGCGGTGGGGAAAGCCGTGGAGAAAACGGGAGCCGCCATCGAGCGGGGCGGCGATGCGATTCAGAAGAAGGTCGATCAGAAAGCCTCAGGGGGAAGTTGATTCCTCACGTGGCTTGCTCCGAGGCCTATCGAGGCCTAGATTCTAGTCAGGCACCTTCACGATGTGCCAGGAGGTGACCCATGCCAGGCAAGAAGCACCCGAACCCCATGCACCACAAGCAGTACAAGGGCCCTTGGCCGGAGCAGCACGCGTCCATCCCGGGCCGTGACGCCAAGGCGACAAAGGAGCCAGAGGGCAAGAGAACGGAAACCGTCCACACGCCCGCTCCGGTCCATAAGATCCCTCCGCAAACGCCCAAATAGAGCCCATTCGCGGTTCCATGGATCTCAAAAGGGGGACACGGCGCGCCGTGTCCCCCTTTTGGCAGCTGGAAGATGCCCTGGCCTGACCTGGGTGGCTTGGCCACCCGCACTTCCGGGTCAGCGGGCTTTCTCGGGCGAGCTCGCGGGACCCTTGGCATCGGGAGATGAACCCCGGGCCGCAGGCGGCGTACGCACGACGCCCAGGCGCTGGTCGTAGAATGCGATCCAACGTTTGAGGCGGTCGATGTTGTGGGCGGGCTTCCTGAAGCCGTGACCCTCGCCGGGATAGGAGACCATCTCTACCTGCTTGCCCGTGGTCTTGAGTGCCCGGTAGAGCTCCAGCCCCTGGACGTAGGGGACGCGGTCGTCGTCCTTGCCGTGCAGGATGAGGACGGGAGTCTTCACGCTCCGGATGTGGTACACCGCCGAACCGCGGGTGAAATTCTCGGGGTTGTCGTAGGGGTTGCCCAGGAACTCCCATTCCGCCGCGACCCCATGGTTGATGTCGGACTGCGCGTAGTTGGAGTAGTAGTTCGCCACGCCCGCTCCCACCACGGCGGCCTTGAAGCGGTTGGTCCGTGTGATGGCCCATTCGGTCATGCACCCGCCGTAGGACCAGCCGCCGATGACGAGCTTCTTGGGGTCAGCCTTTCCGGACTTCACCAGGAGATCCACTCCCGCCATGATGTCGTCGTAATCCACGAAGCCCTCCTTGCCACGGTTGGCGGCGTAGAAGGCCAGCCCGTACCCGAGGCTGCCGCGGAAGTTCACCTGAAGGATGCCGTAGCCCTGGCCGGCCATAAAGGCGGCCAAGGTGTCGAACCCCTCCTGGTCCATCCAGTCGGGCCCGCCGTGGGGCATCACCATAAGGGGCGCCAGCCCACCGCCCGCGGCCACCGGCGGTTTGAAGTACAGCGCCTCGATCTGCACGCCGGGGGCCGACTCGTAGGTGAACCTCTCCACCTCCGGCAGGGTCCAGTCCTTCACCTGGGGATTGAGGTCGGCCAGCTGGACGGCTCGCGTGCCATCTGTTCCGACGGTCCACGGGCTCGGGGGCGTTCTGGGGTCGGTGAAGCTGAAGCAGAGGCGGTCCCCGGCCCGGTCGAGGTGGAAGGCCCCGATGACCCCGGCGGGTGTGTAAACCGCGGGCGCCTCGCCGTCCGTGAGCGAAAGCTTGCGGAGCAGCGCCCTCGTGCCCTCATAGGTGAGCGCCAGGAGCGACCGGCCGTCGGGCATCCAGGCCAGCTGCTGGAAGTGGACGTCCACCTTGGCGGCGGCGTTCGCGAGACCTTCTCCGTCCACGCCGCAGATGGCCACGCCGTTCATGTCGCTCGAACCCTCGGTGGGATAGCGCCAGGCGACCTTCGTGCCGTCGGGCGAAAACTCGGGAGCCGAGGGAACAGGGCCCTCCTTCGGCGAAAGGACGGCCGTCGTTTTGCCCGCGAGGTCCACCACGCGGACCGTGGCGCTCGTCATATTGTCGTAGAGGAGCTGGGTTTTGGCCGTGACGAGGGCAAAGGACTTGCCGTCGGGGGCCCAGGTGTAATCGGACACGTTGAAGTCGCCTTGGGTCACCTGCGTGAGGGTGCCCTCGGGATAGCTCAGGGTGAAAAGTTGGATCATGTCCTTAGGGGCTTCCATGATCTCCACCCCGCCCGTGGCCTCGTCCTCCGCTTTCTGAGCCGCCGTGGGTTCGGACTCCGCCAAAAAGGCGAGAGCCTTGCCGCCGGGCGCCCACTTCAACCGCGAGGGTGCGATAAGGAGCTTGCCGATCTGAACGCCTTCACCTCCGTCCGCAGGCATGACGAAGATCTGCGGCGAGCCGGTGCGCTTGGAGACGAAGGCGAAGGATTGTCCGTCCGGTGCCCAGGCGGGACCGGATTCGCCCGCCTCGCTCGCGGTCATCTGCCGCGGGGCCCCGCCGGAGGCGGGGACCATGTAGATGTGGCCCACGGGCTTGTCGCTCGCCGGGTAGTCGAGGCGCGACGCCCCATAGAGGACCCTGGAACCGTCGGGAGAAAGGTCCATCCCAGACAGGCGGGTCATCCTCACCAGCTCCTCCGGCGTCACCGCATGCCTCGCCGGCGCCTGCGCCCACACCGACAGCACGGGCAACACCATCATCAAAACGGCCGCTGCCGTGATGTGCTTCTTCATTTGGATTCTCCTTCTTTCTCCCGCTCTCCCTTTCTCCCGCTCCATCACTTCCCCGCTCGATTTTCATACGCAGGCCTGGCGGGCTTCACAGGAGGGTGTTCTTGGAGGAGGCGCATGGCTTCTTGGATGGCCCGGTCGAGCTGGGGATCGTCGCCCTTGGCCGCGGCCGTGAAGTCGTCGGCCACGGGGATGTCCGGATCCACGCCGTGGCCCTCCACGGCCCACTTCCCCTCAGGGGTGTAGAAGCCGAAGGTGGGGACGGTGACGATGCCGCCATCCACGAATTCGGGGGAGCCCGAGATGCCGATGAGGCCGCCCCACGTGCGCTGGCCCACGAGGGGGCCGAGCTTGGCCTCGCGGAAGTAGTAGGGGAAGCAGTCGCCGCCTGAGCCGCTCCAGCCGTTGATGAGCATGACCTTGGGACCGCCGTTGGCGTACTCGGGCCACTGCCAGTCCCTGCCGTCGCGGACGCGCCAGTAGTTGGTGATGGGGCGGTCGAGGAGCTCGATGAAGCGGTCGGGAATCTGGCCGCCGCTGTTGAAGCGCTCGTCGATGACCAGCCCCTCCTTGGTGAACTGAGCCATGAACTGCCGGTAGAGTTCGTTCTGGCCATCGGTGCCGGTGTCGGGGACGTAGATGTAGCCGAGCCGCCCGCCCGAGGCCTTGTCCACCTTCTCGCGGTTGGCCTCCACCCAGGCGATGTTTCGCAGCTGCTGGTCCTCCTCGGGGCTCAGCGTCTTCACGAGGACCGTGCGCGCGCCCGCGGCCGTGGGCTTGTCGTTCACGGTGAGGGTCACGGTCTTTCCCGCCAGTCCCTGGAAGGCGGCCCAGGGGTCCTCCTTGGTATCCAGCGGCACGCCGTTCACCGCCAAGAGCCAGTCCCCGACCTTGACGCCCGCGCCGGGCTCATCCAGGGGAGAGCGCGGGGAGATGTCCCACGGCGCGCCGTGGAGGATGTTCGCGATGCGGTATGCGCCGTTCGCCAGGGCGAAGTCGCAGCCGAGGAGCCCCGCTGAACGCTCCGCCGGTTTGTCCAGATCGCCGCCTCCTCGGTAGGTGTGGGAGGAGTTGATCTCTCCGATGAGCTCGCCGATGACGTAGTTCACGTCGGAGCGGCTGGCGCATTGGGCGATGAGGGCGCCGTAGCGGCTGCGCATCTCGTCCCAGTTTTCACCGTGCAGGGCGGGGTCGTAGAAGAAGTCGCGCTCGAAGCGCCAGGCGTCGGTGAAGATCTGCGTCCACTCGGCCCTCGGGTCCACGGTCATCTCCATCCCCGAGAGGTCGAGCTTCTTGTCCATCTTCTGGTCGGCCTTCACCTCCACGATGGCCCAGTCGTTCTTGTACCGGGCCAACAGCTTCTCGCCGCCCGGCGCCAGGGCGTAGGAGGAGACGTCAGGGAGGATCGTCTTCTCTTCGCGCTCCTTCAGGTCGTAGTAGCCGAGCGGCGTGGCGGCGTCCTCGGGGGCGCCCTCCGTGGGGAGGCGGCGATAGAGAACCTTGCCCTCCACGGCGCCCAGGTCGGCGTAGTTGCCGGGCTTGGGCGGCAGGAGGACAGCGCGCCCCTCAAAGCCCGCCACGTCGATCGTCACCGGCTCGCCCTTCTTCGCCGCCTCTTTGCCGCTGTTCACGTCACCTTCTTTCCCTGGTTCACTGCTCCCCCGTTTTTCTGACTCCATCCCTTCCGCGTCGTTGCGCGGCGCCACCGGCGATGCGCCGTCCGCTCTCAGCGGCACGGCGGAGATCTGGGTGCCGTTGGCGTAGATCCAGGTGGCGTCGAGGTCGCTGTAGACGGGCCGGAAGGTGCGCCGCGTGAGGTAGAAGAGGTAGTGGCCCGAGGGGTCGAAGGCGGGCGAGGCGTCGTAGTAGAAGCCCGAGGTGAGCTGTGAGGTTTTTCGGGTCTGGGTGTCGTACAGAAAGATCGCACCCATGCGGTTGCCCGCCTCGCGGCTCCAGGCGGCGTAGCGGCTGTCGGGCGACCAGGTCACGGTGAAGCCCGTGAGGCTCTCGTGGCCGTTGTCTTGCACGTCGTGGTAGAGCCAGAGGCCCTGGTCCACCTGCGTCACGGCGCCGGTGGCCAAATCGCAAAGGCGGATGGCCATGGTCTGGTCCGCGAAGGCCACCCTTTTGGAATCGGGCGACCAGAAGATGCGGTAGCGGTAGCCGGGTCCCAGGTGGGTCACCGTGCGCTCCTCTCCCGTGCCGTCGGCATTCCGTAGGGCCAGCTCGTAGTTGCCGGTCCTGTCGCTCCAGTAGGCCAGCGTCTTGCCGTCGCGGGAGAGGGCGCCGTAGCGCTCGGCAACTCCGGAGGTACGCGTCATATCGAAGGTGGGGCCGTGCTCGGCGGGCACGGAAAAGACGTCCCCCCGGGCCTCGAAGAAGACGCGTTTGGCGCCCGGGGAGAGGGAGCCCCCGGCGGCCTCGTCGCCCACCTTGGCGGTCTTCGGCCGGAGGGAGGCTTCGTCGGTCACGACCTGGAACTTCACCTCACGAGCCTTCTCAGTGGCGAAGTCCATCAGGTAGAGGCGCCCGCCCGCCTCGAAGACCAGGTCGTCAGGGCCCGCGGAAGGGAAGTGGACGTCGAAGGTATCGAAGAAGGTGAGCTGGTGCATGGCTCCCGTCTTGGGGTCGAAGGCCCAGATGTTGTAGCGCTTGTTGGCGTCTCTGTCGGAGACGAAGTAGAGGGTTCCCCCGTGCCACATGGGCTGGGAGTAGTTGGCGCCGTCGTCGCCGACACGTGTGCTGGCGCGGGTGGCCAGGTCGAAGAGGACGATGCGGCTCACCCAGCCGCCGCGGTAGCGCTTCCACGTCCTGAGGTCCTGGGCGTTGGGGCAGAAGGCGAGGGTCTTGCCGTCGGGAGAAACGGCGCCGAACTCGCCGTAGGGAAGGGGAAGCTTCTCAGGCAGGCCCCCCTCCGCCGAGACCTTGTAGAGCTGGAAGTAGCGGTAGCTCGGGCTCTCCATCATGGAGGCGACGAGGAGGGACTTGCCGTCCGGATACCAGCCCAGGGAGCGGTCCGGCATGGGATCGTGGGTGATCCTCAGGGGCATGCCGCCCTCGGAGGGCATGACGTAGACATCCACGTTCCCGTCGTAGTTCCCCGTGAAGGCGAGCCGTTTCCCGTCCGGGGAGAACCGGGGGTACTGCTCATCCCCCGCGGCGGTGGTGAGGCGCTGGGCCAGGCCGCCCTCTTTGGGGGCGATCCACACGTCGCCGCCGTAGATGAAGGCCACTTGGGTGGCCGACACCGCCGGTTCCTGAATCAGTCGGGCATTCACCTGCGCCAGCACGGCCAACCCCGCGAACACAAGCACACCCATGCCCAACAGCATCCGAATCATCTTCATGGCGATGGCCTCCACCCTGGCGCGCCCGGGCGAGCCTCACGGGCTCGCCGCTTGTGGCGCAGAAGTGATGTACGAGCATGCCAAGGAAAAGTTATGGAAGCTAGCCTTCGATTTCGCTCGGCTCCACGAGGATCTCGCGGGGGCGGGCGCCGTCCGCGGGGCCCACGATGCCCCGGTGCTCCATGATGTCCAAGAGGCGGGCGGCGCGGGCGTAACCGATGCGCATCTTGCGCTGAAGATTGCTCGCCGAGGCGACGCCCGTCCGAACCACGAGCTGGACGGCGTCCTGGTAGAGGGGGTCCTCGGCGTAGTCGTCTCCCCCTCCCGTGCCCGGTGTCCCCTCGCCCAGGGAGGCGTCCTTGAGGACCTCCGTGTCGAAGACGGGCTGGCCCTGCTTGCAGAGGTACTGTATGACGCGCTGGGTCTCCGCGTTGGAGAGGAAGCCCCCGTGGATCCTCATGAGGCGCCCCGAGCCCGGAGGCAGGTAGAGCATGTCACCCTTCCCTTCGAGGGCCTCGGCGCCGTTCTGGTCCAGGATGAGCCGGCTCTCCAGCTTCTCCCGCACCTGGAAGGCCAGGCGGGAGGGCAGGTTGCTCTTGATGACGCCCGTGATCACGTCCCGGCTCGGACGCTGCGTGGCCAGGATGAGGTGGATGCCCACGGCGCGGGCCATGGCGCTCAGGCGCGCGATGGCGGTCTCCACTTCCTTGGCCACGGAGGCCATGAGATCGTACAGCTCGTCGATGACGATGATGATGTAGGGAAGGGGCTTGCTCAGGGCCGTCAGGGCCTCGGCGGAACTGGGGGTGAGGCTTCGGACGTAGGCGTTGTACTGGTCGATGCTGCGGACCTTGGCGGAGGCCAGTAGTTTGTACCGCTCGGTCATTTCACGAACCGCCCAGTTCAAGGCATTGGCGGCCTTTTTCACGTCCGTCACCACGGGCACGAGCAGGTGCGGGATCCCCTCGTACACCTTCAGCTCCACTTGTTTGGGATCCACCATGATGAACTTCACTTCGTCGGGCGTGGCCCTGAACAGGATGCTGTGGATGAGGGCGTTGATCCCCACGCTTTTGCCCGACCCGGTGGTGCCGGCCACGAGCAGGTGCGGCATCTGGCCGAGGGTCGTGACGAAGGGCTCCCCGTCCACCGTCTTGCCCATAGCCAGGGGGAGCTTGCCCGTCATCTCCGCGTAGGCCCTCGATTCCATGAGCTCCCGGAAGGAGATGATCTCCCGCTGTTCGTTGGGCACCTCGATGCCGATGTGGGACTTGCCGCTCACCCGGTCCACGCGGATATGGTCCGCTTTCAAGGCCAGGGCCAGGTCTTCCTGGAGCCCCGTGACGCGCGTGTACTTCACGCCGGGCGCCGGTTTGAATTCAAAGATCGTGACCACGGGGCCCGGGTGGATCTCCACCACCTCTCCCGCGATCTCGAATTCCAGGAGGCGCTCTTCGATGAGCCGGGCCTTCTTGAGGAGGTTCTGTTCGTTCACCGGAGGCCGCGGACGAGGCGGATCCAGCAGGTCCCAGGGGGGAAGCTTGAAGCGGCCCTCGGGGGCGGGCTCCAGGGGCAGGCGCGCGGGAACCACGGCGGCCCGCTCCGTCACCCTGACGGCCTTCTCGCCCGCTTGCTCCTGCTTCTCCTTCTCCTCAAGCTTCTTCACCCGGTCCCTCTGCCGCTCGAGAATCTGCGCCTTGGCTTCCTCGCGGGATACTTCCTGCCGCTTTTTCTCGCCCTTAAGCTTCCAGCCGCCCCACCAGCGCCTCGCCGGCGTCGAAGCCTTCTCGGCCATGCCCAGGAAGGAGACCTTCCAGAAGAGCATGAGGGTGAGAAGCACCCACACGGGGAGGAACACCGCCGCCCCCCAGTAGCCGAGGATGCGCTCGCCCAGCTCCCCCAGCACGATGCCCACGATTCCGCCCAGGGCAAGGGGGGCCTCCTGGCCGTACAGCGGTACGCTGGGGCTCCCGAAGGCCCATTGAAGGATCGTGGCCTGGCTCAGGAACACGGAGACCCAGAGGACCAGGCGGCCGGGACGCAGCAGGGGCTCGCGGGTCAGGATGAGGTAGGCGACCCGTCCCAGGAGGAGGGGCACCCACAGGGCCACGACGCCCAGAATGTGAACCAGGAGGTACGACAGGTACGCTCCCAGGATGCCCACCCAGTTCTGCGGCGCCACGCTCACCGTCCCGAAAGAGAGGGCGCCCGGGTCGTAAGGATGGTAGGAAATGAGCGACAGGGTGGTCAGCAGGGTGACGGTGAACGCCACGATGGCGGCGATCTCCCTGGCCAGGGAGAGGCCTTCGGGGGCCTTGGGCTGCACCTGCGGCTCACCGCCCTCCAGCGCCGTGCCGTCCTCCCGCCCTCGCCTCGCCATGCCGCCTCCGATGCCTAACAATAGCGCGGACGGGCCTTCGGGAGCAAGGGAGGAGGGGGCGAGACGAGAGGCGAGATGAGGAGATGAGGGAACAAGCCTCGCGGTCCGAGCAGTCGATCGGATCCGTTGTCCCGTCCCCCAAATTCCGCGATGGAATTCTCTTGCCTTCGGAAACCGGGAGACATTGGGATTAAACCGCTTGGCCTCCATGGCGGGGAGGGCCAAAGGGGCTTCGTCCCGAACCGCCAGCAAAGCCGCCCGGTTCGGGATCGCGCCCTTCGGGGCCCCGCCCCGCGGGCAAAGCCCGCCGTGGACCCCACCCCACCCTTGGAGCCTCCTCGCCAAGCTCGGAGGCGCCCCCAATCCCTTCATAGGTGAACGGCGGTTTGAAGCGCAATGGCCATTCCTGTTATCTTTCCGACTCTCTCACCCGCCTCCATCGCGGAATTGGGGCGTCCCTTGTTCCTTGTCCCTTAACCCCGTCCCCTGTACACTCAACGCATCACGGAGGTCTCCCATCCATGCGCCTGCCCAGCCCCTTCTCGATTCTGAAAGCCGGTATCGGCCCCAGCTCCTCCCACACCTTGGGACCATGCCTCGCCGCGCTGGACTTCCGTCGCCTTCTGGCCGGGAGCGGCCTGCCCGAGGGGCGCGTGCGGGTGCGCCTCATGGGAAGCCTCGCTCTCACAGGCAGGGGGCACCTGACGGACCTTGCGGTGGCGGCGGGGCTCGCGGGGTTCGACCCCGAGAAGGAGCAACGGGACACCCTGCGGTCCGCGAACCGGGAGACAGCCAGGCTCGGCCGGATCACCGCCGGGGCCCGCACCTTCCTCTTCGAGCCCGAGAAGGATGTCGTCTTCGACCTCGCCGCCAGGGATATTCCTCACCCCAACACCCTTGCCTTCTCCGTGGTGGACCCGGCCGGGGCAACCGTGTTGGAGGAGACGTATCGCTCCGTGGGGGGCGGGCACGTCCTCGGAGGCGGCCTCCCCCCTCCTTCGGATGGCCGCGGGCAGAAACCCTCCATGGGCGCCATCGTAGACCTCTGCCTCGGAGACGGCATGGGCCTGGCGGACTTTGCCCTGAAGCGCCTTTGTGACGAGGGACGGAGCGAGGCGGAGACATTCGGCCGCCTCCACGAACTCTGGGAAGTCATGGCCGATGCCGTCGACCGGGGCCTGAACGCGGAGGGACTCCTGCCGGGAACGCTCATGCTCGAACGGCGCGCCAGCGAGCTCTACCGGGACTGCCAGCGGGGCATCCGCCATTACGGGCTCTTCTCTCGGGACGTGACCCTGCCCGCCCTCTACGCCATAGCCGTGGCGGAGGAGAACGCCTCCGGCGGCCGCGTGGTCACGGCCCCGACGTGCGGGTCCGCGGGAGTCCTTCCCGCGGTCCTCATGATGCTCAAGGAGCGCTTCAGGCTTCCCGAGCGCAAGATCCTCGAAGCGCTCCTGTCGGCGGCGGTGGTGGGCGGCATCGTGGTGGAGAACGCGAGCATCGCGGGCGCGGAAGTGGGCTGCCAGGGGGAAGTGGGTGTGGCCAGCGCCATGGCCGCGGCCGCGGCCGTCCACTGCCTGGACGGGTCGGTACCTCAGGCGGAGGCCGCCGCCGAAACGGCCCTGGAACACCACCTGGGCCTCACCTGCGATCCCGTGGGCGGCCTGGTCCAGATCCCCTGCATCGAGCGGAACGCCGTGGGCGCCGTCACCGCGCTCAATGCCGCGAACCTCGCCCTCTTGGGTTCGGGAAGGCACGCCATCAGCTTCGACGCGGCCGTGACGGCCATGAAACAGGTGGGCGCCGACATGAACTGCAAATACAAGGAGACGGCCCAGGGCGGCCTCGCCGCGCTGGCGCAGAGGGCTGAGAGGCGCGATTGAGCGAGGCGAGACGCAAGACGAGATGAGGAGATTCCGACATGAGGAGATGAGGAAAAGGCGGCGCGGCGCGGGCAGTCTGTCAGAGCCATTGTCCCGTCCCCGTCTTGGTGCCTTCCGCCTATTGCCTATTGCCTGCTGCCTTCCCCCTTCCGCTTTCCGAATTCCGCCTTATCGCCTATTTCCCGATCGCGCAGTGCGCCCGCAGCGAGCACGCCTCGCAGACGGTCCGGACCCGCCTGCCCCGGCACGCCCTCGATATCCCCAGATGGGCCAGGGCGAAATCGTAGCGGGTGGGATCCTCGGGGCAGAATGCCCGCAGCGAGTCCGTCAGTTCCACGGCGAAGGCCCGGTCGGCAGTCTTGCGCGTGGTCAGGCCCAAGGCGTAGGCGATGCGGGCCACGTGCGTATCGACGGGCATGCGGAGCTCGGAGGGGCTCACGCACGTCCACAGCCCCAGGTCCACGCCGTCGTCGGGGCGGGACACCCACCGCAGGAACATCCACCATCGCTTGCACGCGGAGCCTCCGGACGGCAGGGGCAGGAGGTGGAGGAGGCCCGGGGATGCGGTCCCAGCGGCCGCGCGCAACAGGACGGCCAAGGCTTCGATCCGGTCCTCCGGTGTCCCCTCTTTCGCGCAGAACGCCGCCTCCAGGCTTCCGTGGTCCCGAAGAACCCGCCCCACGGCGCCGAGGAAAGCATCCACATCGTTTCCGGTCTGAAATCGGTAGGGGCCCGGCCTGAGCTTCGGGGATCCCTTCGCGAGGATCGCGGCGGGCGAGGGCTCCAGCCTCGCCAAGAGGCGTCCCAGGTAATCGCCCATGGCCTTCACGTTGCCGTAGGCGAGGAGCGCCGAGACGAGGGCGGCCACTTCCCGGTCCCGCGGTTCGGCATAGGCACGAGGAAAGCGGACCGGGTCGAAACCGAGCTGGCCCGGGCCGAAGCGCCGGGCCAGTTCCTCAAGTTCCTTGTGCAGCAGGCCCGCCTGGCGAGAAGAGCGCACGCGCTGGTGATCCGTTTTGAGCGGCATGGGGCCTCGGAAGGAGGACGCAGGCATCCGGAAGCGGCACACTGAGCAGAGAGGAAACCATCCCCCGCCGTCCACGTCCTCGGTTCCCCGCTTCCTGCTCCCCGCTCCCGTCCTTAACAGGCTGTTGAAAAACTCCCGTGGGTCGCGTTGTCAGCGCCACGGGCCCGGATGCAAGGCGCCGCGACGCCGTCGATGCCTTGCACATCGTCTAGGAGCGGCAACACAGCAGGCGGGCCCGTGCCGCGGCAACCCCCATCTCCTAAAGAGGCAAAAGGGGC
>JAKBES010000222.1 GCA_021833665.1 Acidobacteriota bacterium
CATCGTGAAAAAGCGCTTGCAAACAAACATCTCGCTGCACGCCATGCTCCAGGTCATCAGTCTGTCTGTCTGTCTTCGAGAAAGTCCCGCTAAATGAGCTACTTACGAATCAGCACTGCTTGTTTGTTGAAGACGGTTCGAGTAACCCATTGCTACCATTCGACTTATAACCGGACAGCAGTGATGGGATCTCTGTATTGGAAGGGCCTCGGCATCCGGCAGTTTTGGCGGGGCACCCGATCGGCTGTTATACGTGCCACAATGGGCCTGATAATGACAATGACAACCGCGGCGGTGCGGAAGACTTGCACGGCGCGCCGCCGCAGGGCCCCAAGTCCAGTACAGCCCCAGATAGCCCACCGTGTGCCGTTGCCCGTGGATGGAGCGCCCGGCGCTGAAACGGTGTCTCCGCGCCCGCCCACCGCATCGGCGCCCTGCGCGAATATCTCGCCACCCAGGGTCAACCGCTCATTCACGTCCCGCTGGAGAAGCCAACCGCCGAAAGGGCAGTCCCTCTGCCCGGGAGCGTGGTTAATCGCCCAGCCCCCTCCGCCGTAAGTGGTCCAGGGTCCCCAGCTCTTTTGGATCCAGAGGGGGATCTTGAACCAGGCCCGCCCATTGCCGAGCCCAAGGGAGGCGCTGCCGGAGGGCAGCTCAGCCATGGGGAAGATACCGACCTCCGGCCGGCTCGCGGTCTCCTTCAGGAAACGCACCTTGAACCCCAGCTCGACGTCGCCTCATCCGGAGTGGGTCCCGCTTCCCCGGACCCGGTTCCACGCCCACGGCACCACGAGGTGGAGCTGGAGTCCCGGGGAGGCTCCCAGATTGAATTCGAGGGCCGGGCCCTGGATGCCCGTGGCGCCAGAGGACCGGTCGTAGGCGGAAAAGACATAGGCTTTCCCGTGCCGGAAGTCCACGGGTTCGGGATCATCGGTCAGGAAGGGAGGCCCGGCCTGCACAGCCTGGCTGGCAAGGCCGGCCGCCACCAAGAGCAGAAGGGTGCCCAGCCTGGCGGCACGGGGTTCTCTTCCGGTCACCATGAACCGGAATCCACGGCCGGCGAGGGCTGGCATGACTGGGGGCGCGTGGTCATAACGACCATGCCCTCACACTTGCTGTGTATGGACGGCTTTCGCGGCCCGTTTATTCCTCGCGTTCATGGCGTCCCCGCCCGTCTTGTCCCCTCCTTCCATGGGGCCGGGGAGCGGGAAATTCAGGAGGGGAGCCGCTCGTTTAGGAGGTGCAGGAGGCGTAGCCATGTTTTTCGGCCGGAGCTGGGACGAGTGGATCGAGCAGTACGCCCAAAGCCACCAGCACCCCGTGAACCGCTTCTGCCACACCATCGGCATCCCCCTCATCGCCCTCTCATTGCCGCTCTTCCTTGTGGCACCCTTCGTTCACGGCTTCTGGGATCACGTCAGGGACGGCCCGGCCGGGGGAAGAGTCTCCCGTGCGTCGGGCGGGTTTGGGCGATAACAGTGTCCTCAGCAGAAAGGCGGCCCCCATGAACAGGATCGGGAACCTGCTCCTCATTCTCTCGTTGTCCGTAGCCACCGCGGCTTCTGCCGCCATCCCTGGCCTTCACGTGACCCAGCGCATCCCCCTGGGCGGGACGGGAGGCTGGGACTATCTCACGGTGGACGGAGGCGCACGCCACCTTTACGTCTCCAGAGGCACCCACGTGGCGGTTGTGGATCTAAAAACGGACAAGCCGGTGGGCGACATCGTGGACACCCCCGGGGTCCACGGCATCGCCCTGGCGCCCGAACTGGGCCGGGGCTTCATCAGTTGCGGAGGAGCCGCCACCGCCCTGATCTTCGACCTGAAGACGCTGAAAGTCTTGGGCCAGGTGAAGACCGGCGCCGGTCCCGATGCCATCGTGTACGACCCTGCGTCCGGGCGGGTCTTTACCTTCAACGGCCGCGGAGAAGATACCACCGCCTTCAACGCCGCCACGGGGGAGCTTGCGGGAACCCTCCCTCTCGGCGGCAGGCCGGAGTTCGCGGCCGCCGACGGAAAGGGCAACATCTACGTCAACATCGAGAACACCGGCGAGGTCGCGGAAATCGACACGGCGAAGCTGGCCGTCGTAAGACGATTCTCCATCAAGCCGGGAGAGGAACCCTCGGGATTGGCCCTGGACGTGAAGCGCGGTCTCGTGTTCTCGGGCTGCCGGAACAAGCTCATGACGGTGTTGGACCTCCACACCGGGAGAGTCGTCGCCACCGTTCCCATCGGCGCCGGCGTGGACGGAGCCGGATACGACCCGGCCACGGGCGAGGCGTTCAGCTCGAATGGCGACGGGACCCTCACCGTGTTCCGGATTTCAGGATCCCTCAAACCTGAATCGGTTCAGACGGTGCCGACCCAGCGCGGCGCGCGCACCATGGCCATTGATCCCCAGACCCACGACATCTATCTCCCCACGGCCCAGTTCGGTCCGGCGCCCGCCCCCACGGCGGAAGATCCCCGTCCCAGGCCGGCCATCGTCAAGGACAGTTTCGTCGTCTTGGTGGTGGGCCGGTGAGGGCCGCAAGCGAAACATGAGGGGGCCGTTCTTCCCTTCGGCCTTCCCCTGAGATATACTTTCTGCGTGGACGGGTACCATTCCCGCCCGACGTGTGGGGTTTGAGCCCTGTGCAACGAGCCCTGTGAACCCCGCCAGGCCCGGAAGGGAGCAACGGTAAGCAGTAAGCTTGTGTGCCGCAGGTAGCTTGAACCCCATCAATCGTTTCTGGAGCAGGAGTCCGACGTGACCACCCCGCCCCGCGTTCCTTTCTCGCCCAGCCTTTCCCGGCCCGTGGCCTCCCTCTAACCATGGCCTACCAGGCGCTGGCCAGAAAGTACCGGCCCCAGACCTTCTCGGAGATGATCGGCCAGGGCGCCGTGGTGAAGACCCTGCAAAATGCCTTGGCCCTGGGCAAGATCCATCCCGCGTACATCTTCTCGGGCATCCGCGGCGTGGGCAAGACCACCGCCGCCCGCCTCTTCGCCAAGGGGCTCAATTGCGAGAAGGGCCCCACGCCGGACCCCTGCGGTGAGTGCGCCTCCTGCCAGGAGATCAAGCGCGCCTTCTCCATGGACGTGCTGGAAATCGACGCGGCCACCAACACCCAGGTGGAGAAGATCCGCGACATCATCGACGCTTCGCGCTACACGCCCAGCCGGGACCGCTTCAGGGTCTTCATCATCGACGAAGTCCACATGCTTTCGGGCTCCTCCTTCAACGCCCTGCTCAAGACCCTAGAGGAGCCCCCGCCTCACGCCGTGTTTCTCCTGGCCACGACGGAGGCCCACAAGATCCCCGAGACGATTCACAGCAGGGCCCAGCACTTCCAGTTCCGCCGGGTCCCGGAGCACCAGGTGGCGGAGTTCTTGGCCCACGTGTGCGCGCAGGAGCTCCTGACCGCCGAAGCCGGAGCTTTGTCCCTCATCGCCAAGTCGGGCGAAGGGTCGGTCCGCGACAGCTTGACCCTGCTGGACCGAATCCTCGCCTACGCCGACGGGCCCATCACGGAAGCCGCGGCGGTGGAGATTTTAGGGGTGGTGGGCCGGGAAGGCCTGCTGACGCTGGCTGAGTCCCTGGCGGCGGGCGACGCGGCGGCCGTGCCGGGCTTTGTGGACCGCCTCCTGGAACGGGGCCAGAGCCTGGAGCGGTTCCTTTCGGACCTCACGAGCCTGGTGCGGGACATGGTGCACGCACGGCTGGGCGTTCCCGGCGGGGACGGCGACGACGAGCGCCTCCGGGCATGCGCCTCCCGCTTTTCGGAAGAGGACCTCCTGCGCCTGTGGGATTTGCTCCTGGCCACTCAGCAGCGATTGAAGGGCACGCCAGACGCGGACGCGCTCCTGGAACTCCAGCTCGTGAAGGCGGCCCTTCTCCCCCGGATCCTCCCGCTGGACCGGCTCATGGGGCGCGTGGCCGGTCCTCCGCGAGAGGACCCTCCCCGGCCGGGCGCACCTCGGCCCGTCGGTCCCGCGCCCGTCCCTTCGGAACCGAGAGGCACGGACCCTCCGGAGGGCGCCAAGGCGCCCCCAGAGCCCCCTCCCGAAGGGTTCCGCTTCAAGGCCATCATCCCCTTCAAGCGGATGGACGAGGACGAGGCTCGGTCCTTCGAGGATCAGAACGACGATCGCATCCACCGCTTTCGCGAACAGGCGGCCCGCCGCCTGCCCCTGCTGGTGGAAACGCTCAAGGGCGCAGCCCTCTCCGTGGATCCAGACGGGGTCCTCCACGTGGCTCTCCCTCCCACGGACGCAACCGGTGCGGCACTTCTGGGTAACCGGGAGCGCCGCGAGGCGCTGGAGGCCGTAGCACGGGAGGCCGGGCTGCCCGGCCCCGTGGCCGTGGAGGGGTCCGCCGCCGCCGCAAGCGAGAGCACGGTCGCCCGTGATTCCCTCGTCCCGAGCCGCGACCCTGCCGTTGACAACGTATTGCGGGTGTTCGGAGGACGCGTGGTGAAGGTCACGGCCCCGCCCCCGGAACCCGACGATGGAGGCCCCCATGGCGAACCTGAATAAATTGCTTAAGCAAGCGCAGAAAATGCAGGAACAGATCCAGCAGGAGATGGATGCCCTCGAAGTGGAAGCCTCCGCGGGGGGCGGCATGGTCACGGTCAAAATGACGGGGCAGAAACTCCTTCGCTCCGTGTCCGTAGACCCGTCCCTGATGGCTCCTGGCGAGAAGGAGATGCTGGAGGACCTGCTCGTGGCCGCCGTGAACCAAGCCTCCCAGAAGGTGGACGAGACGCTCCAGTCCAAGATGGGCGGCCTCGGGGGCGGCCTTGGGCTCCCGGGCATGTAGGCCCGGGCCATGAGCGCCTTCCCCGAGCCGCTTCTTCGGTGCCTCGAAGAGCTCCAGAAGCTCCCCGGCATCGGGCCCAAATCGGCCCAGCGCATCTTGTTCGCCCTCCTGGACCGGGGGGAGGAGCCGGCGCTGGCCCTGGCCAGGTCGCTGGAGAGCCTCGCCCGCTCCGTGGAGCGCTGTCCCGCGTGCCGTGCCTACCGCGAGACGGGCCAGCCCTGCCTCCTCTGCGAGGACTCCCGCCGCGACCGTGGCCTGCTGTGCGTGGTGGAGAGTGCCGCCGACGTCCTCCTCATTGAGGCCACGGGCGAGTATTCGGGGCTCTACCACGTCCTTCACGGGCTCCTCTCCCCCATGCGAGGCGTACACGCCGAGCACCTGGGCATGGATGCCATCGAAGCGAGGCTTTCGGGGGGAGAAATCCGGGAAATCATCCTGGCGACACCTCCCACGGCGGAGGGTGAAGCCACCGCGTCCTTCCTGGCGAGCCTCCTGGCCGAGCGAGGGGCGGCCGTGAGCCGGATTGCGTTCGGGATGCCCGTGGGCGCGGATTTCCAGTTCGTGGACGCCCAGACCCTCGGGCGGTCGCTGTCGGGAAGGAAGACCATGGCCAGATGACGGAACGGGCGGGGGCTCACGCCCTTTCCTCAAGCGGCACATTGGGTTGCATCCGTGTGGCGCGGTGTGTTATACACGTGGGTTAAGAGGAGAGGCCCATGGGCGCGTCCGACCTCATCATGTATGAGGAAGAGTTCCAGAAAATCAAGGAGATTATCGGCAAGCTCAAGGTCGACGCCAACGCCGGCGTGGTCTTTCTGGTGGACAAAAACGGCCAGCAAATCGCCGCCACGGGCGACATCGAGCGCCTGGATACCACCTCCCTGGCCTCCCTCACGGCGGGCAACGTGGCCGCCACGGACGGTCTCGCCAAGCTCATCGGGGAAAAGGAGTTTTCCGTCCTCTTCCACGAGGGCGAGAAGGACAACATCCACATCTCCATCGTGGGCGGCAAGGTCATCCTCGTGGTCATTTTCGACGAGCGGTCCTCCCTCGGCCTCGTGCGCCTGCGCGTGAAGCGCTGCTCGGAGGAACTGAACAGGGTCTTCCAGCAGATCATGGACAAGACCGAGCGGGAGCGGGCTTCGGGCGAATCCTTCTTCCAGTCCCCGTTCGCCGAAATCACGGACGAGGACATCGACGCCCTCTTCAACGAGTGACGGGGGGTTAGCCCGCCCATGTCCTTCATCAACTACGCGTCCCGCGAAATCAACGTGAAGCTGGTCTACTACGGGCCGGGCCTCTGCGGGAAGACGACCAACCTCCAGTACGTCTACGAAAAGACCAACCCGAACGCCAAGGGCAAGCTCATTTCCTTGGCCACGGAGACGGACCGGACTCTCTTCTTCGACTTCCTGCCCCTCGATCTGGAGACGGTCCGGGGCTTCAAAA
>JAKBES010000223.1 GCA_021833665.1 Acidobacteriota bacterium
GCGAGAGGCGCTGGCGCACCAGCATGACGAGGTTCTCGCGTTCGGGGTCGGGGGCGGGCCGCGACATCGCTTCGCCTCGGAGCGCGCGCGTCCTGGCCTCCTTCGCCAGGGGGATCTCCCGGCCCAGGAGGCGGTCGTCCCGCGACGGCGCCCCCTGCATGGGCAGCACGTTCTGCCACCACTCCATCACCCGGTCCGACTTCGAGAAGAAGCGGTGACCGCCGATGTCCATCCGGTTGCCCTTGTGGACCACCGTCCGCGCGATGCCGCCGATCTCCCCCGTGGCCTCCAGCACGATGGGCCGGACGTCCGTCCTATCCAGCAGCTCCCACGCCGCCGTCAACCCCGCCGGCCCCGCACCGATGATGATCGCCACCTTATCGGCCATGAGACCTCATCTCCACGGCAAGTATGCTTCCCATGCCGTAACCTCGTCGAGCCAGGAATGCGGCACGGAGCGCCCCTGGCGCCGTTCCGACCGTCATCGTCCCTCTGGGTGGGCAGAAGGCTTCACCATCATGTCGGCCCTGCCGACGATCATCAGCCCCGTGCACCGGGCCAGGGGCTTGTAGTGTGTGGCGATCCACCTCAACACGGGATCATCCGCCTGATATCGCCCGTCGAGCAGAATCCAATCCGGCGGCTTGCCCGCAAGTTGGGCCAGGAGGTCGCGAACCATCCCGGGATCGAAACTGCCCATGTCGAAGTTATCATAGCGTGTGGCCCCCACCCTGTGGAGAATGAAAGAATAGAAGGAGCAGTAGCTATAGCAGAACACACTCTGGCCAGGCTTCAGAAAGCCCTTCTGGAACTGGTTCAGCAGCTCCCATGACGGCTTGCTTTGGGCTACTTCGGTCGTCAGCCTGCCCGATGGGAAGTCAAAAGAACTCCTCGGGGCAAGGTAGGGATAGGGCAGAGAGGTAGTCGCCACGCTGAAAGCTAGCAGGAGTGCCAGTCCTGTTACCGTGAGCCGCGAGACCCACCGAGGCTGGCGCCTTCTGGCCCTCTCCCATTCCCAGAGAATCAGCAAGAATGGACCCGGAAAAGCAAAGATCAGGCTCATGATGGTGGGTCTGTGCAGGGCCATGAGCACCAAGACCCCCGTCATGCAGAGCAGGACCAACCATAGCCACCGCTCCTCTCGCGAGAGTTTTCGCCAACGCGCGATTCTTCCGATCAGAAGCGCCCCGGCCACGGGAAAGACGAGAAATACAAAGGCCATTCCGATGCCCTGGCCCAGATCATTCGCAGCGGTCCACACGTCCCCCGTCCTCCACACCGCCGGCAGCCGCTGAAAGGTAGCGAACCAGCCCTGGCCGAACGCCACGCGGTTTCCAGGGTTTTCATGGTAGAGCCTCAACGGCGCCCAGAAGGTGTCATCGAGGAGACGGGAGACGGGCACCTTGGCCAGCAGGTAGACCAATAGCGGGCTCGCCACCACGAGCCCACCGCCCACAAAGAGCCCGATTTTCTTCCATCGCCGCTCTCCGCCCGAGAGCAACAACAGCAGGATGACGAGGAGCACCCAGTAGCCACCCTCATCCTGCAACATGAGTCCACCAACCCCCGCCAGAGCTCCGGCTCCGAGAAGCCAAGTCCGGCTCACCCTTTCTTGCGACAAGGCCAGACAAGCTGCGGAGAGGACCACGAAGGCGTTCGCCATCCAGTGGTGGCTAACAATCGGCCAGGTGACAAAGCCAACCGCCACCTGCGCCAAGAACACCAAGCACAGCGAGGCTCGCGACAGATTCAGGGCCCGCCCCAGAAGCGCGAGGCCCAAGATCAAGAGCGCGTTGATCAGCCACGCGAGCCACCGGGCCGCCGCCAGCGTCGTGCCAAACAGCTTCAGCCACCCCGCGATCAGGTAAAGCGGACCGGGCGCCTGAAAGAAAAAGAAGTCCCGATAGGGCACCTGACCGTGCAGAATGCGCAGCGCGCCCGCCAACAGCACCCCCTCGTCCCCTGAACTGAATTCCAGAAAGGTAAGGTGGAGATACTGCAAGGGCTCCCACAGGGCCAAGGCAAATAGCAGCCAGGGGAGCACCGTCTTCGCCCACCCCCCCAGGCTTGTCGTCCCCTTCGCTACCGCCGTCTCGCTCATCGGAACAAGCTCACTTTCCTGATGGCGAAGTTCCAGACGAAGACGAGGGCCGTCGTGATGAGCTTGGAGTACAGGTAGTAAAGGCCGGCAACGCTGGTGAGGAGCCACATGGAGAGGTCGTTGAGCCCTAGCCCCAACACCCCCACGAGAGCAAACAGGCCGAACTCCACCCATCGATTGCCGATCACTCGATGGCTAAAGACCCACAGGACGCTGAAGGTATAGTTGATGCCCAATCCCACCAAGAAAGCTAAGGTGGCCGAGGTCAGGTAGTAGAGTCCACCGTAATGAGTCAAACCGTAAAGAATGCCGAAATCAACGATGAAAGCCGCACCGCCCACCACCAAATAACGGAAGAACTGCACAACCGTGTTGCCGGTAGGCTCCATGAACAGATCCCGAAGCAGGTTGCGCAGCTCCCGGGTCGCGACCAGGAGGTCCGCCTTCACAGCTGCCTCCGACTGCCTGAACACCAGCAGGCGCATGAGCAGGAAGGCGACCATCGCCATGGGGACGGTAAACACCGCCGCAGTGATCAACACGTGTACTCCCAGTTCTTTGAATATCTTCAAGAGGCCCACATTCAGGACGTATGTGAACCCATAGACCCCAAAGAAGCGCAGGATCAGGCGGTTGTCGCGGTTCTTGAAGACGATGGTACCCGTGGTCTTGAAGTTGAACAGTACACCGAGGACCGTCGAAAACAGAGCCGCCAGGACATAGTGCAGACCCATCAAGACAAAGACAGCGAACGCGCCATAGCCAAAGATGGTATTAAGCCCACCTACAAAGAGAAATCGGATAAACGAGACCGCCCAGAGCTTCTGAAGCGGGGCTGGCAGGGCAAGGCGTATCATGGCTTTGGGTCTGGGGAGTGCGTGGTCTTCTCATCCGCCTCTTCGCCGCCGCCGTTTCCAATGGAAGTCCCCTGTGGCGTACGCTCGCTGGCAGCTGCACCTCTGGACGGAGAATGGTTCTTTGGAGGGGGATCGAAATTGATGCGCTCCTTCTCAACGACCAGAGGGCGCTTGCGGACATGGGTGTAGATGAAGCCGACGTATTCGCCCAGGATTCCCGTGAAAAACAACTGGAGCGAGCCGAGAAAGAAGACTGCCACCAAAATGGGCGCAATTCCCAGCGTGAACTCCTTCCAATAGAGGAGTTTGTAAACCAGGTACCCCATGCCCACCAGGAAACTCAGCCCTGACATCCCGAAGCCAATCATGGTAGCTAGCCTCAGCGGCACCCTGCTGTGGCTCGTGATCCCCAGCATCGCTATGTCGTACAAGCGGTAGAAATTGTAGGAACTCTTTCCCCGCTTGCGGGGGGGCTGGTCGAAATACACGAGGGTTGGCTCGAAACCGATCTCGGCGATGAGGCCTCGAAAGTAGGGGTATGGCTCTTCCATGTCGCGCAGGATCTCGATTACGCCGCGGTCATAAAGCCCATAACCGTAATAGTTCTCCACGAGTGGGATCTCTGAGAGGCGATTCACTAATTGATAGTATAGCCTCCTGGCCGCGCGCATGAGCTTCGATCCGCCGCTAGACCGCTTAACGGCCAGCACGATCTTGTGGCCAGCCTCCCAACGCTTCACCAGTTCCGGAATCAGATCCGGCGGGTCCTGAAGATCAGCGGAGATTGGAATCACTGCCTCTCCGGCACACTGCATGAGGCCGTGAAAGGGCGAGCGAACGGTACCGAAGTTTCGGGCATTTAAGATGACCTTGACATTCTTGTCAGACGCGGCTATGCGTCTCAATAGGGCCTGGGTGTCGTCTGTGGAATTGTTGTCGATGAAGAGGTGCTCATAAGAATGCCCCGGCAGGGCTTCCAGGTTTCCCCGAACTCTTCGATACACCTCCTCCACATTGCCTTCCTCGTTGTAACAGAATGTCAGCACACTAATGAACGCCATCGCATCCCTCCTGTCCCGCGCCCAGCGACTCCTCACCCAATTTCCAGACCGGATTGGTGAGGCGGAACTCTGAGCGCAGTTGGTATTCGATCTCGTCCTGAAAAGTCAGCGATGCGATGAGGATCGGCTCCTCACTCATCCGGAGGGCGTCCGGAGAGAGAATGGGCACACCTTGAAGGGTCTTCCCTTGATAGTGGGGGTTCGAATCTACGAAAGCCGCGATACGCACTTGGGACAGCCCGCCTGTCGCCAGAAGACGCTGGGTGAGGGTACCCGTGCCCCAGATCACCACGGGCGTCTTTAGTTGGGCGAGACGGTCAATCTGCCTGTGAATGGACTTCTCAAATTCGGCACTCCGGCGTACGTACAGCGTGAGCGCCCTTTCGGTCGGGTCCGATTGATCGCGCTGGCCAGCGTGTGAGCCGACGGCGATATGCTCCGATACGGAGTTGATGACGGGCATCATCGATTTCGCCGTATGGGCGCGGGTCAAAATCCTTGTCCGCACATCCCGAAATCCTTTTAGGGCCAGGAGCCGACGGAGCGAGGACGGTGAGAAGTAGTTGATGTGTTCCACACTGAATTGCTGGTAGGGTGCGTCGATCCACCGCGCGAAGCGCGTAGAATCGGGCACCTCCACGCAGATGCGGCCCCCGCCCGCCGTCAACTCATGGATGGACCGAAGCACCTGATCAAGATCAGGTATGTGCTCTAGAACACCGATCATCAGAATGACACCGAAGGGCCCTCGGCGTCGCAGATCCTCGTAAAGAGAGGCGAGAGACCCCGTGAGGACGGTTATCCCGTGCCGCCTCTGGGCCTCCGCAGCACACCGGGCGGAGGGGTCGACTCCAACTACGTTCGGGAAACCGGCCTCCTTTAAGCAGGCGAGCAAGTGCCCCGAGGAGCACCCGATCTCCAATATCTGGTCTCGCTTACCGATCAAGGGCCTTAGCTCTTCAGCGATCGCATAGAACCGGGAGAGATCCTCGGGTGCTACCTTCGTCCCCTCCCTGGGGCCTTCGTATTTCGACATTTCGCTGTAGTAAGCATCGAAGCGCTCGGGGGCCGGAATGTGATCCGCGAATCCGAAACCACAGCGGCCACAGACCACGACGTCGTAACCTTCGAGAAGGCCTCTTTCGGAAAAGGAGGTGAACATCTGACGGAAGATGCGCCTGCTCTTTCGCCAGCCACAGAGAGGACACTGCCGCGTCGGATAGGGTTGACTCCCAGGTCTATACCTCATGGCCAGTCGAGAGGCGCTCTGAGGGTACGCCATAACATACCAGGTCCCAGCCCTCCGCCAAGTAGGGTCGGAAAAAATAGCTATAGTCCGCGACCATCGAATGAATCGCGAGGGGTATCTTCCAGAGGTGATCCTGCCGATGATAGGCGCAGATTGCAAGGAAGGGACGGTGTCTTTGGATCAGGCCTCTTGCCCCTGTGAGGGCATCCAATTCGGCGCCTTCGATATCCATTTTGAGGAAGGAAATCGGCGCATCGGAGAGCAGCCCATCCAGTGGGGCGCAATCAGCCTCTGCGTCGCCCGCTCCGCACGCAGACGCGGCCGTGCCCGTCGCATCAAAGCGAATCTTCTCCAGCCGTGCTCCCGCGGCAACACACATCGCGGTAATCTTCCCTCGAACGGGCTCGGGAAACTCGTCAATCGACGTCATGAGGGAAGCGAAAGTCCCTGGATCAGGCTCTAGCGCGAAGGCATGCGAAAAGGACCACCCGTGGTGATCCAGGAAGGTCTTCAGTGTGTCCCCCGTGTAGGCGCCGCAATCCACGTAGACCTCATCGGGTAGCCATCGCACTAGATCGTCGGGGAGGTATATGGTGTCCTGGATGGGATCCCCGAGGCCATCAAAATCCATGGCCACCCGCCACCTCACGTGCCCTGCGAACTCCTGACGCGACTTGTCGTCCGCCAATAGGTCATATGCCCGCATGACCTCCCCGGCCCGCTCCAGAACGTGGTGAGGCAGATCCACGGCATAATGCGGGAGGAAAATATCGGAGTATTTCCAAAAGAGCGGTCCGAAATGGGTGATCCACTTGCACCCCAGCGCCTTGAGCTGACCAAGCCTCTGGCTCATCCGGTCCGTGAGCTCCCCTCCCCAGATGGTGGCTACAAAGACTGCTTTCTGGCCATACCGCCTGGCAGCTTCTTGTGGGGAGAGGACCTGCAATCCCTGAACGTCGCCCCCCAAGAGGGCGGGGTTGT
>JAKBES010000224.1 GCA_021833665.1 Acidobacteriota bacterium
GTGGGCGCCCTTTTCGCCTACGCAAGCTCCGGCACCGAAGGGGCTGGGGCGGCGGGCTCTCTCTACGCCGCGGACGTGCTGGGAGGAGCCGCCGGCTCGTTTCTGGGGGCGCTGGTCGCCCTCCCCTTCCTCGGGCTTCCCGAGGGCGCCCTTATGGCGGGATTCCTCGCCCTCGGCACCGTCCCTCTCCTCAGGGGACGGGGCTGACGGCTCTTGTTTTCGCGCGGACCGCAAGAGATAAGCGCGAACTGAAACGCCGGGGTGCCAAGGGAACGGCTCCCCTCGGCATCCCCGGCGGATGGCACACGCACGGTTCTTGGCCCGTGCTCTTTAGCTCTTCTTCGATCCGTGTTTGTAGAGCGACGTCACGAACTCGTCCCAGAGGCTGTCCGCGGTGAAGTCCAGTCCCGTGCCGTAGACCTCCTTGTAGTAATGGGGAGACACGGGAAGGAAGATGCTCAGTCCCGTGGCGCCCGGGCTGCCGAAGCCGTGGGCTTCGGAGAGGACGGCGCCGCGGGCCTCGTTGGCGACCGAGAGGGCCGCGCTGCGCGTGCCGGGATACCGGGTGTGGGACGCCACGTAGTCGGCGAAGCCCGCCAGGTCAATGAAGGCGTAGTATTGGCCATAGGCGCCCACGTACTCCGCCGAGCCCTGCGCTCCCAGCACGATGCCTCGCTCCATGTGCGCCGTGAGGGCCGCGGCGAGGCCGTTGATGGCGTCCAGGAGCCCCTGGCTTCGAGTCAAATCCACGGTGGAAAGGGTCACTTTGTTGTGGAACCCGTAGAACGCCATATAGGCATCCACGATCCAGGCCCCCAGGTCAGCTCCCGTCCACCCTGGGTTCGCGGCGAGCCCAGCCAGGACCGTGTCGTAGGGCCACCCGTCGCCTGGAATGGAGTCCTCAGAGGCGACCATGACGCCCGCTTGGTTTCTGAATTCATAGGCCGTTTCCGCCATGGCCATGAGGCAGGCGTCGAAGCCGAGCATATCCACGTAGCGGCCGCCGATGGCCTGCTGGACTTCGTCCAGGGTCAGCCGGTCCGTGACGCCATCGTCCGTCAGGTCATGGTCATCCCAGCAGACGCCCAGCCAACCACCGCCGTGGTCCCAGAGCACGAGGGCGGTCCGGGCCGCGGGGAAGTTGGCCATGCCGTAGTCCAGGAACGCTTGAAGGGTGGCCGGATCACCCATATTCACTTCGCCCCAGTCTTCCAGCACGGGCGAGACGATGGCGTCCGTGTTGTCCTGGACCATGCGATACAGCTTGGCGCCCTCCTCCAGCCGGTCCACGAGGACGATGATGTTCAGGCTGTCCGAGGAGCCCACCCGTTCCATTTCGTTCATGTCCTTCACGGCGAACGGGTCCAGGCTGTTGTCCCCGTCCAGATAAACGAGGACGGTCCAGTCGGCCGCCTGAACGCCCAGGCCCACTCCCAGTGCCAGGAGGAGCCCGCACAACCACATCCGTTTCTCCCGCATGTCCGCCTCCCTTCAGGGCCACCGCGGCCCTCAAAAGCCTGGGGAACCCCGCGCCGCGCGCGAAGAGGACCGCGACGGGGGAACGGGCGGTGGAACGCCTGGGGGGCGTGGCGCCGCGAGCTACCTTGCGGGGTCCTTCTATCTTCCTGTTTCCGAGGAAGCCGCGGAGGTCACATGGGGCCGGGAGGGACGGTGGGTTCGGTCTGAAGCAGCGCCGCCAGAAAGCGGGATTTGACTTGGCGGGAGGCCAGCGTTTTCTTAAGGGGAGGCAGTTTGAGCAGGGCGCCCAGGATGGCGGCCACGGCCCGGTGGCCGTATGAGGACTGGCCGTCCACCAGGAGCTCCGCCAACGTGCCCCGCTCGATGGCCATGCAGACCACCTTGTGGACCGTGTTGGCGGGGGTAAGGACGCGCTCGGGCCGGCCCCGGAGGCGGATCGCTTTCTCGGGGCATACTCCCACGCAGACGCCGCATCCCAGGCAATGGTCTTCGTCCAGCCGGGCCACCTTGGCGGCGGGCCTCCGGGCATCGTGGGCCGAGACCAGGCCCAGGGCCTCCACGGGGCAGGCCGAGACGCACTTCCCGCAGCCGTTGCAGGTGTTGGAGTCGAGGGCTGGAATGAAGTTCGTGGTGTGGACGGGCCGCATGAAACCGAAGCGGCGCGCGGCGACCATGGCTTCACAGCAACAGCCGCAGCAGTTGCAGATGAAATTCACTCCCTGGCGCACGTTCTCACCGAACTGGACGAGGCCGTTTTCCCGGGCGGCCGCGAGGAGCTCGAGGCACTCGGATGCCTGGACGCTGCGGGCGACCCCGTGGCGGGCGAGGGATGCGGCGGTGGTGCCGAAGGTCATGCAGATATCCAGCGGCGCGTCGCAGGCCCGTCCCAGGTGCGCCATTTTGTGGCGGCAGTAGCACAGGCCGACGCCGATGGCCGCCGCTGTGCCCACCACCTGCGTGGCGCGCTCGTAGTCCAGCACGTGCAGGGCCTCGTCTTGGGGAAGGGCCCGTTCGTCCACGAATACCCGTCCAAGCTGCGTTTCACCTCGGGCGAAGAGGTCCCGGACGAAGGCCTCCTCCACGTTCAGGTAGTGGTAGAACAGTTCGGCCAGGGCTTTCTGGTCCACGTCGCCCCGCACGCGCATGAGGGAAAACTCGAAGAACCCCGCCATGGGCGGCGGCAGAACGTAGGAGGTGCACCCGCCCTCCTGGAGGTCCAGAAGGACCGCGCGGGAGGCGAGCTCCTCCAGCAAATTTCTCGCTTCCGTTTCGGAGATCTTCCAGAGGGCTGAGGCCCGCTTCGCCGTGAAAGGCCGGATGGGAAGCTGGGCCACGAGGGCCGCCTCGCGTTCGCTCAGCAGGAGCTTGAGGATGTCGAACAAGCGTTCGGAGGGAGGGGCGCCCTGGGGGAACCGGTTGAGGCGTTCCGACAGGTCTCCGTATCCAGATTTGAGGCTGCGGTGCGCCAAATTGTCCCCTCCCCGAGCCCCTAGAATACACCCGAAGCTGGCATGAAATAGCTCCCTGCGTGCCGACACTCCTAAACTTCCCGTGGTCCGGGGGCGTACCATGGGCAGGAGGGGGAAGCCATGAGCCGAAAGCCGTACCGTTCCCTGAAGCCCGCCCTGGACCCGGACCGGCGTGATTTTCTAAAAGCCCTCGGCGTCTGCGCCGCCGGCGGCCTGGTGCTGGGTGTTCCCGATTTCGCCGAGGAGAAGGCGGCGGCGCCTGCCCCCTCGAACGTGGAAACCAACATCGCCGATTTCATGAAGGTTCCGAGGGGGAAGCACGCGCTGCCGGGTCCTTTTCCGGGCAAAGTGGTCCAAGCTACCGACCCTCGGTCCATGAAGGACCGGACGGTGGATCCCAAAATCGTCTCCCGCATGTTCGCGGCGGGCCTGGCGGAGCTCACGGGCAAGAGCATGAGGGAAAGCTTTGGCCTCTTCTTCACCAAAGATGACGTGGTGGGGATCAAGGTGAACCCCGTGGGAGCGCCCCTCATCAATACCACGCCCGCCCTGGCGTCAGCCGTCGTGGCCTGGCTGGAGCAGGGAGGGATCCCGAGGAAGAACATGGTCATCTGGGACCGCTTCGACGACATGCTCAAGGAGGCGGGGTTCACCCAAGAGCGATTCCCCGGGGTCACCATCGAGTCGCTCCAGACCATGGCCGAGGACGGCAAGCCCTGGAAGAACGCAAAGGGCGAGCACCTCAGCGCGGACCACTTCGACCAGCAAGCGTACTACTACGCCAAGGGCGTCGTGGGCAAGGGCGTGGCGGGCTACGCGAGCGACGACGCGTACGCCAACCAGCACGTCTTTACAGGGGAGTACTCCTACTTCGGCAAGCTGGTCACGAGGAAGCTCACCAAGATCATCAACCTGGCGGCCTTCAAGAACGCCGGCAACGGGATCTCCATGGCCACCAAAAACCTGGGGTACGGATCCGTGTGCAACACGGGCCGCCTCCACCAGCCCCTCTTCTTCAAGGTCTGCACGGAGGTCCTGGCGGCTCCGTGGGTGCGGGACAAGCTCGTCCTCAACGTCACCGATGGCATCCGGGGCCAGTACGACGGAGGCCCCATGGGCAACGAGCAGTTCTTTTTCCCCAACCACTCCCTCTACTTCGCCACGGACCCCTTCGCATTGGACCGGGTTTGCCACGACCAGATGGTGGCCAAGCGCAGGGCCATGGGGGTGAAGGTCAACGACCACCCGAGGTTCACCGACTACCTCGGCTACGCCCAGACCCTTGGTCTCGGCATCGGCGATCCCTCCAAAATCACCCTGCACAAGGTCTGAAGGCCGGCCGTCTCATGGAGGGAAAAGGCATGCGGATGAGGGCGAAGGATGCGGCGGCGGGCATCATGATGGTCCTGGCGGTGGTGGCCGTGAGGGCCGCGGGCGACCTCTCCCTTCTGCCCGCCGACGGCTTCGTGCAGGGATGGTCGAAGGACGGGGCGGCGAAGGTGTACGAAGGGGAGGCCCTCTACGACCACATCGACGGAGGCGGCGAGGCCTTCCTGGAGATGGGCTTCGAGGCGTGCACCGTCCAGCGGTACCGCCGGGGCCCCGAAACCCTCACCGTCGAGATCTACCGCATGGCTGACCCGGCCGCGGCGCTGGGGATCTACTGGGCGAACTGCGGCCGTGAGACTCCCGACCCTTCCTTCGCCGAGCGCCACACTGTGGGACGCAACCAGATCCTCATGGACAAGGGGGCGGATTACGTCGTGGCCACGGGGCCCGAGCCCGCGCCGGGCCTGCCCAGGGTGCTGGTCGCCGCCGCCCGGGCCGTGGCGGACAAGATCCCCGCGGCTGAGCCGCCGCCGTGCCTGACCTTACTGCCCAAGGAGGGATTGGAGCCCCGTTCCGTGCGGATCCTTCGGGGGCCCATCGGGATGCAGGCCATGGTAAGCCTCGGCGAGGGGGACGTTCTCCTCCTGGGCCGCACGGTCACCGCCGTGGCCGGGGAGTATAAGGACAAGGACGGGGCCCTTCGCACCCTGATCGTGGCCGAGTACCCCACCGCCGCGGCTGCGGGCGGGGCCTTGCGCCACCTCGTTGATCATCTGGACTCGGCCTGCAGCATCCTTTCAGCGGGGGATGGGCATCTGGTCTTTAAGGATTACAAGGGCCAGTTTGGCCTGGCCACAACGGCGGGCCGCACGCTCACGATTCAGACCGGGCTTGCCAAGGAGCCCGCACGATAAAATGGTGCCCGGAAGGCGTAAGGCCTTCCGGGCGGGGTTGTTCGCGCCGGCTTGTTAAGGTTTGTGCCGTTCCCTCTGCCCCGATCACTTCGCGCTGGGGGAAAGGGACACCTCGTCGACCACGTGAATGATTCCGTTGGAGGCCGGAATGTTAGCCTCCACGAGGCGGGCTTGTCCGATCTTAACCTGGTGGCGGGTCACGATAACCGGGATCCGGTTCCCGTCCGCTGTCACGATATACCCGACCCGGGCGAGGTCCATTTTCGTGCCCGTAGCCCCGTACACGAGATCGCCGCTCGCCATCTGGTTCAGGACGACGGCCTTCGCCTCCTGCGGATTGGCGAGAATCTTCTCCTCGGCGGGTGACGGGAGGCGGTTGAAAGCCTCGTCGGTGGGCACGAAGACGGTGAAGGGACCCTTGGACTCCAGGGTCGAAGAGAGGCCGGCCCGTTCAACGGCCTGCCGGAAATCAGAGAATTGGCTGTGAGTCTCCAAAACGGCCATGATGGAGGGTGCACTACCCCACATGGCATTGTCGGTGCCCATGCCGCCGGAACCCGCGGACCCGGGCAGATAACCGGAGAACGAGCCGTCGGGCATCCTGGCGTAGGCCACGGTCATGGCGGCCACAGCCCCTGCCGCCAGTAAGGAAAGAATGAATCGTGAGCGTTTCATGACAACCTCCTAAGAAAGCCTGCCGTCGCGAACGCCCCATTCCCATTCGGTAAACCATCTCAAGTACCGGATCGAGTAACGCCTCACCCTCGGCCCTATTCCCGCTCCCCAGGGGAGCTGGGTCCTGGCAGGAAGGCCGGTCACGCGGGCCGGGGTTTGGGAAGATCATCCAGGACCGCGAGAAGGGCCGTGGCTTCGCGCCTCAGCACGGCCGGGTTCGTTCCGGTGACGCTCAGGTCCTTGAGCGCCGATTGAAACGCGGCGAAGCGGCAGGGACTCAGAAGGGGGTACCCCCCCAAATAGCCCCAACAGCACTCCTCGCAATGATCGTCGCACCCCAGGTCGCACAGGGCCTTGGG
>JAKBES010000225.1 GCA_021833665.1 Acidobacteriota bacterium
TCTTGGCAATCCTTTCCGCCTGCAAGTCTTCGGAAACTTTTTCCAGAAGGGCTGCACGGTCTACATCAACGACATACCGGCGCCTGCAAGCGTGGTCAAGAGTAGCACCCTGGTGGTGGCGAAGGGTGGCTCAGCGCTCAAGGCTCTGATCCCCAAGGGAGTACCGGTCATTATCACGGTCAAGAATCCGGACCTGGGCCTGTCCCTCGGGTCCACGTTCTTGCGCAGATAGCCACGACACAATCTGGAGCACGAAAAGGGGGGCCGAAAGGCCCCCTTTTAATTTAGGTTGTACGAACTTCGGAGGACTGCCTTTCACTGTCCCCTGTTCCTTGTTTCTGACCCTTGACCCCTGACCCCTTCGCTCCTGCCTATCTGACCTGGATCGGGAAGGTCATTTTCGTGCTGACGGGCGTGCCTTCTTTAAAGGCGGGGCTGTACCGGAGCTTCATGGCCGCCTCCTGGCAAGCGCGGTCGACGCCGAAATCGAAGGGTAGGCCCTTGATGACCTTGGCCGAGGTGACTTTGCCCGTCTCGTCGATATGCACTTCCATGTAGATCGTTCCCGCGACGCGGTTTTGCCTGGCGGCGCTGGGCATGTCCACGCGAAGCTCGTTGAGCTGCTTGGGCTTCACGTCCACCCCCCAAAGCTCCACGAAGTCGCCGGGCTTGACGGCGGCTTGCGCCGGGACCGGCTCGGGAGGGGCCTGCGAGGTGGGAGGAGCCGCGGACAAGACGGGAGCAGCGGGCGGAGCGGTGGCCGGCTGCGGCGACGCCGGGGCTGGGACGGCCTGAGCTTGGGTGAGCTTGGCCTCGGGCATGGAGGCTTTGGCGGAGGAGGTCGCAGGAGGCGCGGGAGGCGCGGCCGGCGATGAGGTTGCCGCGAGCAACCGCTGTTCTTCCTTCTGCGCCTGCAACTTCTTCTGGGCCTCTTCGAGGGCCTTCTGTGCCTTGGCCTTCTCATCCGCCGTTTTCGCGTTGGTCACCTGCGACGCGAGCTGGGCCTTCTCGTCTTCAAGAGCCTTGAGCTTGGCCGCCATGGCCTGTTGCTCTTTCTGGAGTTTGGCCACCTGCTCCTGGGCGGCGGTCTCGGCCTGGGACGGCCCCTTGGGCTTGAGGAACGCCAGATAGGCCAGAACCGCCACAAGGACCACGGCGGCGGCCACTCCGATGCCAAGGTAGAGACCCTTCTTGCTCGCCTCGGGTTCCATACCGAAGGTGGAGTCCTCCACGGCGGGAGGAACTTCGCGGGCGGGAACGGGGGCGGAGGGCGGGGAGGACGCTTGAGGCGGAGTCGGAGGCGGCGGCGGGGCGGCGGGACGGAACGCCTCCCTGTCCAGGGTCTGAAATTCCTGGTCCGCCTTGGCGTCGGCCTCGTCCTCGCCCCGAAAGAGGGTGTGCATGAGGAAGGCTATGTTAAACGTGGTGGGACTGTATTCTCCCGAGGTGATGAGATGGTCCAGGTCCGCTTTCACGTCCGCAAGATCGCTGTAGGCGTCTGGGGCATCGAGCAGACAGCTCTTGCGAAGGATCACGTGAAGGGCCTCCGGGATCGGATCTGCGCCGCCCCGCTCTGTCTGAACCTCGGCCAGCCTCGCCGCGGGATCGAACGGGGCGTCGCCCGGACGGAAGGGTTCGCGGCACAGGAGCTCAAACATGAGCGCGCCCAGGGCGTAACGGTCTGCCGAGGGTTTGGAGGATTTGTCGGGAGCCAAGGTCGGTGGGAGGTAGCGGCGATATCCCGCCAGCGCAGGCATGGCCGCCACCGGGGTGGTGTGTAGATCCCGGAAGACGCCGGGAAGCAATTTGACCTCGCCCTCGAACGTCACCAGGACGCGATCAGGCGAAAGGCATCCGTAGGCCATACCCGAGGCGCCTACCGACATGAGCGCTCCGGCGATGCGCTCGGCGAGGTACACCGCCTGGTCGGCGCTGAGAGGGAGCCCCTCCAGAAGGCAGTGAGAAAGGATGTCCGAGAGTAGCCGGCCCTGCTGGTACTCGCAGGCAAAAAAGAGGGCCTCCTCCCTCTCGCCGAAGGCGGAGAGGTTGAGGGCGTGCAGGTCCTTCACGGGGGCCCATTGTTTGGCGTTGCGAAGGAGCAAGGCCTTCACCCCGGGGGCCGCCGCCAGGTCCTTCGGTAGGATCTGGAGGAGGTGAATCTGGGGTGGGCCGTCCAGCGGCAGTGCCCGTGTGATGTCGCCCAGGCTGGTCTGAGACAGCGGATTTCCCAGCAGGTAGTCCCCGTAGTTTTTCGGCTGCATGTGCTGCTCCCCTCTAAAAAAAGTGTACGGGCCCCGCTCCGGACTGTCAACGTGAGGGTATGTTGCTGGAGAGGCTCGGCCGCGAAAACCTTGCGGCCTGCCTGAACGGCGAAAAGAAGAGCGGGGGCCTTGCGGCCCCCGCGGAGGAATGGGAGGGGTGTTCTGCCACCTCCTTTGAAGCAAGCCTGGTGCCAAATACATACCTAAGTTTATCAGTAAGTTACGTGAGACATAGCGACATACTGGCGTGCCGCATGCTCGGCGCTCCCATGGGGCCATCCGGACCCGGCCTGTGTCATAACGGACACGCCCCCTCAGCTTCGATGGAATTGGTCAGCGCCATGAAAATATAGACAAAAAAGGCCCCATAAAGGGGCCAATGGAGGAATGGAGGGGGATGAGATATGGTATAAGCAAACGCTATGCCATAAGTGGGAGGGGAAAGAACGTGGATGGGCCCGGCTGGTTCAGTCATCGCCCTGCATGTTGTAGTAGAAGCGGAAGAGTCCGCTGATCTTGGGCACCGTAACTTCCGAAGGGAGCGGCGGGAGGGGGCTGGAGGAGCGGAGGGCATCGAGGGCCGATTGGTCGTAGGAGGGGATGCCGGAAGGCCGAACCACCTGAAGATCGGTGACGCTCCCGTCCTTCTGAACGTTGAACCGAATGGCCACCCAGCCTTTTTGCCGGAGAACCTCCTGGGCTTCGGGGACGTGCCAATTGCTCTGCACCCGTTCCTGGACCTTCCGTGCATAGGGTCCCAAATCCCATCCGGCCGTATCAAAGGAGAGCGCGCCCGTATTGAGGCGGCTCGCGTTGGGGTTGTTATAGCCTCCCTGCAAGCTCCCCACCATCATCTTCTCGATGGCCGCGCCGACACCCGGACGCGTGGGGACGGGCCGCTGGCCCGCCGAGCCGGGAGCCATGTTGCTGAGGGCCTGCTCCTCACCGCCCACGGGAAGGCCCTGCTCCGAGTCCGCGGGCCGGCCGAGGGCCTTGACGCCTTGCCCCGCGCCCGCCTTGGCGTACTGGTTGGAGTCCGGTTTGGAGCTTCTCCCCCGGTTGGGGGCGGAAGCCCGCGCCTGTTCGGGGGAGTCGCCTTCGCCATTGCCCGGCCGTCCTTGAAGCGGCCTCGGCGATGCGGGAGAAGGCATGACGGAGGGACGAGTCACCGGGGCGTCACCCGCCCCGCCCAATTGGCGTAAAGGGCTGTGCCCAAGCGAAGTGGGGTCTGGGGAGTCGCCCTTGCGCGGGTCAGGGCTCGCGCCCCGGCGATTGAGGTCGCTCAGGCGCGTCGGGTCCATGGGAGGGAGCGTGCTGGGCACCATGTCTTTTACGTACACGAAACGCACGGGCTGGCCGTTGAGGGTGGTGAGGCGCTGGGCCGCCTGGTTTACCCTATTGGGTCTCGTAGCCGAGGCCATGTACTGGCGTGTGCCCAGCACCAGCAAGAGCACGTGAAGGCCCAAGGCGATGAGGAAGGCGGCGGCGTGGGTCCAGCGGTCCTTCACGGCAACTCCCTCGCCATCCTCAAAAAGGCGGAGCGCGCTTCGCCGAACTCCGTCCCCGGGTGCCGGGGATGGATTCGGTTGGTGAGTAAGATATAGGTCCTGCCCGCCTCCGGTTCCATCCAAACTCCTGTTCCCGTAAACCCCTCGTGGCCTAGGGCGCCGGCGGGCAAGGCCTCTCCGGGGAGCCAGCCCGGGTGGCCTGCCGCTTTCCAGCCGGCGGTCCGGTGGCCTTGCGAAGGCCTCCAGGCCAGATCCAGCACATCCTCCGAGAGGAAGGCCCCAACCGGCCGGAACGCTGCAGCCAGACGTTCCACGGCACCGAGGGAGGCGAACAGCCCCGCATTCCCCGCGACGCCGCCCAAATGACGGGAGTTCCCGTCGTTGACCTCTCCCCATCCCGCCGGTCCTTGAAAGGCTGGGATGTCCGCGCCAAATTGGCGCGCCATGGTGGCCTCCCTAAACTGCGTCCTCTCCGTTCCGGCCACCCGCCGCCGAAAGGCCTCGGGCGGGTGAAAACAGGCCTCCCCGGGGTTCAGCCCCAGGGGCCCGGCAACGCGCTCCGCGAAGAGCCCCTGAAGGTCCTTATGCAAGAGGTCTTCCAAGAGGAGACCCAGGAGGACGTAGCCGAGGCACGAGTACTCGGTGCGGCGTCCCGGTGCCTCCCGCGGGCACCCCCTAAGAAGCCAGCGGAGGAGGTCTTCCCTGCGTGAAGCCTCCGCGTACAGGGGGCGCCAAGCCGGAAATCCCGCCTCGTGCCGAAGGAGCTGGAGGGGCGTGAAGGACGAGGCCGGGACTCCCGGGACGGGTGCATCCAGGTCCAGTTCGCCCCGGTCCCTGGCCTGAAGAGCCAGCAAGGCCGTCACGAGCGGCTTGGTGAGAGAGGCGACGTCGAAGAGGGTGTCCTCGCCCACGGGGAGGACCTCCGGGTCGAGGACGGCCGAACCACCCCATCCGCCGTGCAGGCGGCGCCCCGAGGCGTCGGTCACGCTCCAGGCATATCCCGGCGTCAGGGCCGGGGAAAGTTCGGGAAAAAAAGACTCGGGGCGAGACGAGCTCAGGCCGACATGCATGTCAAGATGGCCTGGGCGGTGGCCACGGCCTCGCGGGCCGCCTCCCCGCCCACGCGAGGCGGCGTGTCTCCGCGCACCACGGCCACGAAATGATCCAGCTCGCATCGCAGAGGCTCGCGCTTCTCCACATCTACGGTGACCTTGGCGATCTGCTTGGACGTGTCGCCCGTTTCCACGCGGTAATACTCCACGGCCTGCTCCGCGTAGTCCACGGAGAGGTAGGCCTCGGGCTGGAAAACCCGAAGCTTGCGGACCCGCTCCCTGGAGATCCGGCTCGCCGTAAGGTTGGCCACGCAGCCGCCCTCGAAGGTGAGGCGAGCGTTGGCCAGGTCCACGAAGGGGGTGAGGACACGGACGCCCACCGCTTCAATCTTGACGATGGGCCGCCCCACGAGGCTCTGCGCGATTTCGATGTCGTGGATCATGAGGTCGAGCACCACATCCACGTCCAGGGACCGCCCGGGCAGAACTCCCAAGCGGTGCACCTCAAGGAACCCCGGGTCCTTCACGTGGCGCGCCAAGGCCTCGACCCCGGGGTTGAAGTGTTCGATGTGTCCCACCAGCAGAGGCGCTCCGCCCCGGTCACGGGCGGCGAGGATGGCGTCGCACTCCGCCACCGAGGTGGCCATGGGCTTCTCGCACAGGACGGCAATTCCTCGGGAGAGAAAGCCGGTCGCCAGTTCCGCGTGCAGGCGGGTGGGAGCGGCGATGACCACGGCCTCCACGGGAGGAAGATCCTGGGGCATGCCGAAGGCGCGCGTGCCGTACTTGGCGGCGATCTCGCCCGCCCGGGCACCGTCGGGATCCACCACGCCCACGAGCTGCACCCCGGGCGTATCCGAGAGGATGCGGGCGTGGTGCTGCCCCAGGCTGCCCACACCCACCACCGCGATCCTGATGCGTTCTCCTGCCATCCCGCCCTCTCGCTTTCGTTGCCTCGTTATCTTTGGATTCCCCTCTTGGACTCGCGGATGAAGCGTATGAGGTAGGCCACCTCGGGCACGTGTCCCCACTCCCGTTCGGCCGCCGGAACCGCGTCGCTCCAGAGCATCTTGGAGTGGAAGAGCTGCCGGTAGGCCGATCGGAGAGCCTCGATGGACTCGGCGGAGAAGCCCTTGCGCTGAAGGCCGATGGTGTTGATCCCGTAGGTGTGGCCCTCGCCCCTCGCGCCCACGGTCTTCACGTAGGGAAGCACGTCGCGGGTGATGATGGAGCCCCCGCCGATGAAGGCGTAATCGCCGACGGTGCAGAACTGATGCACCGCGGAGAGGGCCCCCACGGTGGCGTGTTTGCCCACGTGCACGTGTCCCGCCAGCGTACCGCAGTTGGCGAAGATGACGTTGTCCCCCACGTGGCAGTCGTGCGCGATGTGGCTGTAGGC
>JAKBES010000226.1 GCA_021833665.1 Acidobacteriota bacterium
GCTAAGCTGAGAGGAACCTTCCCGCCCCTGGACGGGGACCGCTTCCTCCAGCCCGACATGGAGGCCATGGCCTCGTGGCTGTCCGAGGGCCGGTTTCTGGACTCCGCCGGAAAGTAAAGCGGGTTGGTCCTTCGGGCCTCCCGCGCGCCGTGGTATCATTCCCGTTGGGATTCGTGCAAGCAGTCGCGGCGCGGGACGCCGCGTTCCGAGAGGAGACGGGGGATGGACGTGAAGCGGTTCGGAGTCGTGGGGGGCGGCACCATGGGGAACGGCATCGCCCACGTGGCGGCCCAAACGGGGTTCGCCGTGACCCTGTGCGAGGTGGACGAGGCTCTGTGCGCCAAGGCGCTGGCCACCATAGGCAAAAATCTCCAGCGGGGCGTGGACAAGGGCAAAATGACGGCGGAGGAAAAGGCCGCCATCCTCGCGCGCATCGCCCCGACCACCAAGCTCGAAGACCTGGCCGGCTGCGACATCGTGGTGGAGGCGGTGGTCGAGAACTTCGAGGTGAAGAAGAAAGTTTTCCAGACGCTGGACGGCGTCTGCGGCCCAGGCGCCGTGCTGGCCTCCAACACCTCCTCCATCTCCATCACCAAGCTCGCGGCGACGACCCGGCGGCCGGGCAAGGTCATCGGCATGCACTTCATGAACCCGGTCCCCGTCATGCAACTCGTGGAGGTCATCCGGGGCATCGCCACGGACCAGGACGTGCTGGACGGCGTCATGACGCTCTCCAAGGCCATGGGCAAGGTGCCCGTGGAGGTCAACGATTATCCAGGTTTCGTGAGCAACCGCGTCCTCATGCCCATGATCAACGAAGCCGTCTACTGCCTCATGGAGGGCGTGGGCACGCCCGAGGCCATCGACACAGTCATGAAGCTGGGCATGAACCACCCCATGGGGCCGCTCACCCTGGCGGATCTCATCGGGCTGGACACGTGCCTTTTTATCCTCAACGTCCTCCACGAGGGCCTCGGCGATCCCAAATACCGGCCTTGCCCGCTGCTGATCAAGATGGTGGACGCGGGATTCCTGGGGCGCAAGACAGGCAGAGGGTTCTACAAGTATTGAGCTGGTGAGCCGGTGTCAGACGGCTACGAAGCGATGAGGTGAAGGGATGCTCTGCCAGCGCTGCGGCAAATCGAACGAGGCGGACCGGGAGAAATGCCGGTCGTGCGGGGCGCCGCTCTATGTCGTGGGCGCGGACAGGTCGGGCGAGAATTCGAACATGCAGCCCTTTCTCGGCGTCGAAGACTACCTCATCGACAAGCTGTCCAACGTCGAGAAGCAGGCCAGCCGCCATTCGGAAGACGTGGACCTCCTGGTGCACGCGGTGGACTTCATGGAGCGCAACGTGATGGTGAACCGGGCGGGCATCCACGTCCTGGCCACCATGCTTCGGGAGAAGGGGCTCATCGCCTCACGTGACTTCGACCGGCGCTGGCGGGAAAGGACCCTGGCCAACCTGGCGGCCCTCAACCGGAAAGAGAGCTTCGTGGACGCCAAGCCGGACATGCTCGGCGCCTTCCAGGGAAAGAACCGGCGCCGGTTCGAGGAACGCCTCGCCCGGGCGGAGGACCTCCTCTACGGCCTCCAGTCCAGGGCCGCCGCCGAGGTATTGGACGAAGCCCTGGCGCTGGACCCCCACAACCTTCCCCTCCAGGCTTACCTGGGAGAGATCTTCGCCGGCCTGGGCGATTACCCGAAAGCCCTCGCGTGCCTGACCGAGGTCCTGGCCCAGAAACGCCCGCCCGGCGGTGCGCTCCTGGCGTGCTCCGAGGTCCTTCTCCGGCTGGGCCGAACGGCGGAAGCGGAAAAGAAGCTTGGCCAGGTCCTGAACGCGGACCCCGTGCAGCACGAAGGTTGGACCCTCATGGCCCTGGTGCACGCGCTCGAGGGGCGGTGGGCGGGAAGCGCCAACTGCGCGCAGAAGTCGCTCGCCATAGAGGAGACGCCCGCCGCCTACTATCTGGCCGCCCACAGCCTGCTTCGGCAAGGCAAGCTCTCCGCCGCGGAGGCGAAGCTCGACCAAATGCTGGGCCTGACGCCTGACGCGGAGGATGCCCTCATGCAGAGCGCTCTCCTCCTCCTCTCCAAAGGCTGGTGGGTGAGGGCGGAGGAGCGGCTGGAGCGTTTGGAGGCGCTGGTGCCGGGCTTCGAGGGGAAGGACCTGGTGGGGCGGTTCAAGGCCGCAGGCAAGACGAGGCGCAAGGCCATGGCGCTGCTGCCGCTCGACGCGACCAAGGTCCTGGACATGATGGACCCGGCCGCCGAGGAGGCGAGCATGTACCTCAGACAAATGGAAATGGAAGGGTAGGGCCTTCGAGGCAGGAGGGGACGCGGATGATCGTTCAGAGAGGTGGACGGTGGATCGGAGCATAAAGTTCGGGACCGATGGCTGGAGGGCGGTCATCGCCGAGGATTTCACCTTTGAAAACGTCCGCATGGTGGCCCAGGCCCTGGCGGACTATCTTGACGACCAGTCGGAAGACAAGCGCGTGGCCGTGGGCTACGACTTCCGGTTCCTTTCGGAGGACTTCGCGCGGGCCGTGGCCGAGGTTCTGGCGGCCAACGGCATCACGGTTTTCCTGAGCCCGCGGGCTTGCCCCACTCCGCACGTGTCCTACTACGTGCGCAAACACAACCTCCCCGTCGGCGTGGTCATCACCGCGAGCCACAATCCCTATGCCTACAACGGCCTCAAGATCAAGGAGAGGTTCGGCGGGAGCGCGTCCGTCCAAACCACCCGGCAGATCGAGAGCTTCATCGGCAAGAACCCCGTCCGCACCATGCCCCTGCGCGAGGCCAAGACGGCCGGCAAGGTCATTGAGACGCCCTTGGACGAAGGGTACTCGCGATTCATGGAATCCATCGTGGACATCGCGGCCATCCGCGAATCCTCCCTCACCGTCGTGGTGGACTCCATGAACGGCGTGGGCGGCAGGCTGCTTGAGCGCTGGGTGGCGAGTCCCACGTGCCACGTCAAGACCCTCCGCCCGGGCAGGGACCCGCTCTTCGGGGGGAGAGCTCCCGAGCCCAAGGAGGAGTACCTGGACGTCTTGAGGGACGCCGTGCTCCAGGAAGGAGCTGTTGTAGGGCTGGCCACGGACGGCGACGGGGACCGCTCGGGCGGCGTTCACCGCGACGGTTCCCTTTTCACGCCGCTGGAGATGATTGCCCTTTTGGCCCTCTACTTGATCGAGGAGCGCAAGCAGACGGGCGCCCTCGTCTCCAACAACGCCAACACCCTCTACCTCAAGCGCATCGCGGACGCGGCGGGGCTTCCTTACGTGAACAAGCCCGTGGGCTTCAAATACATCGCCGAGCTCATGCAGAAAGAGGACGTGCTCATCGGCGGGGAAGAGAGCGGCGGCATCGCGGTCCAGGGATTCCTCCCCGAAAGGGACGGCATCCTCATCAACCTTCTCCTGCTGGAAATGATGGTCAAGCGCGGCAAGGACTCCCTGGAGCTTCTCCAGGACCTCTACGCCCGCTTTGGAGAATTTCATTTCCGCCGCAGGGACTTCCACGTGACCCCCGAGAAGGGCGCCCGGCAAGTGGCGGCCATGGTGGCCAGGCCTCCCAGGGAGATCGCGGGCGTGGCGGTGGTGAACGTGGACGCATTGGACGGCGCCAAACTCTTCCTTCAAGACGATTCGTGGATCCTCTTCCGGCAATCGGGCACGGAGCCGGCCTTGAGGGTGTACTGCGAGGCGCCCTCCGTAGCCCGCGTGGACGACATCATCTCAGAGGGCATGAAGGCCCTGGGTGAAGCGGACAAGGGGTGAGAAGACAGGGAGCAGGAAGCAGGGAGCAGGGGTCTAGCGTCTCGCGTCTCGCGTTTCGCGTCTCTGTTCCTTCGAAGGAGAAGCCCATGACGACGTATACCTTGATTGTCAAAGGCATGACCTGCGGCGGGTGCGAGAAGGCCATCTCGTCGGCCCTGCGCAAGGTCGACGGCGTCCAGTCGGTCCAGGCGGACCACGCCACGGGCCGCGTCGTGGTGAACGGCGACGGCATGGAACTTGACGCGCTGAAATCCGCGGTGGAGGATGCTGGATACGACTGGGGCGGCGTGTCCTGAACAGCACGAGGCAGTCTCGCCCGCGCACCCTCCAGGCCGCACCCCTCATGTGGTAAGCGTCTTGCGGAGACGTGAACCGTGCTCAAACTGAGAGTCTGTGGCATCGAACTCCCCCTCGGGCAGGCCGGGGACGAGGCGCTCAGGCGCGTCCTGGCCCGGACACTCGCGCTCCGCATCGAATCCATCAAGGATGTTCAGGTGGTGCGCCGCTCCCTTGATGCCCGCAAAGGCCGCAGGGCGCCCCGATGGGTCTTTACCCTCGACGTGGGAGCGGAAGGGCGCCCCCAGCGGCTGCCTCCGGGCGTGAGAGTGGAGGTCCTCCCCGAGGAGGCCAGCCCTCTCCCGCGTTCCGTGGAGCAGGACCTGAGGGGGATCCAAGCCGTGGTCGTGGGTACGGGACCCGCCGGGCTCTTCGCGGCCCTCGCCCTGAGCGGCCGGGGAGCCGCCGTCACGGTCCTGGAACAGGGTCCGCCGCTGCGCGACCGGGTGAGCGCCGTCGCTGGCCTGTGGCGGGCGGGGCACCTCCACCCCGACGCGAACGTCCAGTTCGGCGAGGGGGGGGCGGGGACCTTTTCGGATGGCAAGCTCATGACCCGGCTTCGCGATCCCCTCGTCCGCGACGTGCTCTCCACCTTCGTGGAAGCGGGCGCGCCTCCGGGTATCCTCGAAGATGCCCATCCTCACCTGGGCACGGACGGCGTCCGCGACGTGGTGGGCACCCTGCGCGCCCGGCTGGAAGCGGCGGGTGTCATGTTCACCTTCCGCACGCGCGTGACGAGTTTGGAGAGGACGGTTGCGGGCTACACGCTCACGACCCCCTCGGGCGCGGTGAGCGCGCCCCTCGTTGCCCTCGCCGTGGGCCACTCCAGCCGCCCCCTGTTTCGGGCCTTGGGAGCCATGGGCGTTCCCTTTGCCGCCAAGGGATTCGCCGTGGGCGTGCGCGTAGAGCACCCCCAGGAGTGGGTCAACGCCCGCCAGTACGGCCGCGCCGCAGGACACGCGGATCTTCCAGCCGCCGAGTACTTTCTGACCTTCAAGGACGAAGCATCGGGACGGGGCGTCTATTCGTTCTGCATGTGTCCCGGTGGACTAGTCGTCAATTCGGCCTCCGAACCAGACGGCCTGGTCACCAACGGCATGAGCCTCTCTCAGCGCGCTTCGGGGTTCGCCAACGCGGGAATCGTCGTGACCGTGTCGCCCGAAGATTTCGAGGGTGATCCCTGGCGGGGCCTCGCCTTCCAAGAAGCACTGGAGAGGCGCGGCTACGACTGGGGCGGAGGAGGCTACGTGGCACCCGCTCAGGGCGTGAAGGCTTTTCTCGAAGGGCGCCTGGAGAATGGCCCCTTCCACACCACATTCAGGCCGGGCGTCAGAGCCGTGAACATGAGGGGGTTCTTCCCAGACTGGATCGAAGCACCCATAGCGCGGGCCTTGGTGGCATTTGACCGCAAAATGCCCGGCTTCATCGAGAAGGGGCTCATGATCGCTCCAGAAACCCGCACGTCCAGCCCCTTGCAGGTGAGGCGCGCGGACGACAAGTCCGTGGAGGGTTTTCCAGGCCTTTACGTGCTCGGCGAAGGGGCGGGCTGGTCCGGCGGCATCGTCTCCTCCGCCGTCGACGCCCTCCGCTGCCTGCGGGCCTTCAATCCCTAGCCCTGCCTACTCCCCGCTGCCCGCTCCCTGCTTCCGTCTCAGTACAGGCTCGTGTTCCCGCGGTTGTCCACGGCCACCACGGTATAGAAGAGGGGGGGCGAAGAGCTGGCGTCGCAGAAGGCGGCGGTGTCTTGGCACGGGGGAATGGTCACGGGAGATGGAGGGTTTACGTGGTCGGAGGAAGCCGTCATCGGATAGAAGCCGTACACCCGGTATTCCGGGGGGCTTGGCAGGGCTTGGCCCGTCACGTCCGTGGTGACGGGGGTGAAGGAGAGGAGCGTATTGCCCGTTACACCGCGAGTCACCTTCAAGTCCATGACGGGCGATGGGGGGGCGTGAGAGGCCGGCGACCTCAGGCCCTGGGCGTCCAGGGCCACCACCAGGTAGGTGAGCGGGTTAGGTAAGGTCATTGCCTCTCTGTCCGTGTAGGTGTACACGCTCTGGTTTGAGGAAGCATCCAGGGAGATTTTGGC
>JAKBES010000227.1 GCA_021833665.1 Acidobacteriota bacterium
GCTGGAGGCCTATGTCAGGCGGCGGCTGAGCGGTCGCGGCTCCTGAAAGGCCCTCGGCTGCGTCCCCCTCAAACAAAAGGGCGGCCCGCGACGGGCCGCCCTTTGGACGCCGAAGGGGTCCCGTGACTAGGGAATGGTCAGACTCCTGGTCTCGCTGAAGGTCCTGTGAGATCCCTGGTGGTAGACCACTCGCCAGTATAGGGTCGGGTTCTTCTTGGCCTTGTGGAGGATGCTGCTCCAAGCCGTGTCGCCGGGCTGCCAGAAGGGCACCTTCAAATCGGTGACCGATTTTTCGCTGGTGTAGATTTTACCCTTGGGGAAGCCCGGATCCTTGGAGATCTGGACGCTGTAGCTGTCCCCGGCCACGGGCGCCCAGATGAAGGCGGCCTGAAAAAAGCGTGCGAGGGTGTCCCCGTCGCAGGGCAGGAGCAGGTCGGTTCCCGCGCAGGAGGTGGTGGTCAGGCACCAGAGGCCGCCTTCGCGGCAGGAGAGGAGGCGGGCGCCGTTGGCGAGGAATGCACCCTGGTAGGAAAACGTGGGGGCGCCGAAAAAGCTGGTCAGGACGGGATTGGTTGGGTCCGTCAGATCATACTCTCGGAACCCGGCATTTCCATCGCAGAAGAGCATCGTTGACCCTTGGAAAGACGCCTGAATGGCCCCGTTCGTGGACATGGTGTTGACTTTCTTGGGTTTGGCGGGATCGGCCGGGTCCACGATGGGCCAGCCCGTGAAGCCGCTCATGATGTACAAGTAATTCAGGTGGAAATAAAGGCGGCCAGGATTCCCGTCCAAGCTGAGGGAGCCCAGCGTTTTAGGGGCCGTTGGATCGCTCACGTCAAGGGAAACGAGGGACTTGGCGCTATGCCGTACCCAGAGCGTCGTGGGCGCGGAAAAGGCGGCTCCCCCCACGAACCCGACCGTCTTGGTGTCGTTCCAGGTGCCGCGCAGGACAGGCGCGGCGGGAACGGAAATATCGATGAGGTATACACCGTCCGAGCCGTCGGCCAGGGCCAGGAGGTTACCGGCCAGGGCAAGCTGGCCCGCCGACCCGCCCACGGTGATGGTCGCGATCCGGACGGGGCTGGCGGGGTTGGTCACGTCGAAGAAGAGGACGCCGCCCGTTTGGCAGGAGGCCATGAGCAGGTTGCCTGAGAGGAGGAAGTCCACGGCGGTTAAGGGTGTTGCCACGGAGCCGATCATCGCTGGGTGGGCCGGGTCTTGGAAGTCCCACACTTCCACGGCGTTGTTCCTGGAGATGAAGGCCGTGTTGTTCAGAACGGCCACGGCACCGAAGACGGGTTGCCCTGCCAGGGCTTGGTGGGTCACGGGCTGGGCGGGGATCGAAGCATCGAGCCAGTAGAGTCCCGCCGCGCCGCATACCATGTACGTGCGGGAACCGGGGAGGATCCTCGTGACGGGGCTCGGAGAAGCGGGCTGCGCCAGGCTCACGGGGTTGGACGCATCCGCCACGTCCACCACGTCGTATCCCCCGTCGCCCAGCGCCACGGCCACCTTGGCCGGATCCGCCAGAAACTGGCAGTCCAGCGGGGCTACGGGCATGGCCAGGCTGCCCTTGAGGACGGGCGTCTTCCACGTGGAGAAGTTGACCAGGGCCAGGCCGAGGTCGCCTTCGGCCACGGCCACGAGGGAGCCGCTGACGGAAATCCTATTGGCGGCCTTCAAATCCTTGAACCGCTTCACGCGCACCGGCGCCGAGGGGATATCGAGGTTGTAAACCACGAGCCCCTTGGGGCCAGCCGCCACGATGAGGGTCCTGCCCGTCACCGCCAGGCCAAAAATGTTGGCTTTATTGATGAAGAGGTAAGTCGCCGCCTTGGGATGGTAGGGATCCTTCACGTTGACGACGTGCACCTGGTCCGTGCCGCCGCACAGGTAGACAAACCGTCCACCTTCGTTGACGGCCAGCCCCAGGGCTGGGACGCTGGTCTTGATGCCCGAGACGTACTTGGGCGTCAGGGGGTTGCTGACGTCCATGGTGATAAGCCCGGAGGCCCCCGCGGCGACGTAGAGGTAGGATCCATAAACGATAAGGTCATTGGCCGGACTTGGCAGGGTGACCTGCGAGACGACCCTTGGGTTCAGTGGATCGGACTCATCCAGAACCTGGAGGGTCGTCCCCACCCCCACCGCGCGGTAGGGGGCCGCAAGGGCCACGGTGCTGCGCACGGGAGCCGACGTCATTTGCGAGGCCACGGAGTAGCCTTCCAGGGTCATGGGAAACGACTGGGCGGAGGTCCGCAGAGCGGGCCACAGGAATGTGCCCACGAGGAGCCCCAAGCAGGCGGCGCGGAGGCGGGTCATCGGCATCGTCAAGGTCCTTTCCGTTGCGGGGTTCAGCCCTGTAGCATCTTAGCCGTGAAGCCGCCGGCGGTCAAGAAGAAGAGCCGAGGATGGGGCGCTAGGATACGCTCGGCTTCACCGCCGGCCCCACCTGAATGAGCTTCTTGTATGGGATCTCGGTCTTCCCCTTGAGAACGTCTGGGGCGGTGGGCGGAGGCACCGCGCTGAGGGAGGGGAACTCCTGCCTCAACACCTTGAGCATGGGAAGATAGGGCGCCAGAGTTTGGGCTGTAGCGAAGTTCTTCTTCCCTTCGGCTTCCCGGCCCTCGGAGAGGTAAACCTTGGCGATCCACGCATAGAGCATGGGGCTCTTGGGCTGCCGCGCGAGGGCCCGGCGGAATTCCCATAAGGCCCCTTCGTAGTCTTTGGCCTGGAACCGTGCCAGCCCTTGGTTGAAGATGAAAAAAGGATCTTCCTGCAGCAAGCGGTGGCCCTGAGCCTGGAACGTCTTGGCCAGATCGGGCTGTCCCGCTCCTTTGGCCGCCTGGATGGCGTTGGTGTAGAGGGGCTGGTAGGCCGGATATCGAGCCAGGGCACCCTGGAGCACGGTCAGGGCTTCAGCAAACCGTCCTTGGCGCATGAGGACGACGGCCAGGTTGTTCTCCGCCTCCTTGAGGTGAGGGAGGGCCGCCACGAGGTATCTGAGCAGGTCTTCCGCCTCCGAGACGTTTCCGGCGAGGAGTTCGTCCACCGCTACATTGTTGTAAAAAAGGCCCCCCGCCGTGGCGTCGTCGATGGAGTCATAGAGAGCGAGGGCGTACTCGGATTTTTCTTCAGTAAAATCCACGATCACCGTGTAAAACTGGGCCATACATCCCACCGCCATGTGGGAGGAAACGAAGAAAAGGCCATTCCTTTCGTAGTAGTTGCGCGCCTCGCTGATGTGAACGAAGAAGGCGGGGATCTTCAGGTACCTGGCGAGGCCCACGTAGAGGTTCGTGTAGGCCATGCAATCCCCTTGCCGCTCCTTGAAGGCTTCCGTGGCCGTGAGGGACTGGTTGGCCTCGTACTTGAAATGGATGTAACCCCGGTCGTTGAGGAAATTCGTGAGGCGCCGCATGCGGTCCGTCACCGTTCCGCCAAAGCCCACCTCTTTATCCACCTCCGCCGCCATCTCGGGGGTAATCTCGAAGGGATTCTCCAGGGCCAGCCCCTGCTTGCGCCCCCCACCGAGCAAATCGTCGAGGGAGATCGTCTTGGGGCCGTTAACCTTGGGAGCGCAGGCCGTGCAGAGGGCGAGGATCAGCGCGAAAACGACCGCGGGCGGGCGCGGTCCCTTGCGGGAAGCCCCCGCGCTGGCGGTCCGTACCGGCGACATCGGGACTGCGCTCCTCGTAGGCACCTAGCACTCTCCTCTCATCACGTTACGCCTTCCGCCCTTGAAAGTTCCGCGGGAAGGGCTGTCTCATCAACGCCAGAGTACCATTCGTGGTTTCCCCGGTCCACGCCAGCACCGGGGGGACGCTCACGAAAGCGCCTCCTGGCCCTCGCGGCCCCCCAGTTGACTTGCGCCGCCAAATGGCTATAATCAGCGATTGGGCCGACGGGCCGTTAACTCAGTCGGTAGAGTATCTCCCTTTTAAGGAGAGAGTCACTGGTTCGAGTCCAGTACGGCCCACCACAGGCGTCCCCATCGTCTAGCCCGGCCTAGGACACCGCCCTTTCACGGCGGCGACAGGGGTTCGAATCCCCTTGGGGACGCCATACTTTCCCTGCTCGATCACCTCTCGCGCCGTCTAGGCGCTTTTTTGTTTCTTCCTCGCCGCCTCGCGTTAATAGAGCGCCCCCGCGCGTTGGCAGGCGCTTCCCTCTGCGTTCCACTCAAAGACCGCAAGGTTGGCCGAAGGTCGCCCCGCGGGGACTAAGGCGCTGCAAGGATGTCGCCGCCGCAACGGGGGCGCAATGGACCTTTGACATGGGGAGGGTAGGCTCACGTCTGGAGGATAGGAGATCCCGTGGAGCACCTCACCCTCGAGCGGCTTCTCATGCAGCACACCCCAAGAGCCCTCGCGCGCATTCCCGCCTTGGCCCGTCCCTGGTTCCTGTCCCTCGGCGAGCGCCTCCTTCATCTGGGCGAGGTCCGCCGCTTCCTGGAAGAGCACGCGGACGCTCGCGGGGCGGAGCTTCTGGACGACATCTTCGACCGCCTCGACGTGGGCTATTCGGTGGCCCTGCGGGACCGGATGCGCATTCCCGCCGAAGGCAGGCTCATCGTCGTGTCCAACCACCCCCTCGGCGGACTGGACGGTTTGGCGGTGCTCCGGGCTCTGCTGGAGGTCCGTCCTGACGTCAGAGTCGTGGCCAACGACCTTCTCGCGGCGATCCCGGCTTTCTCGGATACCTTCCTCCCGTATGGAGTTTTCTCCCGGCGTCCGCAGAAGGAACGGCTGGCCGCCATTGGGGAGGCGCTGGACAGAGGCGAGGCGGTGGTGTTCTTCCCCGCCGCCGAGGTGGCAAGGCCCTCGTGGCACGGCATCATAGAGCGGCGATGGCGGAACGGTGCCGTGCGGTTCGCCAGGATCCACGGCGCGCCCATTTTGCCCATCTGGGTGAGGGCCAGAAACTCGTTCTGGTTCTATGCCGCGTCTCTCTTCAGCACCCCCGCCTCCATGCTCATGTTGCCCCACGAACTCTTCAACAAGCGGGGCCGGACCATCGTCCTCAAGGTGGGAGACCCCATCCCCGCCACCGCCTTCACGGCCTCTCCGCTCGAGCCGAGGGCTCTCACGAGGCTCCTGCAGAAGCACACCCTGCGGGTGGGCAAGGGCAAGAAGGGCCCTTTCAAGACGGAGAGCACCATCGCCCATCCCGTTGACCGGCGCCTCCTTCGCACGGATCTCAGCCAGGCCGAGCTCCTGGGCATCACGGGCGACGGAAAGCGCATTCTCACTGTAGACGGGACGAGGCGCATCGTTCTGAGGGAGCTCGCCCGCCTCAGGGAACAGACCTTCCGCAGCGTCGGCGAGGGGACGGGGGCCCGGCTTGATCTGGATGCCTACGACCGTTACTACAAACACCTGGTGATCTGGGACGAGGCGGGCCTGGAAATCACCGGCGCCTACCGCATCGGGGTGGCCGGCGAGATCCTGAAGGAGCGCGGCACCGAAGGCCTCTACAGCTCCACCCTGTTCGAATACAGCCCCGCGTTCCAGGCCCTCCTGCCGCAGGCCGCCGAGCTGGGGCGGAGCTTCGTCCAACAACGGTACTGGAACAGCCGCGCCCTGGACCAGCTCTGGCAGGGCATAGGCGCGTTTCTCGCCTCCAGGCCCGAGATCCGTTACCTCTTCGGCTGCGTGAGCATCAGCGGGGCCTATCCCGAGCCCGCCAAGGAGCTCCTCGTCCACTTCTTCAGGACGTGGTTCGGGGAGGAGGAAGGCGGCGCCAGGGCCAAAAATCCCTTCGTCCTCAGCGCCGTGAGAGCACGCGATCTCCGATCGCTCCTGCCCGGAGAACATTACCGCGAGGAGCTGCGGCGCTTGAAGGAGGCCCTCAAGCTCTATGGGTGCGCCATTCCCACCCTTTTCAAGCAGTATGCCGAGCTTTGCGAGCCGGGGGGCACCAAGTTCCTGGACTTCGGCGTGGACCCCAACTTCGGGCACTGCGTGGACGGATTCATCCTCGTGGACGTGACCCGCCTCACCGCCGAGAAGCGGGCGCGCTACCTCGAAAGGGCCCAGCCGCAAGGGGAGGTGGCTTCTTGACGCACGGAGCTGGCGTGGCGAAGGGGGAGGCCAAGCGCCCCGTGGACCTTGTGGTCATCTCCGACGTCCATCTTGGGACCGTAGGGTGCCACGCGGCGGAGCTGCTGCGCTATCTCAAAAGTGTACGGCCCGGGACTCTCG
>JAKBES010000019.1 GCA_021833665.1 Acidobacteriota bacterium
GCGCCAGCTCGGCCTGCTTTCTCTCGGCGATCTCGCGTTCCAGTTCCTGGTTGGCCCTCTCCAGCTTGGCCATCTTGTGTTCCAGTTTGTGGAAGAGCGCCTCGTTGTGCTGCCTGAGAAACTCCATCTCGGCCCCGAGAACCGGCTCGGCTGAGACAAGCTTTTTCTTTCGGTATTCGTCGAGAACCTCGCTGACCGCTTGGGCCAGAACCTGAGGCTCCGCCGGCTTGATGATGTAACGGTCGGCCCCGAGCCCGAGGGCGAATTGCTCGTCCTTGGGCTCCGTGTAGGTGGCCGTGTAGAAAATGAAAGGAATTTCCTTGAGGCTCTCCTCCGTTCTCCACTGGCGGCAGAGGGCGAACCCATCCATGACGGGCATGAGGATGTCCGTGATGATCAGGTCGGGCAAGTTCTCATGGGCCATCTTGAGCGCCTCCGCCCCATTGCTTGCCGAGGTCACCTCGTAGCCGTGACCTTTCAAGAGAACATCCAGCATATAGAGGTTTGGGGCTTGGTCATCAACGATCAGCACCCTCGTCATCGTGCACCTCCGGTGGAGGCGCGGCCCTGAAGGTGCTCCTCCACCTGCGCCAAAAAGGTATCAGGGTTGATCGGCTTCTCGATGTAGCCCGTGCATCCCGCTTCAAACGCCTTCTCCCGGTCGCCGGCCATGGCATAGGAGGTCACGGCCACGATGGGCGTGTTCGCCATGTCCGGGTTTGCCCTCAGGTTCAGCGCGACGGTGTAGCCGTCCATGCCGGGAAGCTGGATGTCCAGGAGGATCAGGTCCGGCCGTAGGCGGGCGGCCATCTCTATGCCCGCCAGCCCCTCCCGGGCTTGGAGCACCTTGTATCCCTTCGCGTTCAGCAGGAACGTGATCAGATAGAGGTTCTGCTCGTTGTCCTCAATGTAGAGAATGGTCGCTTTCACGCCGCACCCCCAATGGAAGGAAGGGTGAAATGGAAGGTGCTGCCCTTGCCCCATTCACTCTCCACCCAGATGGCGCCGCCTAGCAGCGCCACGAGCTTCTTGCAGATGGAGAGCCCCAGCCCGGTTCCTTCGTACCTCCGGGTGATCCCCGAATCGATCTGCCGGAACGGCTTGAACAGGCGGTCCATGTCCTCGCTCTTGACGCCGATCCCCGTATCGCTGACCTTGACCGCCACTTCGCTCTCCCCTGCCGAGCATGCAACGAGGACCCCGCCTTCATCGGTGAACTTGATGGCGTTGCTCAGAAGATTGAGGAGAATCTGCTCGACGCGCCTCCGGTCGCTGGTGATGGTCCCGACGCCGGGCCCCACATTGAGACCTAGGGTGATGCCCTTTTTGTCGGCCAACGGCTGGGCGGTGCGAACCGCCTTCTCGATGGCTTCACGCAGGTCGAACGGCTCCCGCCTCACTTGAAGCTGGCCGGCCTCGATCTTCGAAATGTCCAGCACGTCGTTGATCAGGTTCAGGAGATGGCTGGCGCTGTCGCCCACCATGCCAAGCTGTTTCTTCTGCTCGCCGTTCAAGGGCCCCCCAAGACCCTGTAGCAGGATGCCCGTGAACCCGATGATCGAGTTCAGCGGCGTCCGCAACTCGTGCGACATGGTGGCAAGGAAGGCCGACTTGAGGCGGTCCGCTGATTCCGCGCGCTCCTTGGCCTCGGCCAGTTCCGCCGTCCGCACCTGGACGAGATCCTCGAGGTGCTCGCGGTACTTCATGAGCTCCTCCTCCGCCTTCTTGCGCGCCGTGATATCGGAGCCGATGCTCAGAATCTCCTTCACCTGTCCCCGTTCGTCCAAGACCGCCTTGTTCGTCCACGCGATCCAGACCCGTTCGCCGTTGCGGCGCGCGTTCTCGTTGATGTTCTGCTCGAAGGCGGCGGGGTCCCTGGAGATGTCGTCCATGAGCGGCTTCAGATCTCTGCCGCTCCTTTCCGATGGAGGGACAATCGTGCCCACCAGGTGCCGGTCCCGAATCTCCTCCTCCGAATACCCGAAGAAGCGCTGGCCGAATTCGTTCAGGAAGTTGATCCGTCCGTCGGGCGTCCACCGCAAGATGATGCTGTTGGCGTTCTCAACCAGCTCCCGGTATTTGCGGTCGCTCTCGCGCTGAGCCTCTTCCGCCCGCTTTCGGTCGGTGATGTCTTCCGCGGTCGACCAGATGTAGGTTTTCCCGTGTCGTTCAACAAGGAGACCGGAAAGGCGGACGGGGACGCGCGTCCCGTCCTTGCGAAGGTACTCCTTCTCGTAGGGACCATACCGCCCGGTCTGGCGAAGGCTGGCGAGCTGAGCGTCTTCCTGCTCCCCATACTCCTTTGGCGTGGCGTCCCAATAGCTCAGGGAGAGAGTTTCATCCACGGTCCGTCCCAGAAGTGCCGCGTAGCTTGGGTTGGCCTCGACGAGGCGGCCCTCCATCGTGCACAGCGCCATCCCGAGAGAGCTTCGGTCGAAGACTTCGCGCTCAAACCTGTACGCGTCGCGAAGCCGCCGCCTCTCGTCTCCTATTTCCCATACCGTGGAGCCCAGAACCAATGTGGCGACGGCGATGGACCCGATAAAGGCCTGCTGAAGGAGCAGCGATTGCTCAAGGGTCCGGGCGGCGAAGGGCCCGGCCCCATGGAGGGTTCCCCAGGTGGCCAGCCCCGCCAGCAGCAAGACGATAGCCGAGGAGAAGAAGAGCCCCAGCCGCACCCCCACCAGGGCGATCCAGGGGATGAACACGACGACCAGCGAGGGCGCATTGAAGAAGCTCACGTACCAGAGCACCGAGGTCACCGTCGCGAAAAAAAGGAATTCCAAGCGCTTTGGGAAAGCGCCAACGCCATGCGCCCGCTGGCCGAAGGTCATCACGAGGGGGGTCACCAGCAGGGCGCCCGTCGCATCGCCCAGCCACCAGGTCAGCACGGAGGCACCAAAAAGATTCCACCTTCCGTTGGCCGCGCAAAGGGACGACACCCCGACGAGCGCGCTCAGCGCGGTGCTCAGAAGCGCGCCGAGAAAGATGAACTGCACCACATCCTTGGACCGGCCGAAGGGGTTCCGGGTCCCCGTGAACCGCTCGATCAGGAAGCCCGCCAGGACGGCCTCCCCGCTGTTCCCCGCCGCCGCCGCGAGGGCTGCCCAAAAGGAGGCTTGGGCGGAAAGGCCGAGCCCGAGCAAGAGCCACGCGTTGACGCTCAGGGAACCCAGAAAAATGCCCGGCCAGATTCTTGAGCCCCAGCGCAGCACGGCGGCCATAGCGATGCCGGTGGGCAGCCAGACCGCCGTGGCGTTGGTGCCCGGATGGGCCATCAACAGCCCCAGCCGTGCCGTGACCAGGTAGATCCCGGCCAGCGCCAGAATCTCACCGAGGAGGCGAAGGCGGCCCGTCTCCCCAGCCGGTCCTGTGGTCAAAGGTTCAGAAGCCCCTTGCGCCACGGCGTGCTCCTTACGGAACACCCGAAGTGGCGTGGTTTCGGGTGACAGTGAGAGTTTACGCCCCCGAAGGAGAAAAACTCAACGGAATGAGATCTCGGACATGCCGGGCAGGAGCCTCCGCGCCACAAGGAAAAAAATCGTGCTCGGGAGAGCGCTCCTGCAACGGTGCATGGTGGCCGCAGGAGGCCTCTCCCGAGGCCGATGGGTTCGGCCGATCGGCGATCGGCCGCTACGGGGGAATGGACGACTGCCTTCGAAGGCCCGCCCGGGCCCCCATCTCGGCATTTCCTCATCCCCTCATCTCGTCGTTTTTCGCGTTTCGCGATTCGCCCCTACTCCGCCACGGGCAGCCTCACGGTGAAGCACGCCCCCGGCCCGGGCTCGTTGTTGGCGGCGGTGAGGGTGCCGCCGTGGGCCTGGACGATCTTCATGGCGATGGCGAGGCCGAGACCGGTTCCGCCCTTGCGGAGGCTGGCGAAGGGGGCGAAGAGTTTGGGCAGGAAGTCGGCGGGGATGCCGGGCCCCGCGTCCTGGATGGCGAGGCAGACCTGGGTCCCCTCCCGCCAGACCCCTACGGTCACAGGGCTCTCACCGCCCGACAGGCTCAGGGCGTTCTCGATGAGGTTGACGGCGACCTGGACGAGCCTCTCCTTGGACCCCATGACAGGCAGGGGCGAGGCCGGCAGGTCCAGGACGCACCTTGTGCGGACCTCGGGCCAGGCGGGCAGGAGGGCATTCAGGCTCTCCTCCAGCACGTCCGTGAGGAGGAGCCACTCGAAGGCGGACGGTTCCACGGGACGGCCCAGGAGGAGGAGGTCGCGCATGAGGGCGTTGAGGCGCCCCGTCTGCTCCGCCACGTGGCGGACGTACTCGTCAAACTCGGTCTTGCCGGCGAGCTTCTTCTGGAGGGCCAGGACGACGGTCTGGATCGCGAAGAGGGGGTTGCGCACTTCGTGGGCGACCCCGTTGGCGATCATGCCGATGGCTTCGAACTTCTTCGCCTCCGCGAGCTGGGCCTCCGCCACCATCCGGCCGGTGATGTCATAGGCCGAGGCGATGGCGGTGGGCGTGCCCGCTTGCTCGACGACGGAGGCCGTGTACTCGACCCAGCGCAGGGCGCCGTCCTTGCGGACGATGGGGAACTCGTGGCGGTCCGGGATGTTATCCTCCCCCGCCAGGCGCCGGCGGCCCAGGTCCCGGACCCTTTCCCGGTAATCGGGGTGCACCAGGTCATCAAAGATATTCAACCTCAGCAGTTCCTCTTCGGTATACCCCGTGTAATGGGAGGTGGCGGGGTTGGCGTAGATCATCCGCTCGCCCTGGTACATGAAGATGGCCGTCCGGGTGGTTTCGGCCAGGGTGCGGAAGCGCGACTCGCTCTCTCTGAGCGCGGCCTCGCTGGCCTTGAGCGCCGTGATGTCGACATACAGAACGCCCACGAGGGCCATGCGCCCGGAGGTGTTCCGGATGGGGAAATGGCTCGTGAACCACTGGCGTGTGCCGTAGCTGTGATGGAGGTCCATCTCGCCGAACACCGCCTCGCCCGTTTCGAGAACGCGCCGGTCATCGGCCAGCAGCCGGCTCGCGTCCTTCGCCGGGAAGCAGTCGTAGGGCGTTTGGCCTATGAGGTCCTCCCGCCGGAGGGCCATGGCCCGCTCCCACGCTTCGTTCATGTACACGTACCGCCCCTGTGGGTCGCGCATGACGGCCACGGCAGGGAGGTAGCTCATGAAGGACGCGAAGCGTTCCTCACTCGCACGCAGCGCCTGGGCGGCCTGCCGTTCGGCGCGCATGCCCCGGGCCACGGCACGCTTCAAAAGGATGACCCAGGCCGCGAGCGCTACCAGCGCCACAAGGGCGATGAGCGCGGTGGTTCGCACGAAGGTCCTTTTGTACCAGGGCTCGGGATAGAAGTCGTGGCCCGTCCACTTCTCAAACGCCGCGACCTTTTCCTTCGCCGTCAGGCTGTCCAGGCCCTTTTGCACGATGGACAGAAGGACGTCGTTGCCGCGGCGCACGGCGAGGCACTGGGGGACTTCATGGACCGTGCCGGGAAGCATCATGACGTTGGTGAGGGATTTCTCCCGGACCACGTAGAGCCCCACGGGCAACGTTTCCAGCATGGCGTCCAGCTTTCCCGAGGCGAGGCGCGTCATGCCCTCGGCCACGTCGGGAACGAGGATCGGCGTGAGCTCGGGATGCTTGGCCGCGAGCCAGGACAACACGCCGTACCCGTCCACGACTCCAAGACGGAGGCCTTCCATATCATTCAAGTCTCTGATGTGGGGACCTCCGTCGCGGATGAAGAGGGCGTAGGGTACGGACATGTAGGGCGTTGAGAATTGGAGGTACGCCTCGCGCTCCGGCGTCTTGGTCAAGGTGCCGAGAAGATCCGCGTCGCCCCGGCGGACGGCGTCGAGGGCTCCCGTCCACGAAGGACATGGCACCGTCGTGAGGGTCGCGCCCACGTGCTGGGCCATGAGGACCAGGAGGTCCGGGGTGATACCCCTGGCCTTGCCCGTGGCGTCAAGGAATTCGAGGGGAGGAAAGGCAGGGTCGGGGGCGTAGCGGATGGGACCGTGGGCGCTGAGGTACTCCCGCTCGGCGGCGGTGAGAGGCGCCGTTCCGAAGGCCGCCAGGGCGCTCACGAGGGCGGCGGCCGAAATCAACAGCCGAAGGATCGTGCAGGACGGGCCTTTCATGGCGCTCCTACGAGGAACCCTGGACTCCGGTTTGAGCCTTCCGCCGCGCGAATCCGCGCGGATCATAAAGCGAGTATAACCTTCGCCCTCTCACTTCCACCATGAGAACGGCGTTCCACCCTGGGGCCGCAGGGGCAGCCGGGAGGCTCAGGAAGGCGGAGGTTCCATATCTGCTCCCGGCGCGCCGTCCTCCGTGGCGGCGTGGTCTCCCACCACCACCCAGACCAGCGTGGCGGGGTCCAGGATTTGGGCTCCCGCGAGCTGGACCTCCTCCAGTGTGAGCGCCTTGAGAGACGCCACCACCGCCTCGTGGAAGTCCGCGGGCAAGCCGTGGACCCAGAGGGAACCGAAAGTCTGGGCGAGCTGGGCCTGGGTCTCGAAGTTCTGCGGATAGCGCAGAACCAGCCCGTCCCTGGCCTTCTCGAACTCCTCGGGGGTCACGGGACGATCGGCCAAAATGGACTCGATCTCCTTGCGGGCCTCCGCGAGCGATTCGGACGTCTTGTCCGCCTGAACGGCCGCCGAGAGCACCCAGGCCATGGGCCCGAGCTTCAGGTCCATGTAGGACCGCGCCCCGTAGCTGTAACCCTTGTCCTCACGGAGGTTCATATTGATGCGGCTCGTGAACTGGCCGCCGAGGACGGCGTTGAACACGATGAAGGCGGGATATCGGGGATCGTCGCGGGTGAGGGCCACTTGCCCGGCGGCGATGAAGGCCTGGGGCGCACCCGGTTTGCTCACGAAGTGGAGCCCGGGCTCCGGCCGGCCGGCGGCCTCCGGCGCGGGGACGGCGAGGTCCCCGTCCCTCCACGAGCCGAAGGCTCGGGAGGCGAGGTGCCGCGCCTGGTCCGGTGTCACGTCGCCGACGAGAACGAGCACCGCCCTTGAGGGCCGGTAGAACGTCCGGTAGAAGGACGTGGCGTCGTCCAGCACCACGGCCGCGAGGCTCTCCGGGGTTCCCTCGGCACGGTGGCCGTACGGATGTTTCTCCCCGAAGAGCCGCTTCTTCAGCTCCCATTCGCCCCGTTGCGGGGCGTCGTCCATGAAGCGCTGAAGGTTGCCCAGGTGGTCCGTGCGAAGGCGCTCCAGGTCCTCGGAGCGGAACCCGGGGCGGGTGGCCACGTCGCCCAGGAGATCGAGCCCTCCCTCCAGGTGTTCCGAGAGGAGGGTCATGGACAAGGCGGCGTAGTCTACGTCCACGCCGATGGAAAGGCGCGTGGCGAGATCTTTCTGGCGCTTGGCCAGCTCCAGGGGGCCCATGCCCGCCGCGGCTTCGTCCATGAGGTCCGCCGTCAGGTCCGCCAACCCCGGAAGAGCCTCAGGATCTTGGGATGAGCCCGCCCGCACGAAGAGGGCCGCCGTAACCAGGGGCAGGTTCGGCTGCGGGCACACCCACACGGCCAGGCCGTTGTCCAGCGCCATGCGCTCCACCCGCGGAAAACCGAAGGACCCGAAGGGGCCGGGCCCGGGGAGCCTGGTCCTGTCCGCCACGACGAAGGGCTCGCTCCGGCGGGGCACCACCGAGAGGGCCACGTACCGGTCCTCGTGGAGCCAGGTCCGGGCCGCCCGTGTGACCGCCTCCGCGTCCATGTCCTCGTACCGGGCCAGGTCCTGCTGAAGATAGGAGGGATCGCCGGTGAAGGTCTGGTACTTGTTGACCATGTCGCTCACGCCGCCGAATCCGCCGAGGGATTGGAGGCGCTTCACGACGGAGGCTCGTATGGCGTCCACGGCGGCCCGCACTTCGCCCTCCTCCACGCCGTGGCGCTTGAGGCGGCCGATCTCCTCCCAGACGGCGTGCTCCATCTCGTCCAGGCTCCGTCCCGCCTGGGCCGTGGCGATGACCGAAAAGGTCCCCGCCACCTCGCACGCCTGGTTGTAGGCCCACACCGCCTGGGCCACCGAATGGTCCACCTGGAGGCGCCGGACGAGGCGCGAGTCCTTCCCCGTGGCCAGCACATACCCCAGCACCGCCAGAGCCGCCGCCTCCGGCGTGAACTGAACGGGGGTGGGCCACTGGAGGTAGAGCCGCGGCAGGCGAACGTTATCCTCGGCGCTGATGCGGCCGGGGCGGGCCAGGGAGGGGACCCAGGGCTGGACGGGGGCCACCACGGGTCCGGCGGGGACGGGGCCGAAATACTTCTCCGCGAGGGCGAAGGCCCCCTGGGGGTCCACGTCGCCGGCGATGCACAGGGAGGCGTTGTTGGGCGTGTAGAAGCGCCGGAAGAAGCCCTTCACGTCCTCCAGCGTGGCCCCGTCCAGATCGTCCATGGAGCCGATGATGGAGTGGTGGTAGGGGTGGCCCTGGGGATACAGCGCCCCCAGGAGGGCCTCCTCGGCCACGCCGTAGGGCTCGTTCTCCACCGTCTGGCGGCGCTCGTTCTTCACCACGTCCCGCTGGTTGTCGAGCTTGGCCTGGTCCATGGCGGGCAGGAGGAAGCCCATGCGGTCCGATTCGAGCCAGAGGGCGCGTTCGAGGTAGGCGGAGGGGACCACCTCCCAATAGTTGGTGCGGTCCTCGGCCGTGGAGCCGTTGAGACGCGCCCCCACTTCCTCGAGGGGCTTGAAGAAATCCTCGCCGAAGTGCTCGCTGCCCTGGAACATCATGTGTTCGAAGAGGTGCGCGAAGCCCGTCTTTCCGGGCGCTTCGTCCTTGCTTCCCACGTGGTACCAGAGGTTCACGGCCGCCTGGGGCAGGCGGTGGTCCTCCACCAGGAGGACCGTGAGGCCGTTGTCAAGGCGGTGTTTGATGACGGGGATTTCCAAGCTTTTGCGCGCGCGGCTGTCCATGCGGTGGCCACCTCCATGTGCCAAAGATCTAAGGATTACCATATACCATCTCGCGTTCGGGCGACAGGGTTCGAGCCTCGGCCCGGCCTCTCCCGAGGCTTGGGCCACGCGGCCATCGGGGGGATAATGGCCCTGGAACTAAGGGGGGTGCCGATGACGGAATCCGCGGCAGCGAAGGGGATGGCGCGGCCCTTGGCCAAGTGGTTCATCGCTCCGCCCGACTTCGAATCCTTCCGCCAGCAGGAGTCGGTCCTCATCCTTCTCAATCTGGCCGTCCTCGCGGGCACCCTCTCCATCCACCTCCTCTTCGAGCCCACCCTCGGCTCGCCCTCCCGGTGGTTCTTCGGGGCCGTGGCCCTCACCTTTCTCGTGCAGACCCTCGAGCTGATCGGCCTTCACGGTATCGAGGCGCCGCCCTCCGCCGTGGCCCTCTTCGCTTACTCCCGGCTCTCGGTCTGGTCCAACATCGGGCTGGCCTTCCTCATCTCCGTCCTGGGCACCACCGTGGACAGCCACTACGTGGTTCTCATGGTCATTCCCCTCATCACGGCGGCCTTTCGTTTTTCGCTTCCCGGCATTCTGGCCGTGGTGGCCGTGGCGGGCGGGCTCACCATGGCGCGGGTCTGGCTCTACTTTCAACACCATCCGCCGTCCCAAGCCATTGAGTATTTCGAGGCGGCCAACGTGGCCATGATCTACCTCGTGGTGGTCCTGTTCGTCTGGTTTCTGGTGGGCCAGCTCCGGAGGCATCAGACGCGCCTGGAGCAGAGCCTCCACGAGCTGAAGCAGGCCCAGGACCGCCTCGTGGCGGGGGAGAAGCTCGCCGCCGTGGGGCGCCTGGCCAGCGCCATCGCCCACGAGATCCGCAACCCCGTGGCCATGATCGCCAGCTCCGGAACCCTCGCCCGGAGGGCCGGGAGCGGGGACCAGCGCGACGAGATGCTCGACATCGTGGTGCAGGAAGCCAGCCGGCTGGAAAAGCTCACCACCGACTTCCTGACCTACGCCAGGACCAAGCCTCCGGCCATGCAGGCCACCTCCATGTCCACGGCCCTGGGTTACGTGGCCGGCCTGGCCGGCGCGAGGGCGGCGGAATCCTCTCTGCGGGTGGAGGCCGAGTGCCCCTCAGGCCTCATGGCCTGGGCCGATCCTTTCCAGATCCATCAAGCCCTTCTCAATCTCGTGGTGAACGCCATGGACGCTTCGCCTCCCGGCGGGCGGGTGGTGCTGCGCGGGGAGCAGGCGCCAGGAGGAGGGGCGCGCGTCGCCGTGGAGAACGCGGGAGGGGCCATCCCCCCGGAAGCGGCGGACCGCATCTTCGAGCCGTTCTTCACGACCAAGGCCGCGGGCACGGGGCTTGGCCTGGCCATCGCCCGGAGCATCGCCCTCGCTCACGGCGGCGGCTTGGTCCTTCAGGACAACACCGCCGGCCTCGTGCGGTTCGTCCTCACCCTGCCCGGCGAACCTCGTAAGGAGGGCGGCCATGGCCCGTCTCCTGATCGCGGATGACGAAGCCAACCTCCGGCGGATTCTCTCCTCCATCCTCAAGGAGGACGGCCACACCGTAGCCGAAGCGTCCGGCGTGGCCGCAGCCAAGGCCCTCCTGGCGGCCAACCCTTACGACCTCCTCATCACCGACCAGCGCATGCCCGACGGCGACGGCCTCGCCCTCCTCGCGGCGTCCAGAGACGCGGACCCGTCCCTCCCGGTGGTGTTCCTCACGGCCCATGCCACCGTGGAGCTGGCCGTGGAGGCTATGCGCAAGGGGGCCTTCGATTTCATCCCCAAGCCTTTCCAGCCCGAGGCGGTGCTGGCCGTGGTGCGCCGGGCGTGCGCCCACGGCGACCTCCTGCGCGAGAACGAGCGGCTGAAGGGAGAGGTTCAGCGGCTCGGCGCATACGGAGACTTGGTGGGGTCGAGCCGAGCCCTGGACCAAGTGCGCCACCTCATCGCGCGGGTTGCCCCCACGGGAGCCACCGTTCTCATCACGGGTGAGACGGGCACGGGCAAGGAGCTCGTGGCGCGGGCCATCCATGAACGGAGCATCCGCTCCGGCGGGCCCTTCGTGCCGGCCAACTGCGCGGCTTTCTCCGAGAGCCTTCTGGAGAGCGAACTCTTCGGACACGAGCGGGGGGCCTTCACGGGCGCCGAAAAGGCCCGCCAGGGACTCTTCGAAGCGGCCCACCGGGGCACCCTCTTCCTGGACGAGGCGGGGGAGATGTCCCTCTCCCTCCAGGCCAAGCTCCTTCGGGTGCTCGTGGACGGCGAGGTGGTCCGGGTTGGCTCCACCTCGGCGCGCAAGGTGGACGTGCGCATTCTCGTGGCCACCCACCGCGACCTCCAGAAGAGAGTGGGCGAAGGCCTCTTCCGCGAGGACCTTTACTACCGCCTCGCCGTGGTTCCCATCGCTATTCCCCCGCTTCGGGAGCGGGCCGATGACATTCCGGCCCTCGTGGACCACTTCCTCCGCCTCGCCTCCTCGGATTTGAAGGTGCCCGCGCGGCCCATCGCCCGGGAGGCCGTGGAGAAGCTCAAGGGCTACGCGTTTCCCGGCAACATTCGCGAACTGCGAAACCTGGTGGAGCGGGCGTGTATTTTGGCCTCCGGAGCTACGATCGGCCCGGAGGACTTCCTCCTTGCACCTCCCAACGCACCGGCTCCGGTCCAGGAGGGTGACCCCCTGGGCGCCTGGGCCAGCGCGCTTCCAGCCGCCGTGGACCTGAAGGGCCAGGTGGATGACCTGGAACGCCGGCTCATCGTGAGGGCCCTGCGCCTCGCTTCGGGGCGGCAGGCCGAGGCCGCCCGCCTGATGCGCATCTCCCGAAGCGACTTGGCCTACAAAATCAAAAAGCACGGCATCGTTCCGGGGGAGGAGTGATACCAAGCTGTGATCAAGAGTCCGTGACGTCGCAGGCGAGGATACGCCTCCTCGCCGGGCCTGGATAGGTATCCCGGCCTGCGGCAACGTTGGAATGCCTCTCGTATAAATACTCGAACGCCTCCCCGCATTTGGTTCAAATCTTTGAACATGAGACCGCAATGCGACCGGACCGCGACGAAGGACATCGTGTGTTTTAAGTAGCTTAGATCGCATTTGAGGTCTGGCATCCGCCTTGCGTTAGGTTAGCCTTCCCGGTGCGCGGTGCTCCGGGAAGGGACGAATAAGGAGCCGGATCCCATGAAGAAAACCCTCATGATTCTCGCACTGGCCGCCGCCGTGGCCACCCTCGCCACCGTCACCCTCTCCGCCGCCCCCGCCTCCACGGGCAAGACGTTGGACAACCTCCAAGCGGCGTTCAACGGAGAGAGCAACGCCCATGCCCGGTACGTCGCCTTTGCCGTGAAGGCCGACCAGGAGGGCTACGGCTCCGTGGCCAGCCTCTTCCGTGCCGCTGCCCGGGCCGAGGAAGTGCACGCCGGCAACCACGCGGCGGTGATCAAGTCCATGGGCGCCACGCCCACGGCGGACGTGAAGGCCCCCGAGGTGAAATCCACGAAGGAGAACCTGGAAGCGGCTATCAAGGGAGAATCCTACGAACGCGACACCATGTACCCCGAGTTCATCGCCGCCGCCAAGGCTGAGCGGAACAAAGATGCCCTCAAGTCGTTCAACGAAGCCAAGATGGCGGAGGGTGAGCACGCCAGGCTCTACACCGAGGCGCTCACGGGCCTCGACGGCCTCAAGGGCAAGACCCAGAGCTACTGGGTGTGCACCGTCTGCGGGTACACGGTGACCAAGATCAACTTTGACAAGTGCCCCTCGTGCTTTAACCCCATCGACAAGTACGTGGAAGTAAAGTAATCTCCGCGCCCGCCGCGCCCGCTCGGGGCGCGGCGGGCCCGACATGGCCCCGAACCCGTCCGGCCCCAAGGAGCCGGCCCTTCAGATGAGGACTCGCCATGGAACTGCCCCCCATCCCCAGTTGGGACGGCCTTCACCCGCTGATCGTCCACTTCCCGGTGGCCTTGCTCCTGGTGGCTCCCCTGTTCGTGGTTCTCGGAGTCATTTTCAGAGACAAGGGCAGAGTCTTCCTCACCTCCGCCCTCCTCCTCATGGTCCTGGGCACCATCGCGGCCTTCGTGGCGGTGGGCTCAGGCGAAGCGGCGGGCGAGCTGGCTGACCGGACGCCGGAAATCAACGCCGTCCTCCAGCACCACCTCAAGCTTGCGGAAACAAGCCGCCTCATCTTCACGATCCTCACGGTGATCTTCGCCGTCATCCTCTACGGGCCCACGCTCCTCAAAAAGGAGCTCAAACGTCCCGTGGCCCTCGCCCTCTACGGCTGCTTTCTGGTCCTCTACGCCGGAGGGTCCCTGGTGCTGAGCAACACGGCGCACAACGGGGGACGGCTGGTCCACGAATTCGGCGTGAAGGCGATCATGGACCCTGCGCCCCTTCCCGGCCAGGCCATGGGCAAGCCCCTCGACGCGGATGACCTCGCCCGGGGCGGCCAAGGGGTTCACCAGGACACCGAAGCGAAAGAAGACTGACGAAAGCGCCCTCGCGGGCCCCGCCTCGCCCGGACCGCCTCATCCCGCCGCGTTCAGCAGCCAGCGGAGGACTTGAGGCTCGAGACCGGGCGGGGCTTCTTTTTGCTGGAGGTCGAGACCGGAGGGAAAGCCCACGTGGCCGCCCCTCTCCAGCCAGCGAACGTGGAGGGCGGGAGGCGCGGGGGAGACCCACGGGCGCAGGGTCTCCACGGGTACCATGGGGTCTCGCGTGGAGGCCAGGAGGAGCGACGGGACCTTGAGATCCCGTAATTGAGGGGCCACGCTCGCCTTGGCGTAGTAATCCTCGGCGCTGGAAAACCCGTGCCGCGGTGCCACCACGGCTTCGTCCCAGGCCCGCAGGGTCCGGATGCGGCGCGCCACCTCCACGGGGACGGGGACGGGGCGCCGGGCGGCCACCCGCCTGTAGATATCGTTCAGCCCCGCCAACAGGTAACGCCGGTAGAGCCACAGCGCGGGCCTGTCCATGGCGGCGCAGCAGGAGTCCAGCTCCAGGGGAGCACACACCGCCGCCGCCGCGCGCACCCGGGAATCGGGCTCGCCCGACGCGTAGCGCAGAACCAAATGGCCGCCCAAGGAGTAGCCGAGGAGGAGAATGGTTTGATAGGCGCCGGCTTCGGGGATGGCCAGCGCCGCCGCCAGATCGTCCGTGAGGCCCGCGTGGTAGAAGTCCTCGCCGGATCGGTCCGCCCCCCGAAGGTTCAGACGCAGGCAGTCCAGCCCCGCATGCTCCGCCGCCACGGCCGCCCGGACGGCGTAACCGCTGGCCGCGTGGCCTCCCAGCCCGTGGACCACCACCACGAGGGTTCCCGCTCCTCCGCCGCGCCGTCGAAGACGGCCCGTGATCCTCACGGGGCCCCTTTCGCGGTCCCGTATGACGGTCTGCCAAGGCTCCGATGCGGGTGCGGCCGGACCCACCACCCGGTGGAGGATGGGAGGCGCGATGGTCCAGTAGTGGGCGCTGATGGACACGGGGTCTCCTTCTCCAGCTCTGCGATGGAATCCCCTTGCCTGCGCCTGGCGCGGCATGAGGGTCCTTCTCGCGCGGTGCCGCGTCACTTAACCACGGCCCGGCGCCCGATTCAATGGACGGGCGGAGGGCCCGCGGTGGTGTCGATTGCAGGACCCGCGGTCAGGCGGTAGAGTGGTCTGGCGCCGCCGATGCGCGCGGAGAAACGGCCATGCCCTGGGACCCGGACCTGTACCTCGCCTTCCAGAAGGAGCGCTTCGCCCCCTTCGAGGATCTCCTTCCCGTGATCCGCGTCCGTCCGGGGCTCTCCGTCGTGGACCTGGGGTGCGGCACGGGCGAACTGACCCTCCGGCTCGCGGACCACCTGCCCGGGAGCGAGGTCCTGGGCATCGACACCTCCGAGCCCATGCTGGAGAAGGCGGTGGCCCTTCAGCGGCCCGGCCTGCGCTTCGAGCGGGGTGACCTTCGACGCCTGGACGGAGTGTGGGACCTGGTGTTCTCGCACGCCGCCATCCACTGGGTGGAGGATCACAGGGCCTTGATTCCGGCCCTGCTTGCCCATGTAAATCCGGGGGGCCAGCTTGCCCTGCAGTTTCCGTCCAACCACCATCACGCGGCCCACCGAACCGTCGTGGAGACGGCCGGAGAGGAGCCCTTCAAGACGGCCCTGGACGGCTGGAACCGGATTTCGCCGGTCCTCCCCATGGCTTCCTACGCGGAGATACTCTACGAAGAAGGGGTCACCGACATGCGGATTTTCGAGAAGATCTACCCTCACATCATGGAAAACGCGGACGCCTTGGCCATGTGGCTCTCGGGAACGACCCTCGTGCCCTACCTGGACCGCCTCGATGACCTCTACCGCGAGTACTTCCTCCAGGCCATGCGGCGGAAGCTCCGCGCCCTCTGGCCCTCCGGGCCCGTCTTCTATCCCTTCCGGAGGATTCTCCTCTCGGCCGTGCGTCCCGAGGTGGCCCCATGAAAGCCGGCACCCTGGCCGCCGCGGTTCTGGCCGTGCTCTTCCTCGCCGCCGCTCCGCCGGCCCGATCCGCGTCGCCCGGAGAGGAGGCCGTCATCCTCCGGGTTCACCAAGCCGGGGGCGACATCACCGCGGAGGCGCCTTGGACGTTCCTGTGGGCCCTCAGCCAAAAGCCCACGGGGGTGACTCTGGGCATCGGACAGTTCAAGGGCCGCTCCGTTCGCATGTCCGCCGACCGCCTCATCCGCATGCTTCGCGACGTCCCCGCGGGCACGAGGGAGACAGCTCTCTTTACCCGGCAGACGGATCAGGGCCCCGTCGCCTTCTTCGCCAGGCGCGTCTCCCGGCCGATGCCCCCCAGGAGCCATCCAGCCCTCTTGCTCGTCCTGGATTTGAACCGAAGCGGGGCTTCCCCGACCCACCTCGTGTTGCCCTTGGCCGGGTCCGCGGCCGTGGCCGAGACCCTCATGGCCGCCGTGGGACTCCATCCCGACAGCGACGTGGGCCCCCTGCTGGACCGGAGCATCGAGTGCGCCAAGGGCCTTGGCACGGGCCCGCTCCTGAAAGCTTCCGCCTCCGACGCCGCCCTCACCCTCACCCTGCGGTAGGGACACCGCTTTGGTGCCAATCTGACCGTTTTGCCCAAACATCACCCGCGTCAGAATGGCCCTTCCAGCCAATGGGGAAACGGCGCAGCGGTGACCTGAACCCGCAGCTTGAGCGCGCAATTCGTTGAAAATGAGTGCGTTGTGCGCGCGGCGGCGGGCCCGGCCGCTCCCACCCGAGATTGGCACGAAGGTCGCATGAGGCCCAGCGGTTGAGGGTTTGGGTTCCCTGACCAGAAGCGTACCACTCATCATGAATTGCGTAAGGAGGATAGGATGAAAAAACTCATGTTAGCCCTGACGATGGTCCTCGCGGGCGGTGTGGCCGCCCTGGCCCAGACCCCCGCCAGCACGCCCTGGTCCTGGCAGCTTCAGGCCGGCTACAACAACAGCAGCAAGTGGCTGGACAGCGGATGGAACGGCGCCACGAGCATCGGCTACCAGTTCACGGACGCCTTCAAGCTCAATTTCGACCTCGGATACTTCGAGGGCAAGATCAAGGACACGAACGTCAAGGACAACATCTGGACCTTTATGATCGCCCCCACCTACGTCTACAACGTCACCTCCAACGACCAGGTGTACGGCTTCATCGGAGCGGGCGTTGCCGATCGCAGCTCGAAAACGTATGCCATAAACGGGTTCCCCGCCGTCCGGGTCCCCAGCGAGTCCAAGTGGGCCGCCGAGGCCGGCGTGGGCTACAACCACTTCTTCACCCCGAAGGTGGGCTTGAACCTGCAGGCCACCTACACGCACATGGCCTTCGACCCCAAGATCGACCCCGTGGACGCTCGCGTGGGCCTTATCGTCCGCTGGTAATCAAACCTTCCGGGAACCCAGCAACCCTGAGGGGGGCGCGAGCCCCCCTCTTTTGTTGTTCGGCGTTGTCAAAGGGAAATCCAACTCCGGCGAGGGAACCTACCCCGATACGGTGGCCTTGCGTTCGAGTTTTCCCCAGCCAACATGAGGGCCCTTCACCGCCGTGACCACGGCCTTGATGGCCACGAAGTACATGAGCTGGCGGTAGATGAACCGCTGGAGGGGCAGCCAGAGGAGGAGGCTCCATTCCTCGTCCCGTTCCAGCAGGAAGGCCAGGACCGATGCCCCGGCGTCCACGGCGAGGAAGAGGGCGTAATAGAAGAGCACGTGCAGGAACCCGTGCCCCGCGTCGCTCGACGGGTGGAAGCGCTCCTGAAAGAGAGCCGTCACGAGGGAGGCCACCACGAACAGATCCAGGACCGGCGAAATGAGGGGAAAGAGCACCTGGAAGATAAACACGTTGGGGATGGCGAAGAGGCCCAGGGCCCCGTACTTGGGCCGAAACGCTACACGGCGGTGTTTCCAGGCGGCCTGGAGGGTGCCGAACATCCAGCGGAAGCGCTGCTTGAGGAAGTCTCGCACGGTGTCGGGAGCTTCCGTGTACGCCACCGCCTGGTCTTCGTAGGCCACCTTATAGCCCCGTTCCAGAATGGACAGAGTGAGGTCCGCGTCCTCCGCGAGCGTTTCTGGGGTGAAGCCTCCCGCCTCCAGGATGAGGGATTTGCGCCACGCACCCACGGAACCGGGAACCACGGTGATGCAGTTGAGGACGTCCATGGCCCGGCGGTCCATGTTCTGGCTCGTGATGTACTCCAGGGCCTGATAGCAGGTGTGGAGGTTGATGCGGTTCCCCACCTTGGCGTTGCCCGCCACGGCGCCGACCTCGGGATCGGCGAACCGGCGGACGAGCCGGGAGAGGGTCTGCGGGACGAAGACCGTGTCCGCGTCCAGGGCCACGATGATGTCGCCCTTAGCCCTGGCGATGCCGAAATTGAGCGCCTTGGCCTTCCCTTCGTTGGCCTTGGTGAAGAGGCGCACCCGGGGGTCCGCGCCGAAGGCCTCCACGAGCTCCGCGTACGTGCCGTCCTTCGAGCCGTCGTCCACGGCGATGACCTCGAAGTCCCCATAGTCGGACGCGAGCAGGGCGCGCATCGTCTGGACCACGACTTTTTCTTCGTTGTACGCGGGGACCACGACGCTGACCGCCGGGTGGAAGTCCGCCGGAAACGTCCGGCGGCGATCCATCCACCGCTGCACGACCGCCAGGAGGCCGATGAAGCAAAGGCGCGCGCACCCCAGAATGATGCCCGCCAGGAAAAGGCCGTAGAACAGGGAGGTGCCGCCGCCCAGGATGAGGAACACCAGGTCGTCCGCTCCCGTCAAAACCCTTTCTCCCGCAGGGGCCGGCGGCATGACCTGGTTCCGCGGCAGTCCCATGAGGTCGGAGACGCCCACGAAGGTGAAGCCGCGGGCTTTGAGGGCCTCGATGATGCGGGGCAGAGCCACGAGGGTCTCGTCCCGGTTGCCCCCGCCGTCGTGCAGCAGGATGACGTTCCCTTCGCCCTTCACGGCGCCCTCCACCGCCGCCCGCACCACCACGTCCACGCCCGGCTGGCTCCAGTCGCTGGGGTCAATGAGCATGCCGATGGTGTAATAGCCCATGCTGCTGGAGAGCACGAGGGGCTTCACCTCGTCGGGGGTGGCGGGCTCCACGTCCTCCGCGTAGGGCGGCCTGAAGAGAACCGTTCGGATGCCCAGGCGGCTCTCCAGGAGGCGCTGGGTGGCGTTGAGCTCCAGGGCGAGCTGGCGGTCGGAGATGAGGGCGATGTTGGGGTGCGAAAAGGTGTGGTTGCCCACCTCGTTGCCCTCCGCCACGGTGCGCCGGAGGATACCCGAATACCGCTCGGCGTTCACCCCCACGATGAAAAACGTGCCCGGCACGCCCTCGCGCCTCAGGATGTCCAGGATCTTGGGCGTGTATTCGGGATCGGGGCCGTCGTCGAAGCTCAGGGCGATCTTCTTCGGATCGGTCCCGCCCCACCGCTCGATGACGTAAGGCGAGGGGAAGCTGAGCAATTTCTCCGACGTGATGAGGCCCCGCTGGTCATCATAGGTGAGGTCCCGCCGCCCGTCCTTGGGCGTGGCGGTCACCTTGAGGATCTCACCCTTCCCTTCGTAATCAAGGTCGTATCCGTAGTGGAGGGTGGCCAGGGAGAGGGCCGCGGCCTTGTCCTGAACCTTCCGCCGGCCGAAGACGGACCAGATGGAGGGATCTTCAGAGCCCAGCCGCCAGAGGGCGTACCCGCGGGGTTGAAGGGACGCCGCCGCTCTCATTTCGTTAAAGGAGGTCACGGCGTTGAGGAACCACACGTGGTGGAGGGCATCCACGTCGTCGTAGTAGTCGTAGGCGGGGTTGAGGGCGTTGGGATCCAGCGCGATCTGGCCTTCCGATTCCTCCGCCGTCTGGATCGCCTCCTGGAAGGAGAGTTCATTGGCCCCCTTGGTTTTGTCCTTCCAGTCATAGCCGTAGTTGCCCAGTGCCACCACCATTTTGGCAGGGCCGATTTCCGCGGCCCGGGCCGTGATGTTCCGAACAAACCAATCTTGGGAAGCCAGGGGCCCCGCCTCACTGTCCGAGTAGTGCTCGTCGTAGGCCATGATCACGAGGTAGTCGCAGTGTTTGGCTAGGCCCGCGTAGGGCCACGCCTCGTCATCGGCGGGAACGCTCTCGGAGACCTCCAGCTTAAGCGGACGGCAGGCGGCGTAGAGTTCGGCCATGAAGGCCTCCAGCGCCACCATGCTTTTCTCCGGAACGCTCTCGAAGTCCACGTTTACGCCCTGGAGACCCTTGGCTCGCAGAAAGGCCACGATGGCCGCGACGGTTTTTTGCCGGGCCTGCGGGTCGCCGAGCATTCCCGCCACGCCTTTTGAGTCCCAGCCCTGATCCACGCCGTGAAAATTGTTGATGAGGGCCATCACGGGCATATGAGGGCGCAGGGGACGGAGGTAGGCCAGGAAGCGGTCCACCTTGGGCTCATCGTCCACCGTCACGGTTCCGTCGGCCCCCATGAGGTGAAGCCATTCGGCAGTGACCTTGTCGAGGGAGGCGAGGTTGGTTTTGAAGGACGTGAAGCTCGTGTCGTCCCAGTTCACGTAGAAGCCCGAGATCTCCGGTGCCCCCTCCCTCCCCGCGGGCTTGGAGACAGCCGCTTTCGCGGCGTGGCGCCTGGCCGATTCGGCGAGCTGCGTTTTGGCCCGCTGGAAAGCGCGCTCGGGGGCATCCATGACCCATGGACGGCGGGGAGGAGGAAGCAGGTGTCCGGGCCCGGGGAGAACCCGCGGCGATTTGATGCCGAGCCCCGGCAGGGCGGGGCTGATGAGGACGCTCGCCGCGGCGATGCCGAAGGCCACGGACAGGAGGGCCACCAGGCCCAAGAAGATGACCCGCACCCACCGCCACCGAAGGTTCCTCGGGTCGTGAAAAATGGCGCCAGCCCGGATGTCGCTCATGAAGGGGCCTCGCTCGTCCCTGCTCTCACGCCGTCAGCTGCCCTTCTTTTAATAGGGCGGACATGGCCTTGAACTGGGGATGGTCTTTGCTCTTCGCCCACTCGAAAGCTACGGACTCATGGTTGGTGAGGACGGCCCCCGCCTGGACCATGCGCTCCAGGGCGTGGCGCCGGTATTCCTCGCCCCGTCCGCTCACGCATTCCCAGCACACGTGAACCTGGTGGCCCGAGCCCAGAAGCTCCACTACCGTCTGCATGACGCACACGTGGGCCTCGATGCCCGCTACCACGATCTGGCGCCGGGAAGGAGGGAGCCCCGGCCTGGCACGGCTCAGCAGAGCCTCGAACTGGGGATCGCCGCCGCACCCGAAGGCGGTCTTCTCCATGACGAACTTGGGGCCCGTCAGGGCGTCGAAGGCCGCGCGGACCTCGGGATGGGTCGGACCTATGCCCTTGGGGTACTGCTCCGTCAGGACCACGGGGACCGAGAAAAGGCCGGCGAGCTTCAGAAGACGGACCGTGGCCCCGAGCACCAACCGTGGGCGGACGACCATGTCCATGAGCTTCCCTTGCAAGTCGATGGCCACCACCATGCTCCGGTCCACATCCAGCAGTTCCATTCATGGCTCCCTTCATGGACATTATAGTGGAATTTGGAATTCGGAATTCGAAGATGAAGTAACATACCAAAGGCCGACGCCATTCCCGTCCCCGGTCTTCGGTCCCCTGTCCACTATCCCCCTGTCCCCGGTCCCCTGCATGCCACCCCCGCCCGGACTCTCTCCTCATCCCCGCAAGTCCTCATCCTGCCATCTCCCCATCCCGGCTCGCGTCTAGCATCTCGCGTCTAGCGCGCCCAGCCTCACGCCCAGCGCGTCCTCGCCGTCCCACGGTGCTCTCCCTCGGACCGCTCCCTGGAATCCCTTGCAAAATCTGGAGATTCGTGCAAGAATAGCCTCTTGCTTGTCCGGGGCCCGGCCACCTGGCCATTTTCCAGCGCCCTGGAGCCGAACGGCGGACTACCGGCCATCCCTCCGTTCCAACCTTACGAAAGCCGGAAAGTACCTCGCGGGTAGGCATAGGTCCGCACGGACCATGACCCCGCAGAAAGAGTGGCAAAGCATGTCCTTTTCCTCCTTCGGGCTGGACCCCAGGCTGTTGAAGGCCGTGGAGCGTCTCGGGTTCGAACACCCCACCCCCATTCAGAGCCTCGCCATACCGCCCCTCATGGAAGGCCGCGACGTTCTCGCCGCGGCGGCCACGGGGAGCGGCAAAACAGCCGCGTTCCTCCTGCCCATCCTTCATAGGCTCCTGGACAAACCGCGCGGGGTCACCCGCGTCCTCGTCCTGGCCCCCACCCGCGAGCTGGCGGCCCAGATCGCCGACCACCTTCGGGAGCTGGCCGGGTCCACTTCCCTCAAGGGGATGGCCGTCTATGGCGGCGTCGGCATGGGCCCCCAGGAGCAGGCCCTTCGCAAGGGTTTCGATGTCATCGTGGCCACGCCCGGCCGCCTCCTGGACCACATGCAGTACGGCTACGCCAAGCTCTCGGGCCTTGAGGTCCTGGTTTTGGACGAGGCGGACCGGATGCTGGACATGGGATTCCTTCCTGATATCAGGCGCATCCTCAAGCAGCTTCCACAAAAGCGCCAAACCATGCTCTTCTCCGCCACCATGCCCGCCCCCATCGTGGAGCTCTCCCGCGACATGCTCCACCAGCCCGCCGCGCTCAACATCGAGCGCAAGGCGGCCCCGGCGCAGGGCATCACCCACGTGGCCTACCCCGTGCCCCACGAGCTGAAATCCAAGCTCCTCTTGGAGCTGCTAAAGAACGCCGAAATGAAAAGCGTCCTCGCCTTCACCCGGACCAAGCACCGCGCCAACCGCCTCGCGGACTTCCTTGAGAAGCGGGGCGTGTCCGTCACGAGGATCCACGGCAGCAGGAGCCAGGCCCAGCGCACCGAGGCTCTTGCGGGCTTCAAGCGGGGCAAGTTCCGCGTCATGGTCGCCACGGACATCGCCGCCCGGGGCATCGACGTGGAGGAGCTGGGGCTCGTGGTGAACTTCGACGTTCCCGGCCTTCCCGAGGACTACATCCACCGCGTGGGCCGCACGGCCAGGGCGGAAGCCACGGGCGACGCGTACACTCTCGTGTCTCCCGATGAGGAGCATGATTTAAGAGGCATCGAGCGCCACCTCGGCAAGGCGCTGCCGCGCCAGAAGATCCAGGGCTTCGACTACACGGCCAAGCCTGAGGAGCGGTTCGAGGTGCCCCTCGCCGAGCGCATCGCGGCTATCCGCGCCCGCAAATCCGAGGAGCGCGCGCGAGCCAAAGCCAACGCCGAGCGCCGCGGCGCCCGCTCTCAAGCGCCCCAAGCTCAGCCCCATGGCAAGGCGAAGCCCAAGACCGCCTGGCGTTCGGACAAGCCCCAAGAATCCCGGAGCCCCTCGGAGCGGTCCTCCAAACCTTGGGCGGCCAAGCGTTCCGCAGGGAAACCGGGCGGATCACGAGTCCCGGCCTCCAAGGGGGGCTTCAGCGGCCGGGGAGGCGCCGAATCTTTCTCCGCTCCGGCACCGGCCCAGCGGGAGGAGCAGCAAGACCACCGCTTCGAGAGACCCGCGGCACGTGCCCGCCGTCCCGCCGCCGCACCGCCCAGCGAGTCCGAGGGACGCCGTCCCTCCCAGGGACATGAACACGAATCCAGCGCCCGGCCCCGCGTGTACGGGCACACAGGCGCGCAGGCTCCTCAACCCGCCCCAGCCCACTACCCTCGAACGGGAAGCCATCCCAGCAACAAGGGAAAAGGCGGCGGCAGAGGACATTGATCTTCCGGGTCTCACCTTACAGTACCAGAGAGCGGGCCCGCGGGCCCGCTCTTTTTTGATAACCCGAATGGCTCGCGGCCTGCCAGGTCAGACGGCTTGGATGCCCTTGGGGGTGCTGCGAAAGTGGGCAGGAGGACGGCCGGTCCACGTGACGGTGCCGTCCGGGTTCGCCTGCAAGTCCCCGCCCGAGGGGATGCCCCAGCCGTCGCTGCCCTCGGGAAGGAGGCGCAGCAGGGCCTGCAATTCGGTCCACCCGGCGCCCTCATCGTGGGTATCGCACACCAGAGGCGCCACGGCCAGGCAGGGGAAGACTTCGGCGGAGGCGTCATCCAGCGGGTCCCTCCAGCGAATCCAGGATCGTCCGAGCATGATGCTCCCCGCGGAAAGGCCGATGTAGGGCTTGCCTTGTCCTGCCAGGGACCGCAGGTACGGGCTCAGCCCGTGGCGGTCGAGGGCGGCCATCCCCAGCTCCACATCCCCTCCCGAGACGAAGACCGCGTCGGCGCTGGCGAGGCTCGATCTCGCCGCGGAAAGATCGGGCCGCCGGCCGCCGAGGTCCACGTTCACAATTCGCCCGCATCCAGAGGCTACCAGGAGCGCGGAGATAGCAAGGCGGAACGGAACCGACTCCCCGGCGGCACACCCGAGGTACGCCAAGGTCGGGGCCTCTTTACCTAGGGCGGCCAGGGCACGGCGCAAGGCTGTGTCCGCACGGCCATTTCTCCCTCCTGGCGAGCCCGCCAGAAGGGTGACGGCCCTCGCGTTCACGCGCTGGGCCCGCCATGGGCGGAAGGAGTCCATGGCGGACCCTTGGCCATGAGGAACTTGCCGGAAGCCTCCGGCTCCAGGTCGGAGCACGTGTCAATTCGGGCTACGGCATGGCGCCCGTAGAGTTCCCGAAGAGCGTCATGCAGGCGGTCCATCGCTCCGCGCCTTCCTCGTTCAGGAAGAACGGCCTTGAGGACGTAGATGCCTTTCCCTTCCTGGACCAGTTGGTAGGTGACCAGAGCTTCTTCGGCAGCGAGGACACCATCGAGCTCCGCTTGGGTCACGGGCCGCCCTTCGAGGGTCCGCGTGAGCGCCGTCTTTCTTCCTTCAAGGGCCTTCAGAACGACCGCGCCGTTCCTTCCGCACGGGCATGCGAACTCCGTGCTGATCCGGACCAGATCGCCTGGATCGAAGCGCAGGAGGGCGGTCCATTCGTTGCCGAAGGGGGTGACTCGGAGGGATCCGATGCCCTCCTCAGCTCCCGGCAGGGGAACAAAATCCGCCCGGCACGATGTCGCGTTGAGGTGGTGAGCACCGTGCTCGCACTCCATGAAAACGTATCCCGCCTCCGTCGAGCCGTACGATGACCCGAGAGGCGCGCCGAAGACGCGCTTGATCTGCCTGAGGTGCAACAGCGAGGGGAATTCGTAGGTGAAGAGGATGATGTCGGGCTGGGCGACTGCCAGCCCCAGCCGCTCCGCGCCGAGTGCGAATCGGGCAAGGTAGGAGGGATTGCATTCCAGAACGTGCGGCCTGTACTCGTCTAGCTCGCGCGCGATTCGGATGAGCGTTTCGTTGGTCCATAGGAGCGGCGACGACCGCTCGTTCAGATAGAGAAGCCGCCCCAACCTTCGCTCCTGAAAGGGCAGCTCCCTTCCGTCGCTGGCGGGGCCCACGTTTCGAGCGCTCGTAAGGATCGCTTCCCGGTGCGCGCCCGTGCAGACCCTGGCCGTGACCGCGTGCAGCTTCCACGACTCCTGTTCCGAGAAGTCCCACCAGCGCTGGTTCCAGACGTTTATGACTCGTTCCTCGGTGGTGCCGCTCGTGGCGACGAGCTCCACATCCCCGCGCAGAAGGCCCTGGTCGAGGTCCTTCTCCCGCGGAACGAGTCCGTAGGGAAAGGCCGAACGTATGAACGCCTTGTCCGTATGCGGAAGGGCCGCGTAGCGCTCATCCACCGTGGCCGCCGGGCCCGGATCCATGGCCCGCCAGGGCTCGTAGGCCCTCGTCTCATGGAGAGCCCGGTGGAGCGCCTCAATGGATTCCATTTGGTAAGGGCTCTCTGTCATGGTCGGATTCGCCGTTCGTATTGGACCACGGTCGCCATCCACGCACAAGAGGGCTGCCTCTCCGCGATTGAGAAAGCCGCCGCAATAATGAAAAAGCCCGCCTTGCGGCGGGCCTTTCCTTTTTACTCCCGGCGGCGACCTACTCTCCCACGCAGTTGCCCACGCAGTACCATCGGCGCTGTGGAGCTTAACTTCCGTGTTCGGAATGGGAACGGGTGT
>JAKBES010000228.1 GCA_021833665.1 Acidobacteriota bacterium
TTCGGCCGCACACTCCGCGTGGCCGCCTTCAAGGCCGCTCACGGCCTCAATCCCGAACTGGAAGCCGCCTATGCGGCCAACCAGCTCGGCATTACACGCCAGCTTCACTTCAGCGCTTCCAGCGAGAAGTCGCTGGATGTCACGCTGAGCCTCAACGGCATTCCCTTGGCCACCCTGGAATTAAAGAACCCCATGACGGGCCAAACCGTCCATGAGGCCAAGCACCAGTACATGGTTGACCGCGACCCCCGCGAGATTATCTTCGACTTCAAGAAGCGGACACTCGTCCACTTCGCCGCAGATACAGAATCGGTCTTCATGACCACGCGGCTCGCGGGAACAGCCACGCATTTTCTGCCTTTCAACAAGGGGCTGAACGGCGGGGCGGGCAACCCGGCCGATCCGGCGGGGCGAACGTACCGAACCGCCTACCTCTGGGAGGAGGTCCTCCAGCGGGACAGCCTTATGGATCTCCTGGCCCGCTTCATCCACCTCCAGGTTGAGGAGCGACGCACTGAAGACGGGAGGAAGATCAAGAAGGAGACGATGATCTTCCCCCGCTACCACCAGCTTCAGGCCACGCGGAAGCTCGTGGAGGCGGCCCGGACAGAGGGCGCCGGGAATAACTACCTCGTGGAGCATTCCGCGGGCAGCGGCAAGAGCAACACCATCGCCTGGCTGGCGCACCGGCTCTCGTCCCTGCACGACGAAACGAATCGGAAGGTCTTCGACACGGTCGTGGTGGTCACCGACCGGCTCGTGCTGGACCAACAGCTCCAGGAGACCATCTATCAGTTCGATCACCGGCAAGGGGTCGTGCTGAAAATCAATGAAGATTCGCACCAGCTCGCCCAGGCTCTCGAGAATGCCGTGCCCATCGTCATCACAACTCTCCAGAAGTTTCCCTTCGTCTCGGATCATCTGATCAAAATGGCCAAGGAGCGGGGAGAGGAGGGCAAAGACACCCTTCCAACGCGCCGCTGCGCCGTCATCGTCGATGAAGCGCACAGCTCCCAATCCGGCGAGACCTCTACAAAGCTCAAGGAGGTGCTGGGAGGAGAGGAACTGAAGGAACGGGCGCGCCGGCAGGCCGAGGAGGAAGGCCTGGGCGCCATGGACGAGCTGTTCCGGAGCATGGCGAAGCGGGGAAAGCAGGCGAACCTCAGCTTTTTCGCCTTCACGGCCACGCCAAAACACAAGACCCTCGCCGTGTTCGGGCGCGAAGGAGAGCCCTTCCACCGCTACACCATGCGCCAGGCCATCGAGGAGGGGTTCATCCTCGACGTGCTCAAGAACTACGTGACTTACAAGACCTACTTCAGGTTGCTGAAAGCCTGCAAGGACGACCCCAACGTAGAGCGAAAGAAGGCCGCGAAGGCTCTGGCCCGGTTCCTCAAGCTCCATCCCCACAACATCGCCCAGAAGACGGAGATCATGGTCGAGCACTTCAATGCCGTCACCCGCCACAAGATTGGCGGAAAGGCCAAGGCCATGGTGGTCACGGGCTCCCGGCTGGAGGCAGTCCGCTACAAGCAGAGCTTCGACCGGTACATCTCGGAGAAGGGCTACACGTGGATCAAGACCTTGGTGGCCTTCTCCGGCGCTGTCGTGGACGACAAGGTTCCAGGTGTGACGTATACCGAAGAGGGCATGAACAGGGGGATCAAGGAGAAGGAACTCCCTGAGAGGTTCGGCACGTCCGAGTATCAGGTGCTCCTGGTGGCCGAGAAGTATCAAACGGGGTTCGACCAACCCTTACTGCACACGATGTACGTGGACAAGCGGCTCGCGGGCATTCAGGCCGTGCAGACCCTCTCCCGGCTCAATCGCGTTCATCGCCTGAAGGAGGATACCTTCGTCCTGGACTTCGTGAACAATCCGGAGGAGATTCAGGCGGCATTCCAACAGTTCTACGAAGGCGCCGTCATGGGCGAACGAGTAGAGCCGTCCCGAATGTACGAGATCAAAGCCGAGATGGACGGATCGGGGATCTACCTCGAAGAGGAAGTCCACCGTTTCTGCGAAGTTTACTTCAAGCCCAAGCAGCGCCAGAGCCCATCGGATCACCAGGCCATGAACGCCGCCCTAGATCCTTCCGTAGACCGCTTCCGGGACTTGTTGGAGAGCGACGAGGAGGAGGCGGAGCTGTGGCGCGGGAAGCTCTACGCCTTCCGGAACCTCTACGCCTTCCTCAGCCAGATCATCCCCTATCAGGACACCGACCTGGAAAAGCTGTACACATTCTTCAGGTACCTCGCTCCCAAATTGCCCAGGCGAAGGTCGGGCCCTCACTACACCTTCGATGACCAGGTGCGTCTTGAGTACTACCGCTTGCAGAAGATCAGTGAAGGGTCCATTGACCTGCGCAAGGGCTATGCGAAGCCCCTGGATGGCCCCAGCGAGGTGGGAAGCGGAATCGTTCGCGAAGAGCCGGTCGCACTGTCTCGTCTGATCGACCTCATCAATGACCGCTTCGGCACCGAATTCACCGAGGCGGACCAGCTCTTCTTCGATCAGATCCTGGAGGTCGCCCTAGCCGACGAGCGGCTTCAGCAGGCCGCGAAGGTGAACCCCCAGGACAAGTTCTCCCTCGTGTTCGATAACCTCGTCGAGAACCTCATGATCGAGCGCATGGAGCAGAACGAGGACATCTTCGCACGGTACATGAACGATCCGGCCTTCCAGAAAGCCGTAGCCGAATGGCTCTCAAGAGAGGCCTACACCAAGATCCGGAATGGTCTGCCGGACCCGATCAGCCCTTGAAGCGCATGTTTGGCGGGGGAATCTTGAAAGAGGGAACTATCCTAAAAACCGGGCAATGGAGAGGGTAACGTGTCTGGAGTTCGCAAGCTGAGGTCCTTCGCGCCGGAGGAGGTCAAGCCTCCGGCGAATCTTTGGGAAGTGCTGGTGCGGGGCCGGAAGGACACGTTCCCGGTCCACACGGCGCTGTGGCTCTTCAAGAACGCGCAGGGGGGAAGAGGGGCCTTCCGGTACCTGCCGGGCCCCATGTTCGGGTATCGGACGCGGGACAGGGCGGCGAGGCACACGACGGGCGACAACTGCGGGCTGACGCTGCACGCGCTGGCGTGGCTCCTCTGCCAGCCGGCTTATGGGAAGGGCTATTTGCCGGCGGGCCCAACGGCCGCGGTGTATGGGAGTCTGTCGGAGGGATTTCTGGAACCGCCAGTCCGGTTGCCGGCTCACCCACGAGACTTTCCAGAGGATGTGCAGACCCTTCTGGCGGAGGCCGCCTTCCCCCTGTCCGAACTGCCGACACTGACACGCGCCCGGCTCTACTATTATCTGATCCTGCGGTTCATCAAGCATTCGACCATCTTCGGCCCCCTGGATGCACAACTGCGCCGAAGGGCCGGGGTGGCGGCCACAGGCAAACCCATCCCAGCCCATATCGAACGGGACGTAAAGCGAGCCATGGACCGGGCCGTGCAAGCCTACGGCATGCCTTCTCGGACGGCGTGGGAGTATGACCGGACGCGCCAAGAGGGCTACATTCGAAGCATCCGCTGCCAGAAACCCGGCGTGGCGGCCTCCTACGCCGTAGGCGAGGAGCCGGCCGAGTGGCCTGACCGTGCAACGGCGGCCACCTCGCCCTACTCGCCGCCGAACCGCGACCTGCCCATTTTCGATCTTCGCCCCCTCTTTCGCGAGGCGGCCCGCCTCATGAAGCTCGTGCCAGAAGAGGCCGAGCGGTGCCCCTCGCTCTGCTTCATGGCTCCACAAGACTGGGCGCGCTGTCACCGTTTCATGCGGGCGCGGAAGTTTTCCAAGAAAACGCTCAAGGGTTCCAAGGCCAGCTACCCCAAGAACGGGGAAGCCATGGCGGCCTGGGACTGGATCGAGTCTCTCTACGGCATCCGGGTCCGCGTTGCGCTCTATCCTTCCGACCGGCGGCCCACACTCTAGGTTTCCTCCGCTCGCCACTTTTCCGATTCAACCCAGCCAAAGCACCGTCTGAAAAAGGTTTCATGGCTGTTCCTCGTCCCTTTCCCACCTCCCTAAATGCAGAGGAAAAAGGGCTAGACCATGCCTATCTGCCCCCTTATAGTCCTCTCAATCCCATGGTGGGATGAGAAAGGACGAAGGATGACAAACGATTCCAATCTGACCGGCGATGCTCAAATCCTCATGACGGCCCAGGAGGCGGCGAACTACCTCCGCATCCCCATCGGGAGCCTCTACGTTCGCATTTCCAAGAAGCAGATCCCCTGCGCGAAACTTGGGCGGTTGCTGCGCTTTAGGAAGCTGGACCTGGACCGGTTGCTTGAGGCCCAGTACTGCGGGATGGCGCCGGCGGCTAATACGTTCCCTGGCCCACAGGCGAACTGAGCCATGGCTTCGTCCAGAGTGAGCAAGGCCGCGGCGTGGTACGGTCAGCGGGGGTATCCCATCTTCCCGCTCCACGGTGCGGAGGCGGGGCGCTGCTCGTGCGGCAGCGCCGGATGCGACGCTCCTGGAAAGCACCCAAGACTGTCCCACTGGCCGCAGCAGGCCACCTCCGAGGCTCCCATGATTCATGCCTGGTGGCACCGGTGGCCTGAAGCCAACATCGGCCTCGTGACGGGCGAGGCATCGGGGCTGGTGGTGCTGGACGTGGACCCGAGGCACGGCGGAGAGGCCGCCCTTGAAACACTGGAAAGCCGGTTCGGTGGACTGCCTGTAACGGTAACCGCGCAGACTGGCGGCGGCGGACGGCACCTGGTCTTTCGCCATCCAGGGATTCGGGTGCCCAACTCCGCAGGGCTCCTTGGCCCGGGGCTGGACATGAGAGGAGACGGGGGCTACATCGTAGCCCCGCCCTCCCTCCACGCCAGCGGTTGCCGGTACGCCTGGGACGGTGCTAAGCATCCGGCGCACTTGGAACCGGCGCCCTTGCCCGATTGGCTGTTGAAGCAATTGAAGGGACCACCGGGGCATTCGTCACTTCAAGTCCCTCGCAGTCCTCTCGGTGCTCTCGTGCTCGCTGGCGCGCGCGAGGGCCAGCGCAACACGAGCCTGACTCGGCTGGCGGGCCACCTTCTCCGCCACCGCGTAGACCCCTTCGTAACCGCCGGTCTCCTCAAGAGCTGGAATCTCCAGAGCTGCCAGCCGCCCCTGGCCGAGGAAGAGCTCATCCGGACCCTCGAATCCATCGCCGCCGCTGAAAGACGGCAAAGGCGAGGCCGATGATGGACGACCGGTTCAAACACCTTCGGGCCCTGGCCGCGCCCGAACCACCGATGTCCATTGAGGAAGCGGTGGCCCTTCTGGACCCGCTGCCGGAGCATCCCGCCATCGAAGAGGTCCGCGCGGTTCTCAACCGGTTCCGCGACGCCCTCACGCCGATGGACGATACCTCCCGGGAACTGGCCCGGGAGGGAGCCCTCCGGAAGCTCCGGCTTCTGGGTTTCAGAAGCGCCGGGCGGATCCTGGAGACGGCCATGCCGGCCGGGAAGACCAGGGGCGAGCGGCCTACGGGCCTGCAAGAGCCGGACCTCTGGCCCGAGGCCGTGGACGGGGCGGTTATCCTCACCTCATTGGAGCAGACCCTTCGGCGCTTCGTCGCCGTGACCCAGGAGCAGTCCGCCCTCATGGCGCTGTGGACCCTCTTCGCTCACGCCCACGACGCCTTTGAAATCTCCCCCATCCTGGCCATCACGAGCCCCGATAAGGGCTGCGGAAAGAGCACCGCGCTGGCGCTCTTGAGCGCCCTGGTCCCCAAGCCTCTCACGTCGGCCAACATCACCCCGTCGGCGGTCTTCCGGGTGGCGGACACCTACCAGCCGACCCTCCTTTTGGACGAGGCGGACACGTTCATCAGCGACTCCGAGGGCCTCCGGGGCATCCTCAACAGCGGCCACATGCGCAGCCAAGCCTACGTGACCCGGGTCACGGGCGATGACCACCACGTGTGCATGTTCAGCACGTGGGCGCCCAAGGCCATCGCCCTCATCGGCGAGCTGCCCCCCACGCTGGCCGACCGTTCCGTGACCATCCGCATGCGCCGGCGGAGCCACGGAGAGTTCATCGAGCGGCTGCAGCTCCACCGTCTGGGCGACATGGAGGATTTGAGAAGCATGGCCGCGCGCTGGGCGGGCGACCACGTCGAGGATCTTCGCTTTGTTGACCCGCCTATCCCAGGCGCCATCACGAGAGACCGGGCG